>CBFGRJ010000296.1:0-9204 GCA_965651135.1 uncultured Myxococcales bacterium
TCGCGCAGACCACGGGCCTGGCCAAGGGAGCCAAGTTTTCGCGGCCCATGATCGTGGTCTTGAGCGTGGTCGCCACGCTCTGGTTGTTCGCGGGTCTTTGCGACGTGGCTCGCAGCACCGTGCTGCTCGCTGGCGATGGCAAGACCTTGACCAAGGTGGAGACCTGGGCCATCGTGGTCGGCGTCGCTGGCGTGCTCATTACGCCACTCGTGCTCTGGTATCGGCATGTGGCGGCTAAGGTTTGGAGGAGCACGCCTCGCTCCATGGACCTGGCCGAGCGCCTCTGGGGCTCCGTGGCCTCGAGTGCGGCCGCCTACGGGATGGCGACCGTGGCCATTCACCTGTACGAGGGTCTCTACCGTGGTCGGCCGGAAGAAATCGCCTGGCCCGGGTACGCGATCGTCCTGTTCGTGCTAGCGGTCCTGACCGGAATGGTGACTTGGTTCGGCGCTCGCATGGGCGCGTTCCTCAAACGATAGCGAACAACGTGGTCCATTGGTGGCAAGGGTGCATACGATACGTCTGGGCGCCTGCCTGAGTCTGTTGTGGTGCAGCGGCTTTTTCGCTTGCGGTGGCGAGCCATTCAGCTCGACCCCCACGCCGCCGAACGAGAGTGGCGGCGCGGGAGGCCAGGGTGGCACCAGTAGCGGGGGGGCCGGTGGAGGCGGAGCAGGCGCCGGCGCCGAAGGGGGCTCGCCTGGAGAATCTTGCACCAGCGCAGCGGATTGTAATGATGCGGATCCTTGCACGATCGACCTGTGTTTGATCGACGGTACCTGTGAACATGCGCCCAAGTGCGCTGGTGCACAGCACTGCTGTGACGGCGTGTGCGGTGCCTGTTGCGACGACGTGGATTGCGACGACGGCGTCGGCTGTACCGAAGATACCTGCCAAAGTGGCATCTGTGTCTCCATTCCCGATGACGCGGCTTGCACCGAACAGGAATTCTGTTCGCTGAGCAGCGACTGCGTGCCGCTCTGGTCGTGTGAAACGGCTGACGAGTGCGAAGACGGGGATCTTTGCACGGCCGACGCCTGCGAAGGCAACCTGTGCCGGTTCCGGTTCTGCCCCTCGGGTCAGCTGTGTTGCCCCACGCTAGGCGGCTGCGTCGAGGCGGAGTGTTGTCGGGATGCCGACTGCAATGATGGAAAGGTGTGCACGGTCGACCGCTGCGTGGGCGGAGCGTGCGAGAACGCCGCGCTGTCTTGCCCCGGAAAAACCCAATGCTTCGAACAAAGTGAAAAACCGACCTGCAGCGAGTGCTTCGAGCCCTCGGATTGCGATGATGGTATCGCTTGTACCGTCGACCGCTGCTTGGGCGGGTTGTGTCAGTCGACCGATGGATGTACCTCGCCCGAGATCTGCGATCGCGAGCAAGGCGAGTGTGCCAAGCCGCCCGACTGCGTCACCGATGGCGACTGCAAGAACGATGATGCGTGCAGCGCGGCCACGTGCACGAACGCTGGTACGTGCAGCTACACTCAGTGCGATCAAGACGGCCTTTTATGCTGCCCGACCGGTTGCGCGTCCGAGTGCTGCAAGTCGTCGGATTGTGATGATGGTATCCCGTGCACGGTGAACGAGTGCGCCGATGGTCTCTGTCGCTTCACGGCCAACGACGGCTCGTGCAACGAAGGGCGCCCGGACGGCGCGCTCGCGATGACCTGTGATCCCGTTCTCGGCTGCATCGAATGCCGGACGGCGAAGGACTGCGCGTCACTGGTGACTTCCCCCTGTCAGACCGCGCTGTGCGTGCAAAATCACTGCAGCCTGCAGGGCTGTGCCGCGCTGGAGAAGTGCTGCCCAAAGGTCGGTTGTGTCTCGATTCTGCAGCTGATTTGCCCGGCCAATTGAAGGCGGTGGCTGCGGGGCTAGTTGGTGGGCCCCGAGAAGCGCCGCTTGAAGGCTTGTACGACGATATCGACGCATTCGGCAACGCCGAGCGTGCCCGTATTCAGCATGAGGTCGAAGTTGAGCGGTGAATCGACGACATTGCTGAAGTGGCGCTGATAGAACATCGCGCGCTCACCATCCACCGTCTGTACCTTTCTTCTGGCGGCGCTGACACTCAGGCCCTCGCGCCGCGCGATGTAGCGCACGCGCTCGTCCAGGGGAGCGTATGCCCGCACGCGCAGCGTCTGAGCGGGATCGAGGATCAGATGCGCGCCGCGACCGATGATCACGCCACGGCCATGGCGACCGACGGTCACGATGACCTGCGAGAGATTGCGCAGGTAATCGCTCGGCGCGAAAATGCCGCCGGTCATCATGTCGTTTACCCAGCGGCCGATTCTGCTCTGACTTCGCTCGTCGAGCGATTCGACCACTTGGCGCCGGACGTCGGCGCGTCTGGCGATTTCGTGCACTAGCTCTTGGGCGTAAAAACCAAACCCGAGCGCTTGCGCGACACCGCGGCCCATCGTGCCCCCTAGCGCGCCGTATTCACGCGAAATGGTGATCATAGGTCGTTGAGCTTCACGTGGCTGAAGCGCGAGCGCCCCGGTGTTCACGCGTTGCTCCTGCATCCAACGTAACACTTGCTGATTGACGAGTTGCTCGATGCTTCGCGACATGCTGCTCTCCCTGCGGTCGAGCAAACAGTCTAACAGACCAGCGTTGAGCGATCGCTCCTGCCACACCGATTGAGTCGCGCGAACCCTTCACCGCAGGCACCTTGAAATTTTCGCGCTTCAGACCTGAACAACTGCGCTTGTATCGAGCAGCCCTGTGTCGAGCAGCCCTGTCGAGCAAAGACGAGCAACTTCGTGCTTCGCTGAGTGGGTCGCCAAGAGCTCGTTGTGAGTGATCGATGTTAGAGCGCCACGGCTGGCGTTGTCGTATCGCGGCGCGTCAACGCCCAACGGTTAGCCAGCAGCGCGAAAAGATTCGCCGAAGTCTGCATCGTGCAGGTCCGCTCGAGCTCTGGGCGGGCACTCGACCACTACGACGTAGGGTCTATCCCGCGCATTGAGCGTCACCACCGCCGCTCCCTCCGGATGACCGCGAAATGGCGCTGTCAAAGCGCCGACCGCGACGCCCTGCGCGAGCTCCCATCCAGAGATCTCTGCCAAGGCCTGGTAAGTCCATTCACCGTCGGGATCCGCGAAGAAGTCGACGGGGACCTCTTCGAGCGCTACCCGGTACCGTACTGCTTTCACTTTTGCCGTGCTCCTCGAGCTGCCGCGATCCAAAGCGGGGTCGGTACGCGGGCGGCCGCTGGCTGCTGCGACCGCCTGCGCACTACTGAACTGAATACCAGTACACTGTTCCTGTGTACAGTAAAAAGAGTGGCCTCTGGGCGAATCGGCCCGCTCACCAAATGCCTCGGGCAAGTGGAGCCTCGATGATGTTGCACACCCATGCCGGTCGATGCTCACCGATGGTGAGGCCAAGGTGATGGCGGGTGCGACGGAGCCACCGTGGCGGCTCCATTGCTCGACCGAGCTATACTCCAGTGTGGCTTTGACGGACGTGCGCATCGGCGATCAGGCAGGGCCAGGCTTGTTGGAAGGTGCACTCTGGATCGCGAGTGATGCCTACCCGGGCCTCGATCACGAGCTACAGCGAAAGCGCATCGACGAACTGGCCGCGCCCTTGATCGCACAAGGGGTCGACAAGCTGGACGCACCGGCGCAAGCGATTGCTCTGGCCGTTCACCTGCGCAACGACTGCGGGTTCCGCGGGAACCACGAGGACTACTACACTCCGGAAAATTCCTTCATCAATCGGGTGCTCGAGCGCAAGCTGGGCATCCCGATATCCCTGGCGGTGGTCTACGTCGAGGTGGCGCAAAGAGCCGGCGTGCGCGCGGCGGGGGTTGGCTTTCCCGGTCACTTTTTGGTGAGGGTCGAAGACGATGAAAGCGTGGTGATCGTGGATCCATTTTCCAGCCGATCACTGCAGCGAACCGAGCTCGAAGAGCTGCTGACAGCTGCCACCGGCGGTAGGCTCGCGCTCGACGAGAGCATGTTGGCGCCGACACCGACGCGACACGTGCTCGTGCGTATGCTGCTCAATTTGCGGCACATTTACGTGACGCGCGGCGACTACCGAAATTTGCTCGTCACGCTCGATCGCCTGCTCGAGCTATTGCCGGAGGCCGTCGAACATCGCCGCGACCGCGGTCTATTGTGTGCGCGCTTCGGTGCCACGATTGCTGCGGCTTCGGACCTTCGCGCTTACCTTCGAGCGCTGCCCCATGCCGCGGATGCCGAAGAGGTTTCGTCCGTCCTCGAGCGCCTCGAAGGCCTGACCAGCGGCTTGAACTGAAGGAATACGCCAACGGCGGTAGCAGGACCGGCCCTAGTTCTTTCGTTCGCAGTGGTAGGCGCCCAAGAAGATCAGCTGGCGCGCACATTCGACGTGGGCCACACCCGAGCTCTGGGTCCGCCCGGCCTTTGTCTCTACGATCTGAAATGCGAAGGACTGGCCGATCGCGCTGCGCGACTCCGAGATCAACCGCGCCGAGCAACCGGGTTCGCTGCACACGAGCTGTTCAGCGAGCTTTTTTTCCTCGGCGTTGTCCGCGTAGGTATTTCTCAGTCCGAGAGCCGTGAGACCGATGCACGTCACGGCGACCAATGGGCGGATCAGGCTGCGAGCATTACTCATCGTGCTTCCTCGACTGATTCGCGCTCACTTGGTCTGCGCACAAGTTTCGAGCTCGTAAAAGGGCAGGGGCTGATCCTTGGGCCACCAGAGGCCGCAGCCGACGTTGATCAGGTGCTTGGTCAAGATGCCGCGATAGTACGAGCCATTGCGGATGTGGATGTCCGCGTCGGTGCGCTCCTTGTCGCAGCGTTCCCTGAGATCGCCGCGCGTGGTGATCTCGAGGTACACCAAGCCATTGGCCATGGCGGCAATGTTGGCAACGGCAGGAGCCACGTCCGGATCCGGCAGGTACTGCAACACTCCCTGGCAGATGATCAGGTCGTGCTTTTTCCGGTCGCGCCAGCGCGCAATGTCGCGATGCAAGAAGCCGTGCTTCTTACACATGGCCAAGCTGACTTCGGTGCCGGTGTACTTGACGCCCTTGGCGTTCTTTTCGATCCAGCGTTTCCAATGTCCGACGCCTGCACCGATGTCGAGCACACTCTGTATCTCGAGGTGATTCCAGGCGGCGAACGCAAAAACGAACTTGGCCAGGTTGGCGTGCTCTTGAGGGCTCGTCACCCGGGTCTTAGGGGCCTCGTAGAACCTGTGATAATAGGCTTCGTCGAAGCGGCGAAACCGATCCATCTGTTGAGTCTAACTCGAAGTACCCCCCGTGATGGGAAGAGCCTTTCGCTGGCCAGTGGGACGAAAGCCCCGGGGGCGCTCGGTCGGCTGGTAGTATAAATGCCGAGGATGGCTCAGGATTGGCGCCACAATGCGCCCAGAAGGGGCCAAGAAGGCCTCGCCTGGGCGCCATGGGCGCCTTACACTTCTAGAACTCGACCTCAGGTCGTGCGCACCTGGCAAAGGGGTCGCCCCATTGTCCCGGTGTCGGCTATCTCAGCTTTCACGGCGCTCGGCGGTCGAGCCCGGCCGGTACATTCGCGGTTCGGGACGATGGGTGTTGGGCGCCAAGGAGACCACGTCACCATGACTCAGCAAGAGAACTATCGCGTCGCCAACATCAACGAATGGGAGTGGGGGCGCAAAGAAATTCAGATTGCCGAAACCGAGATGCCCGGATTGATGGCCCTCCGGGAGGAATACGCTCACAAGAGCCCGCTCAAAGGCGCGCGCATTGCCGGCTGCTTGCACATGACGATCCAGACCGCGGTTCTGATCGAAACGCTGCAGGCGCTTGGCGCGGAAGTGACCTGGACGTCCTGCAACATTTACTCGACCCAGGATCATGCTGCCGCGGCGATCGCGAAAGCAGGGACTCCCGTGTTCGCCTGGAAAGGTGAGACGGAGGAGGAGTATTACGAGTGCATCGAACGCCAGTTGACCGCATTTGCCGGCGGCAAGGGTCCGAACATGATTTTGGACGATGGCGGTGACCTCACCCAGGTCGTACACCAGAAGCATCCAGAGTTGTTCAGCGGCCCGGATCCGATTCGCGGCTTGAGCGAAGAAACGACGACCGGCGTCCTGCGCCTCTACGAAATGCATCGCGAAGGTACACTCAAGTGTCCCGCGATCAACGTCAACGACTCGGTGACGAAGAGCAAGTTCGACAACCTGTATGGCTGTCGCGAGTCGCTCACCGACGGCATCAAGCGCGCGACGGATGTCATGTTCGCGGGCAAAGTGGCGGTGGTGGCGGGCTACGGCGACGTGGGCAAGGGCTGCGCCCAAGCCATGCGCGGCCTGGGCGCTCGCGTGCTGATCACCGAGATCGATCCCATCTGCGCCTTGCAGGCGGCGATGGAAGGCTACCAGGTGGTGACGATGGATGAGGCGGCCAGCGTGGGCGACATCTTCGTTACGGCCACCGGTTGCTGCGACGTGATTCGTGCAGAGCACATGAAGGCAATGAAGAACGAAGCGATTCTGTGCAACATCGGTCACTTCGACAGCGAGATCCAGATCGCGTGGTTGGAAAGCAACCCCGAGATCAAGGAGGAGCCGATCAAGCCCCAAGTCGACCACTTCATCTTCCCCGACGGTAAACGCTTGATCGTACTGGCCCGCGGCAGGCTGGTGAATCTCGGTTGCGCTACGGGGCACCCCAGCTTCGTGATGAGCGCGAGTTTCAGCAACCAAGTGCTGGCGCAGATCGCATTGTTCAACGAGAAGTTCGAGCCCGGCGTGCACCTTTTGCCCAAACACCTGGACGAGAAGGTGGCGCGCCTGCATCTCGGCAAGTTGGGCGCCAAGTTGGATAGGCTCAGCGAAAAGCAAGCCAAATACCTGGGTGTTTCGCCGGAAGGGCCGTTCAAGTCGGCCATGTACAGGTATTGATCGTGCTCATGGGTAAGGCCGGCGTTTCACGTTGAATTCACAGCGCACGCATGTCGAGGTGGTCAAAGTGCGCGAAGCTGCAAAGCTCGCGCACGGTGAAACGCTGGCTTTCTCCTTCACTAGGCACGGGGTGGAACGAGCAGGCTTCGTGTTGAGACTGCAGCAGGCGTTCAAGGCGTTCGCGAACGTCTGCCCGCACTGGAACGTCGATCTCGATCTGGGTATGGGACGATTTTACAGTGAGCGCTTGAACGCGATTGTGTGCAGGAACCACGGCGCCCTGTTCGAGCCAGAAACCGGTGTGTGCCGTGCGGGTCCCTGCCTGGGGGCCCGGTTGGAGCAGTTCGAGGTGACTCTAGAAGGGGACGATGCCCTGGTACGGATCCCGAGTCTCGAGCTGCTCTGGCCCTGAGCTCGCTCTTAGTCCGAGGGTCTCGTTAGGCGTAGCGGTCGCGTGACTCGCGTCGCTCGGGCTTCGGTCGGGCCCGCCCGATTCGGCGCAGGTGGCGCGGTGGCGCCGGTTGAAGCATGGGGTTGGGGTTCCGGCTCGACCGAGGCCGCCCGAGGTTTCGCGCGTGGCGACCGTTGGGGTGGCTCGGGTTCGGAATCTGCCACGAGCTTTTGGTGAGCCGAGGCGGTTGCGGCCGCCGTTGGCGGAGTCGGCGCATCGAAGCCAGGTTGAGCTCGCACGGGTTGGGGAATGGTCGCTGCGAGCTGGGGCGCAGGGACGCTGTCATCCGCGGTCGTGTCGGCGGGTTGGATCATCAAAACGGTGAGCCCTACGCCGGCGGCCAGCACCGCTGCGATGAGCGCCAGCCAGGGCACGAGTCGCCGGCCCCTACGCGCCGGCGACGCCTGGGTCGGGTCAACTGGTGGCGGAGGTGCCCACGCGGGAGGCGCGGCGGCAGGGCCGGCAGGGCCGGTGAAGGAAGCACTGACGGGTAGGGGCTCCGTTTTGGCGAGTCGCGCCGAGAGTGGTGCGGTGGGCGCGCTGCGCGGACTGCTCTCGCCATGTGGCGCCACCGCGATGGCCGGTTCAACGCGCGTCGCGCTATCCAGAGCCTGGAGCCGCGCGCAAGCGTGTGTGGGTTGCCGCCCTGCAAGCACGTCCCTGACGTCGCGTTGCATGGTGATGGCGTCGGGGTACCGGGCTTCCTTGGCGAACGCCAGCGCCAGGTCGACGACTCGTTGCGCGGCTACAGGCACGCTTGGAGCCACGCTACCGAGCTTGGGAGCGGGCTCGAAGGCCATCTTCAAGAGCAGCTCCGCTTCAGTTTCGGCGTCGTGTACCCTGCGCCGCGCCAGCACACGGAATGCAGTGGCGCCCAATGCGAACAGGTCAACGCGCCCATCGACCTCCGCTCGGCGCCCGCGGGCCTGTTCGGGCGCCATGTAGGGCAACGTGCCCAGCGCCAGTCCCGTCTTCGTTTTGAAGCACCCTTGAATATCCGAAAGGCTGCGGGCAAGCCCGTAGTCCAACACCTTCAGCTTACCGTTCGAGGTGATGAACAGATTGTCCGGCTTCAGATCTCTATGGATGACCCCGACCGCGTGCGCAGCAATGAGAATATCGAGGACCTGATCCAGAATGCCAAACAATTCTCTCACACCGAGCGGCCCGTCTCTTCGGATCAGCTGGGTCAGGGTTTCTCCTTCCAAGAGCTCCATCACCAAATATCCCGTGCCCTCCTCGGTCACGCCTTGTTCCAGCACTCGGAGCGCGCCTTCGTGGTCGACGCGGTTGGCGAGGGTGCCCTCTCTGAGGAAGCGCTCGCGTACGTCCTTTCTGCGACCCAGGTCTTCGTGGAGAATCTTGACGGCTGCCCTCTGACCGAGCCCATCCGTGGCGGCGTAAACAGCGCCTACCCCCCCAGTGCCCAAGAGGCGCTCGAGGGTCCAGCGCCCTCCCACGATGTGGCCGAGTCTGCGACTGGCGAGCGTCTCGTCGTCCTCCACGATACCGTCCCGTTTTAGCCTGGATATTGCTCAGGCGAAATGCGGCTGATGCCGGAGAGCGAAATTCGCTATGATGTGCGTAGACTGCGTCCGCGGCAAGGTGCGGGCCACGAAAGGCAGCATGAATCCTTCCGAACGAAACATCGTCAAGTCGCTGATCGCCGTGGCCTGGGCCGACGGCAAGCTGGAAGATCCAGAATCTGGAGTGATCGAAGGCCTTTTGTGCGGCTTCGATGCCAGCAAGGCCGAAGAAGCAGAGCTTCTGGAGTACGCGCGCACACCGCGGACCCTCGAGGCCGACATTCCGCTCGATGAGCTGTCCGAAGAAGATCGCGAGCTCTTGTTGGCGAATGC
>CBFGRJ010000297.1:0-9190 GCA_965651135.1 uncultured Myxococcales bacterium
TGGAAAGGTCGCCACTCACGCATGCGGAACGCATCCAGCGACCGCTTTTGATTGCTCAGGGCGCCAATGATCCGCGCGTCAAGCAATCGGAGTCGGATCAAATCGTCGAGGCCATGCGGAGCAAAAACATTCCGGTCGTCTACGCCCTCTACGCGGACGAGGGTCATGGTTTTGCTCGCCCGGAAAACCGGCTCAGTTTCACGGCGCTGAGCGAGGTGTTCTTGGCTCAGTGTCTAGGTGGTCCGTATCAACCGTTCGGCAGCGACTTGAGGGGGAGCAGCCTGACGGTTCCCGTAGGCGCCGATCACATTTGGGGTTTGCCCGACGCGCTAGCCGCGCCTTGACGGAACCTACATCGCCGCCAAAAACCACGGTGTCCGGCGCAGTTGGCCCCGTGTGACGCAAAATGCCTCGCTCGACGGGTTCACTCTCGCAGCATGAAAGGTGCGGTTTCAACGCTAGCGGTGCGCGGCACAGCGGTTGCTTCGTGGCAGCGTGAAGGAATTCGACAGAAGGCATGCTCGTGCAACAGGCAGCGTCCGAGAGCGAAGGGCGGCAACAGGTAGCGGTGGGTGGCACCATCGCAAAACGTTATCGCATCGGTGAGCGACTGGGAGAGGGCGGGATGGCGGTCGTGCATCGGGGGTGGCACACGCTCTTCGACCAACCGATCGCCATCAAGATCCTCAAGCCTGAGTATTGGCAAAACCAGGAGGCGGTCGCTCGCTTTCTGCAGGAGGCGCGCGCTCTGGCCCGACTGCGCGGCATGCACGTGCCCGGTGTGCTCGACATCGGCCGGATCGAATCCGGGGCACCGTTCATGGTTACGGAGCTGCTCGATGGCGATGATCTCGGTCACCTACTGGCGACGCAAGGGCCGCTACCCATCGAACGAGCCGTTCGTTTGGTGTTCGCGGCCTGCGATGCCATTGGCGCCGCTCACGAGAAGGGCATCGTGCATCGCGATCTCAAGCCGGAGAACTTGTTTCTAGTCGATTCAACACACGCGCCGCTGATCAAGGTGCTCGACTTCGGTGTCGCCAAGCGTCTGGACGCGGGGAACGCCACCGATACGAAGCAAAGCCTCGGTTCACCGCATTACATGGCGCCGGAGCAGATCGTCACACCGGCAGAGGTGGACGTGCGCGCCGACATCTGGTCGCTCGGTATCGTATTGTTCGAGCTTCTGACCGGGCGCGTCCCCTTCGACGGCCCGAACGTGCGAAGCGTTTGTATCGCAACGGTCAGGGCCGAGTGTCCGCCGCCGTCTTCGCTGCGCCCGGAGGTGCCCCCCGAGCTGGATGCCGTCGTCCTGAAATGCCTCCAGAAGCGGCCAGAACAGCGGTTTGCCAGCGCTCAGGAATTGAAGGCGGCGCTCGAGGGGCTGGTAGGCGTCGAGAGCTTCGAAGCCCTGGACGATGATGATGTGACCGACTTGAACCAAGCCGAGCTGGACGTTCCGGTGACGGTTTGCATCGAGCTCGACGACTTTGACGCAGAGCGAGGCGTCGCAGAGACCGAACCCGTCCCGACAGAGCTCCCAAGGCCTCGGGCAAGCCGGTGGCGCGCCCCCGTGCTCGTGGCTTTGGCCGCGGCGCTGGTCGCCGCTGTCTTCGGTGTATGGCCGCCTGCTCGAGATGCGGCTCACCACGTCGCTCTCGCCCACGCGGCTACCCTCGTGACCATCCAATCCGCCAAGGAGGACGTGACCACCGCAATGCGGCATTGGAAGCGTATGAACCTGGCGCTGCCGACACTGGGTGGAGACGCGCCGCAGGTCGAGTTGGCGCTCGAGCCACCCGTACAGCCAGAGGTGGGCGAGCCCCACGCGATAACGCCCGAGCCCCGCGCCAAGCGTGCTGCGCTGCCCCCGGCGACGGTGCAGGGCGTCCGAACGCACGAGCCGGCACTCTGGAAACCCCGCTATGCACTGCATCCAGAGGGCCCCTGGCAGCCGCGGTCACCCGAGCATGGCGAACGGATCGGCGATGCTGATTTGATCGATCCCTATCCCGACCGCTGAGTGTAGGTCGCTGGGGTTACTCGACTGACTCCTTCAGTCTTGCTGCAGCTCACCCGCGCGTGGCACGCGGCGTGCACTACGCAGGTACCCAAGTACGCAGGTACGCAAGTACGCAGGTACGCAACGCAGGACGACTATGGTTCAACCCGTACAACTAGACGACTCGAAGCTGCGCATGCGCCGCGTCAATATGGTGGAGCATCAATTGCGCGCTAGGCGTATTGCCGACGAGCGAGTGTTGGGGGCGATGAATGCCGTGCCGCGCCACTTGTTCGTGCCCAGCGAGGCGCGCGACCATGCCTACGACGACGATGCCTTGCCCATTGGCTTCGGGCAGACGATCTCGCAGCCCTACATGGTCGCGCTGATGTTGGAGTCCCTGCAGCTCGCTGGCGACGAAAAGGTGCTGGAGGTCGGGACGGGGTCGGGCTACCAAGCGGCGTTGCTCGGGCAGCTGGCGGCGGAGGTCTACACGCTGGAGATCGTGCCGGAGCTGGCGTCGCGCGCTCGAGCCGTCATCGAACAACTCGGCTTCGACAACGTGAAGGTCGTGCAGGGTGACGGATACCAGGGTCTGCGGGAGCAAGCCCCGTTCAGCGCCATCGTGGTTTCGGCCGCGGCAAGAGAAGTCCCACGACAACTCGTGGAGCAGCTCGCTGAAGGCGGGGTGCTGTTGATTCCGGTGGGGGAGCCAGGAAACCAGGAGCTTCTCCGAGTCCACAAGCGCGCAGGTGGAGTCAGGGCCCAGCGGATCACGTCGTGTTCGTTCGTTCCGCTGATCACCCATCGTCAGCCGCCAGACAGCCAAGCAGGTGAGAGCCACGCTGGCGCCACTCGCTAGAGTCCCGCGAACGCGGCTAGCCGTCACGAGTGTGGCATCTCGGGGGACGTGTTGCATTCTGACACGCCCCACAGGCCGATGGATGGCGAGCCTCGGCAGCCGAGGATCATGAGGTCTGAATCGGTGTTTGCTGGTGGAACGCCAGCTTCCAGCTGTGATTGCGGCGCACGTAGCCGCTGCTGACCAGGGCAGCGTAAGATTTTCCATTCGAGCGCTTGGCGTTCGCCTCGTACGTGAGGACGGCGAAGCCGGGGTGCGGCTGAAGGAGCCCCTTCACCTTGAGGTCGGGTTGGCTCCAGCGGGGGCCATCTCTCACGGTAGCTGCGATTTCTTCGTTGCTCAGCGCCCCCGCTAGCTGCCCAAAGGCCACTAGACACTGCCCGTCCACGTGCTCCCGGTGATAGTCGGCTCCTTTGGTCCAAAACCGCGTTTCGATCGTCAGTAGGTCGTCCAAGAGGGCCATGACACGCTCCTTGATGCAGGGCTCTGATGAGGGGGCTGCAGCAAAGGGCGGGCCAAGCCCCGGAGAGGTAGGCGTGAGGCAGACTGGACGCAGAGACTTGTTTCCAATGCCCGAAAAATAGGCGCTGGATTTCGCCTTCCGAAGGTCGGGCGTCGATTCGAAAAATGGGCTGAATGCCCGAGCTAGTGGCGTTGCGCCCCTCTCGGAGGCGGGTATAGTGCGAGCATGGTCCAGACCGCCGAGCCCGCCAGCACGTCAGGGCCGGAGAATTCGTGGCTCTTGGATGCACTCGCTCTCGGTGGTCGCTCCGAATTCGAGCGGCTCGAACGACTGATGAGCCAACACTTCGGCTTTGTCGTCAATGTGCTGTATCGCGCGGGGGTACGAGATGGCGACATCGACGATCTGGCGCAACGAGTGTTTCTGATCGCGCTGCGAAAGGTCAACTGCATTATCCCTGACAAAGAGCGAGCCTTCCTGCATACGGTCGCGCAGCGTGAGGCGGGCCATGCGCGCCGCTCCTACCGGCGTCGCAACGAAGTGGGGGACGACGGGGTCGTTCAGGAGACCACACCCAGCGTGCGCCCCGACGAGCTCGTGCTCCGCAAGCAGGCCCTGCTATCGATCACCACGGTGATCGACGCCATGGATGTGGACGCGCGCACCGTATTCATGCTGCACGAGCTTCACGAGATGTCGCTGCCCGAAATCTCATTGAAGCTCGGGCTGCCACTCGGGACCGTCAAGACTCGCCTGCGCCGCGCGCGGTCCTTCCTCGCGAACGGCGCGAGAACCTTGCTCTGACGAAGGCTCGGCCGGGGCAAACTGGTCGCCCCTGTGTCGCAAATGTCCGCAATGCGTTTGCCGGCACGCGCTGTGCTTGAGCCGCACGGGTGATGGTCGAGTTGGACACGCTGCGGACGGCCCAAAGAGAGATTGCTCCCGGCGACGTGATTGGCGACAAATACCGCTTCGAACGCTGCCTGGGAGAAGGAGGGCAGGGCGCGGTTTGGCAGGCGCAGAACCTCCTCTTGGACCTACCCGTCGCCATCAAAATAGTTCACCCGGACAGCAGGGACCGTTCACTGCCCGAGCGTCTCTTCAGAGAAGCTCGAGCTGCGGCCATGTTGGGGCACCCGGCCATCGTTCGCGTGCTCGATCTGGGGCAGGCACCGGATGGCAATCCGTTTTTGGTGATGGAGTTGCTCAAGGGCGAGAGCTTGGCCGATCGTTTGGTCCAGGTTGGGCGACTCGCGCCAGAGCGTGCGCTCCGGGTGCTGCTGCCCATTGCCGATGCTTTGATGGCCGCGCATGCGCACGGTGTCGTTCACCGGGACGTAAAGCCGGACAACGTGTTTTTGACCGCCAGCGGCACGGGGCTGCAACCCAAGCTCTTGGATTTCGGCATTGCTCGACTCACGCAGGGCTCCTTGACCCCGCGCTCGTTGACGAAGTCGGGGGCGATTCTCGGGACTCCAGCCTACCTGTCTCCGGAGCAGGCTGAGGGACTCGGTACCGTCGACTATCGCTCTGACATTTGGTCGTTCTGCGCCATGGCGTACGAGTGTTTGACCGGCGTCGTGCCTTTTTCAGAACCGAAGTGGCTCGACCTGCGCCGGCGCATTCTGCACGATGACCCGAAGCCGCTCATCGAATTCGGCATCGAGGACGCCGAGCTGTGGCAAATAGTGAATAGGGGGTTGGCGAAGGCGCCCGAGAACCGTTGGCCCTCCATGTACGAGCTCGGGCTTGCGCTCGCAGAATGGCTGATCGCGCGAGGCGTGACCGAAGATGTCTGTGGTAGCGCTCTGTCGGCACGCTGGCTGCGGCGCGACTCGATGGCTGTTGAATGGCTCACGCCAGGTGCCCCCATCCAGAAGGACACCCAGAAAGACGCCGAACGGCCTCGTGAGCGCACGCTGTCGCCGTTGACGATTGGACTGGGCACAACGGCGGCGGCGTGGGTTCTCACGGTGCTGTTCATGGTTCTGGGTTCGACCAAGGCTGATGTCGTGCAGGCAGTGGCCACGGAGCCCGCGACACCGTCGCACCAGAGCGCCCTCCTGCACGGAGCAAAACACCAGGAAAGTCCGCGCGCTGATCGGCTCGGGACGAAACCGCTCGCAGCATCGACTGCGGTCGTGTTGGTGGAACCGGTCGAGGTGGTGGGCAGCCCGCCCGACGTCGCCTTGTCGCAGGGCGTGGTGGTTCAGCCGTTGCTTGCCGATGCACCTGGGGCGCCGAGCGGAGGTACGGAGGGCGCAGCACGTGAGCCCAAAGCGTCAGCGCACACGGATGTAAGCAATCCCAGCGGTCGTCGCGACACGCGATCGCGGCCTAGTCCTTCCAGCATCATCGGTCTCGAGCCGCTCGATCCCTACTGAGGCCCGAATTGACCCATCTACCGCTTCGTTTCGGCCTGGCGCTGCTGCTTGCTTGCCTACTCCTGAGCAACTCTGCCTCGGCAACTCGTCAAGCCGCCAACCAGCCCGGCGCGCAAGACCTCGCCGAGGCGCACTACCAGCGTGGCATCAGCGCGTACCGCGCGGGACGCTATCAAGAAGCCATAGAGGAGTTCTTGGCTGCGGAGCGAGAGGTTCCCAGTCCTCGGTTGGCTTTCAACGTGGCCTTGGCTTACGAGCATTTGAAGCGACCAGCCCGGGCGCTCGAATACTTTCGCGACTACCTGCGACGGGGGCCCGAGCCGGACAATGCCGCTCGAGTCGAACGCCGGGTTGCGGAGCTTGCCTCATTGCTCGGTGAGCAGGGGGTTCAGCAGCTTACGGTGCGCTCACACCCAACGGGAGCAACGTTGATGATTGACGGTACGGCTCGCGGTAGCACACCCTGGACCGGCGAGCTCGCGCTGGGCGCTCACCGCGTGAGCGTGCAGTACGACGGATACGTGGGGCGGGAGCAGGCGATCGAGTTGGGTGATGAGCAGGCCATCGACGTCGAGCTGCAGCTGACGCCTCGGGCCGTGCCGCCACCAGAGGTTGGCACGCAGCAAATAGACCCGCACGATCGGCGACCGCTGCGTGAGGACGAGCCAGGTCGCGGCGTTTGGAGGTGGGCCGTCGTGGGCGCCGGCGGCGCGGCCCTGGTGGGCGCGGGTGTGTTCGAAGTGCTGCGTCGCGACGCTCAAAGCGACGCCAGGAACGCCACCTACCAGCTCGAATGGGTCGAAGCGCGAGATTCGGCCGAAGACTATCAGACCACGGCGCGGATATTGGCCGGAGTCGGTGGTCTGTTGACGATTGGGGGAGCGGTGCTCTTGTGGGTCGGTGCAAAACGCGATGCGCGAGCGCCCGCCGTGGGGTTCGGCTGCGACGCCAAGACCTGCCTCGGTACTTGGAGCGGGAGATTCTGAGGACCGCAATGCGTGCTGCGCCAACCTTGACGCTGATCTTACTGGCGGCTTGTGCCAACAATCTGCCCGAACAACCCCCTTCTTTGCGTTGTGATCATGGCCGAGCTCCCCCCTGCGCGCGGGGCTACGTTTGCGATCGTGAGCGTGATGTTTGTGTGCCCTCCGAGGCGTTGGGCAATATGGGGGGCAACGGTTCGGCGGGAGGCGACGATGGTCAGAGCGCTGCCGGGGCCGGTGCGGTCCCTTCCGATGGCGATGCTTCGAGCGTTGGCTCGGGCGGTACCGTAGGGGCTGGCACGAGCACCGGCGCATGCTCCGAAACTTGCAGCGCTCCCGTTCACGCCAGCGCCTCGTGTGTGGATGGGGTGTGCAGGGTGAGCTGCGATCCGGGGTACGAACGCTGCGGTAATGCGTGCGTCAATACCCGGACCAACCCCGATCATTGTGGAGATTGTCACGTGTCCTGCGCCCCTGGCGAGGTGTGCTCGAAAGGCGAGTGCGCATCGGATTGCCCGACCGGGATGCAGTTGTGTCACGGCGCTTGTGTCGATCTCGAGAGCGACCCGGACCACTGCGGTAGCTGCGAACTTGCTTGCACCGCTCCGGTCAACGGATCGGTGGCGTGTCGTGAAGGAGCGTGCAGCATCTCGTGCCCGGCGGGCCTGCAGAACTGCAGCAACGCGTGCGTCGACACCGAGCAGAATGCTGCCCATTGCGGAAACTGCGGCGTTGTCTGCCCGATGGGCCAGGTTTGCAAAGGCGGCGACTGTGCCCTCGATTGTCCTGGCAACACCACCGAGTGCTCGGGCTCCTGCGTGGACGTGAGTGAGGACCCGGCGCACTGCGGCAGCTGCCAGCGGGCGTGCGACGCTCCGGTCAACGCCGAACCCGTATGCGACCGCGGCGCCTGCAGTTTCGAATGCCTGGGCGCATTGGAGGACTGCTCTGGCACGTGTGTCGACCTTCAGCGCGATGTCGCCCATTGCGGCGCTTGCGGCAACCGCTGTACGACCAGCAGTGGAACGGTGAGCTGCGTCGCGGGAAAATGCGTCGTGGAATGCCCGGGTGGGCTCACCGATTGCGGGAGCAGTGGTTGTGTCGACACCTCTTCGGACACCAACCATTGCGGCGGCTGCAACGAGCCGTGCACCGTGGGCCTTCTGTGTGTAGGTGGGCTCTGCCTCTTGTGACGCTGGCCTATGCTGCCAGCCCGGGTAGCTCGGTGGGGCGTAGCGGGCACACCGGCCACGCGTCCGTGTTGGGTCTTGGGCACGCTTGCCCTGTGCGGTCCGCGCAGCGGCACAGCAGGGTGGCTAGCTCTGTTGCCGAAGCCGGGCGCTCGAGCGGATCTTTGGCCAGGCAGGCCAGGATGATGCGCTCGAGCTCCTCGTCGAGGCGCTGGCCGCGTACCAGCGACGGCCGCTCGGGTACGGCGTGCAAGTGCTGATGGCACACCTCGATGGCATTGCTCCCGGCGAATACCGGCGCTCCCGTGAGCAGAAAGTAGCCAACGGCGCCGAGCGCGTAGAGATCGCTGCGTGGGCCAACCTGATCGGGCGCATTGATCGCCTCGGGTGACAGGTAGAGCGGTGTGCCGACGATGCACTGCGAGGTCTGGTTCGGGGCCGAGCCGTCGAGCTGCTTCACGAGGCCGAAATCGAGCAGCTTGACCAGCTCGCGTGCGCCTCGCCCAGCGCAGAGAAACACGTTGTCGGGCTTGATGTCGCGATGGACCAGGCCAGCCCGATGTGCTGCAGCGAGGGCTGCGCACAGCTGAAGCAAAATATCGATCACCTTGCTCGGCGCTTGCGCTCCCCGTGCGTCGACCACGCGTTCCAGGGTGGCACCCTCGAGCAACTCCATGGCGTAGTAGGGGGTTCCGTCAGCTGCCAGACCATGGTCATGGATGGCAATCGTATTGGGGTGGTGCAGCTTTTTGGTGAGGCGGATCTCTTGCTCGAAGCGGGCACGGTCGCTCACCGAAGCCCCCTCGGGCAGCACTTTGACCGCACACCATTGATGCCGCTTGGTGTGCCAGGCGCGATACACCTCACCCATCCCGCCTTGCCCGATCTTGGCGGTCAGCCAGTAGGGCCCCAACCGGCGGATCCCGTCGGAGGTCTTCGGGCGCGCCAGCAGTTTGCGCAGGCTGTGCACCAAGCAGATGCCGAGCAGCGTCAGGCTCAGCATGAGGGGCAGGTGAATGGTGTGGGCCATGGAAGTTCACGGATTGAGTCGGTCCGCTGGCCCACCATCGGGCCTGGCGCCGCTACATAGAGACGACGAAGCAGGCGCCCTCAGATCGACACGGGCCCCTCAATTTTCTTGGTGCGGCCTCCGGCGCTCAGTCCGGATCGTCGCAAGTCAGCCGTTTTAGCTCAGCTTCGCAATGTCGTGGGTTCCAACCCCAGCAGCCGCTCGGCGGTTCTTGCCAGTCGTGGAAGGCACCGCCGAGCGGCTCGCCATTGTCAGCATCCAAAAAGGCTATCCATT
>CBFGRJ010000298.1:0-9169 GCA_965651135.1 uncultured Myxococcales bacterium
GTCTACGATCCGGTACGTCCTGACGTCGGGATGCCAGACCGGCAGATTCGGTTCTGGTTCGATGCGTACGCCGAACAAGCGCGCGGCGATCTCGAAGGCGCCGCCCAACACGCGCTCGACGGGAAAGTAGGCGCGCAGCTCTTCTTCGTCGAAATCGTAGAGCGCGCGGCGTTGCTTCTCGGCGTAGTAGGCGACGTCCCAAGGTTCGAGCTCCCCGGAAGAGCCCTCGAGTCGATGTTTGAAATGTCTGAGCTCTTCCGTCTCACGTTGGAACGCTGGGGCTGTGCGCTCGCTCAGCTCTTCGACGAACGCCTGAGCCTGTTTGCCGCTCTTGGCCATGCGGTCCTCGGTCACCAAGTCGGCAAAGTTGGCAAAGCCAAGGAGCCTGGCCTTTTGCCTGCGAAGGTTCAAGATCTCGCGGACCAGGCCACGATTGTCGAGCTCGCCCTTCGTGGCTCTTTGGTTGAAGGCGCGCCAAATGGTGCGCCGGAGCTTCGAGCTATCGGCGTAGTTCATCACCGCAGCCACGCTTGGCGCCTGCAGCGTCAAGCGATAGCCTGGCTTTCCCTTCAGGGCTGCGCTGTCGCGGGCTGCGGCCAAAGCGGACTCCGGTAGGCCTGACAGCTCGGCGGGGTCTTCGATGATCAGCTCGAAGGAGTTGGTCGCATCGAGCACATGCTGAGCGAAGCGCGTGGTGAGCTGACTGAGCTCCTGATCGATCCGGCTGAGGTCGGCCTTTCTCGCGTGGTCGAGCTCGGCACCGTGTCGCCGGAAGTCATCCAGTGTCTTTTTGAGCAATCGTGCTTCAGTGCCGACGAGTCGGGCGGCCTCTTCACTTTGGGCAAGTGAAACGAGGCGCTGCCACAGCCCAGCTCGGAGCGGTAGACCCGACCAGAAGGCGCTGACCTTGGGCAGCACCGTATTGTAGGCGGCGCGAAACTCCGGCGTGGTGGCCACCGACTCCAGGTGCTCGACCACTCCCATGGCATACTCCAGTTTTTCGGTCGCCCGTTCGATGGCAAGCAGCGTACCTTTGTAGCTGGGAGGGTCCGTAGCTTGGCCGATCGCGTTCAGAGCTCGATCCGCTTCCGCGATCAACTGATGGACACCTGGGACCACGTGCCTGGCGCTGATGCGATCGAAAGGAATGGGTTGTACGAGAGCAACCAGAGGGTTGTCGGCTCTATGCTCATTCATGCTACACACTCGGTCCTGGGTGCCGGACCATGAAGGCGGTTCGAGCAGGTCCAGGCTTGCGACCTTAACCCAAAATGACCGTATCCCGTCGAGATCTATTGTCTTTGATGCTGGCCGCGCCCATGACGGGGCAAGCCTGTAGCAAGTTCAAGCAGAACTTCGCTGGAGAGACTTTTGCTGGACAGACGAGGGGCGTCTCCCACGAAGTAGGTCATCGATTGCGAGACGCCTGGTACGAACGCGCGGCAGGTTCGCCCGAGCGGATCGGCGTGGCCATCGTGGGTGCCGGCCCCGCAGGGCTTAGCGCGGGCTGGCGATTGCGGCGCAGCGACTACCACGACTACCGCATTTTCGATTTGGAGCCACGAGCCGGGGGTACATCTGCTTATGGGACGGACGCTGTGGTGCCATATCCTTGGGGCGCGCACTATGTGCCCGTGCCGCTCCCGCAAAATCGCGCCCTCAAGGCGCTGCTGGCGGAAATGAACGTGCTCGCGGAGGCGGGCGACACCGTCAGCGCTCGCGAGCGCTTTCGGATCCGCGAACCCGTCGAGCGCTTGTTCTACGATGGGAGCTGGCACGCGGGTTTGTTTCCGACGAATGGCGCTTCGCAGCAGGAGCTGGAGGAGCTGTCCACATTCGAAGCTCGAGTCAGGCATTGGGCGGGCCTGCGCGATGGGCAGGGGAAAAAAGGCTTTCGTTTGCCGATGCGCTTTTCGAGCGACGACGCCACCTTCCGCGAGCTCGACGAGAAGTCCGCCAAGAGCTGGCTGGCCGAGTTGGGAATTCGCTCACAGCGAGTGCTTTGGTACCTCGAGCTGGCGTGTCGGGACGACTATGGGATGACCCTGGAACAGACCAGCGCCTGGGCGCTCCTGTTCTATTTCTGTGCCCGCCGAGCCAATGCTGGCGCCGAGTCGCAGCCCTTCGTGACGTGGCCCGAAGGGAATGGCCGTTTGGTCATGCATCTGGCGAGCGGAGCCAAGCATCGGGTGCTCACGAATCATCTGGTCACGGACGTCGTTGCTGAACGCGAAGTCGTAAAAATCGCTGTATTCGACGTGAAAGCCGACAAGCTGCGTCGCTTCGTCGCTGATCACGCTATCTTGGCCATCCCTCAGTTCGTGGTCGCGCGTGTGCTGCGATCGTATCGCGACAGCCGGCCACGGCATCTCGAGCGCTTCAGCTACGGGGCGTGGATGGTCGCGAATCTGCACGTGCGGCGTCCGCCCAAGAACGTGGGTGCACCCCCCGCTTGGGACAACGTGCTTTTTGACAGTCCGTCACTAGGCTACGTGAGCGCCGGGCACCAGGCGCTGCGCGACGTAGGGCCGAACGTTTGGACCTATTACCTGCCGTTCACGGGTCCCGATCCCGCGAAGGACCGACAGACTCTGTTGGCGCTCAGCCATCAGGAGGCAGCCCGAGCAGTGGTAGTCGATTTATCGCGCGCGCACCCCGACTTGCCCGACCTGGTGGAGCGGGTGGACATCTACAAGTGGGGACACGCCATGGTGCGACCTACTCCCGGTTTCATCTGGGGTGAGGAGCGAACGCGGGCCCAAGCAGGCCCTGCGCGAGTCCATTTCGCGCACTCGGACCTGTCCGGGATGGCGCTGTTCGAAGAGGCGCAGGATCGCGGGGTGTTGGCCGCCGAACGCGTGCTGGAAGCCCTTGGCAGACCGGCAGAACCCCTGGCGGGCTGATGAGGCAGCCCGGTTGCGCTAACATCGTCGCGAGGTTGTGGTGACGACGGCCGCTGTTCAAATCGCTGGAACCAGCCGCGTGAGCTACGGGCCCTGGCTCTGGACGCCCCGCATCGATCTCGGCCTGTTTTTGGGCAGCACGCTGTGTGCGTTGGCGCTCGTGGTCGTAGGCAGCTGGACTGGGCTCGATGAACAGCCGTTTCCCGAGTGGGGCTGGCTCTTGTTCGTGCTGGCCATCGACGTGGCCCACGTTTATGCGACATTGTTTCGCACCTACCTCGATCCGGCAGAGCTCAAACGTCATCCGTGGCGCTACGCCTTGGTGCCCTCGCTGGTTTTCGTGATGGGGTACGCACTGTACTCACAGAGCGCGCTCACCTTCTGGCGAGTGTTCGCCTACATGGCCGTCTATCATTTCATCCGCCAGCAGGTGGGCTGGGTGGCGATCTATCGCGCCAAGAGCAGGCTCAAGGGTTCGCTCGATCGCTGGCTGGACAATGCCGCGGTGTACATGGCGACGCTTTACCCGCTGCTACATTGGCATGCGCACTTGCGGCAAACCGAGTTTGCATGGTTCGTGCAAGGAGATTTCATCGATGTGGGAGAATGGGCAGCCATCGCACTGCCGTGGTTCGAGGTCTTTTGGTGGTGTGCCCTGACCGCGTTCTCGATCCGTCAAATCGTATTGCTGGCTGTCGATCGCTGCCTACAGCTGGGTAAGGTCGTGGTCGTGGCGTCGACCGCAGCGGTCTGGTACGTTGGCATTGTTCTCACCAACAGCGACTTCGCCTTCACGGTGACCAATGTGATTGTCCACGGAGTGCCCTATTTTGCCCTGCTTTGGGCCTATACCAGCGCTCGAAAGCGCGAGCCAGGCGCTGGACTCTGGCTCGGTGCCGCCACCAGAGGGCTCACATTGTTCTTGCTGCTGTTGGTGTGCTTGGCTTTCGCTGAGGAGCTCTTGTGGGACCAGCTGGTCTTTCACGAGCGAGCTTGGCTCTTCGGTGAAAGCGCTATCGAGCTCGGCCCGGAGCTGCTCGCCTTCGTCGTGCCTCTGTTGATGGTGCCGCAAGCTACCCATTACGTGCTCGACGGGCTCCTCTGGCGACGCAAAGACAGTCGTGTTCTGCCAGCGCAACGCCGAGCGCTCGGCATGCTGACCAACTCGAGCAGGAGGGCCGATGACGAATCGCGATGAGCAAAAAGATGCGGAGCACCAGGTCCGCGTGCAAGAGGGGCAGGTGCTCTACACCCCCGAACCGAGTGCGGTGAAGTCCTGCAACATGGCAAAGTACATGCGCTGGCTCGAAACGCAGCATGGCTTGGCGTTTGGCGACTATGCCGAGCTTCACCAGTGGTCGGTGCGACACGTCGAGGACTTTTGGCAGTCGATCGTGCGCTACTTCGACGTAACCTTCGAGGTCGGCTACGACTCGGTCCTCAGCAGCCGGCAGATGCCCGGTGCTCGCTGGTTCTCCGGCAGCGCGCTGAATTATGCCGCGCATGCACTGCGCTGCCGCGACCAGCGGACAGCGGTGATTGCTATCGATGAAACTCAGGCCAGAAGCGAGCTTACGTACCAGGAGCTTTCCGATCGCGTGGCTCGCGCCAGAGCCGGGCTCGAGCGATTGGGTGTCACCCAGGGAGATCGCGTCGCTGCCTTCTTGCCCAACGGCGTCGAGGCGCTCGTGCTATTTTTGGCCTGCGCGAGCTTGGGTGCCATCTGGTCGAGCTGCGCCCCGGAATTCGGCGTCAGAAGCGTGCTCGATCGTTTTCGTCAGATCGAACCTAAAGTGCTGTGCACGGTCGACGGCTACATTTACGGCGGCAAGCGCTTCGACCGCACCGACGCCGTGGTCGAGATTGCGCGAGAGCTGCGCTCGCTGAAGCACGTCGTGCTCATTTCACGCCTGGGCGACCGAGGCTTGCCACTCGACAACGTGATCTCGATAGACGAGCTGTTGAAGGATCAAAAACCTCTGACCTTCACTCCGGTACCCTTCGAGCATCCGCTTTGGGTGTTGTACTCGTCCGGGACCACCGGCTTACCCAAGCCCATCGTACAGAGCCACGGCGGCATATTGCTGGAGCACCTCAAAGCGCTGAGCTTGCACTGCGACCTCACCCCTGACGATCGCTTTTTCTGGTTTACCACGACCGGTTGGATGATGTGGAATTTCCTCATCGGTGGACTGCTCGTGGGGAGCACGGTCGTGCTGTACGATGGCAGCCCGGCTTTCCCCAATTTGTCTGCGCTCTGGGCCATGGCCGCGCGTGAGGGCGTGACGTATTTTGGCACCAGCGCCCCCTACCTGACCGCCTGCAGCAAGGCGAGGCTGACGCCACACAGTCAGTTCGATTTGAGCGCGCTGAGAGCGCTCGGTAGCACCGGTGCGCCGTTGAGCACCGAAGGCTTTGCTTGGGTCTACGAGCAGGTTTCGAGCAAGCTGCTCTTGGGCTCGGTCAGCGGCGGCACCGATGTGTGCACGGCATTCGTGTTGTCGTGCCCATTGTTGCCGGTTCGCGCGGGCGAGATTCAATGCGCTGGGCTGGGCTGTGCGGTCGAAGCTTTCGATGCAGAGGGCAAGCCCCTCGAGCAGGGTGAAGTCGGCGAGTTGGTGCTGACGTTGCCCTTGCCGTCGATGCCCATCGGTTTTTGGGGTGACGCCGATGGTAGTCGCTATCGCGATAGCTATTTTTCCGTGTTTCCTGGGGTTTGGCGGCACGGGGATTGGATCAAGTTCACCGAATCAGGCGGCTGCGTGATCTACGGACGCTCCGACTCGACGCTCAACCGTGGTGGTGTGCGAATGGGAACCAGTGAATTCTATCAACTGGTCGAAAGCCTACCCGAGGTCAGTGACAGCTTGGTCGTGGACACCGGTACCTTGGATACGGCCGGCAAGCTATGGCTCTTTTTGGTGCTGGCACCCGGCGCCCAGCTCGATCAGGAATTCAAGCAGAAACTCAAGGCGCTGCTTCGCACCGAATTGTCGCCGCGGCACGTTCCAGACGAGATTCGACAAGTCAGCGCCATTCCTCGCACGCTGAGCGGCAAGAAGCTCGAGGTGCCTATCAAGCGTATCTTCAACGGCGAGCCACCGGAACGCGCCCTCAGCCGAGACACGCTCAGTAACCCGAGCAGCATCGACGAGTTCCTGATGCTGGCAGGGCAAACTCAGGTCGAGCCACCTAGAACCTAATGGTACAGGGCTGTGGCTAGTAGGGTGAGGGCCGTGCTGTTGGCGCGCAGGCTGCCGCTGCCGTCTTCGCCGCTGGTCAGGGCTCCGCTGAATTTCAACATCAGGCCCGCCGACATTTCGTGGGACACCCACCAGTCGTGGCCTACCCAGGCTGCTCCACCAATACCAGAAGTTCGCGACACGTCGCTCGGATGGTCATGGATGGTGTGCAGCGCATAGCCGGCCATTGCGCCCAGGTGCCACCCTTGCTTGGGATCGGGAAACGCGTCGAAGAAGGGACCGACGAACAACAGCCCAACGGTGGCATCCACACCGTCGTCACTGATTTCACTGGTGCCGCCTAGCCAAGACACACCGCCCCCCAAAGCGAAGCCCTCCGTGGGCGAGCCTCCGACCATACCGTCGAAGCTGAGAGCAAACGTGCCTCCATTCACGTCGAAGCGTTCGTCCGTGTCGCTGCGGTCGAGCAGGCTTGGCCAAAGGCCCCCAGCGCCAAAGCTACCTCGCAGGTAGAAGCCGTTGTGCACGCGCGCTTTTCGGGTTCTCGGCGGGGGCGGGGGCGGGGTCGACAGATCCATCTTGCGCGCTGGCTCGGCGGAGGAGCCTTCGACGGCCGGCGCCTCGCCCTGACCCGCTTCGGTTTGAGCAAGCGCCAGGCCAGGGTAGCAACAGGTAAGTGCAGCGAGTACACGATACCACCTTATCGAACTCTGACTCATTGAGCACCTCAGTAGCATGGGCATGGCAAGCGCGCCCGCGAGTCGCAGAACGGAGCCCACTGGCGCACCTCGTCCTACGCAAAAGCCGCTGGCAAAGCTTCCCTCGAGAAAGCGCACGAGGCAGCCGACTGCCGGGGGCCTTGGCAGAAGCCAATTGTTTTCATGGACATGGCAGACTCACGCCGTTTCACTCGAGCTTCACGAAGGGTGGCGTCGGTTCGACTTGACGCCGCCGTTCGAGATTACCGATGTCCTCACTCCGCAGGTGGTCACGAGCTGCCGTTTTGGGGTATCTTTCAGGACTGGTGCCGGGTTCCGCCCGCTCGGGGGGGGAATCGAGGCCGGTGAGTGAGCGCGGTTCGTGAGTGTTTACAGCAAGAATGCCGTAGCGGCAGAAGTAGGTCGGCGAACGGTTCTACTCGTGGACGACGAGCCGGCGGTCAGGCGAGTGCTTCGTCGAGTGCTGGAGCGGAGCGGCTACGAAGTGTTGATCGCCTCCGATGCCGACGACGCGGTAGCCGTTGCCGATCGGCATGAGGGGCCTATCGATGTGTTGGTGACGGATGTCGTCATGCCCGCGACCAACGGCCATGCCTTGGCGCGGATGCTGTGCGATCGACATCCCGGTCTGCGCGTGCTCTTCGTTTCTGGATACCCCGGAGGCAGCCTTGGCGAAAGCATTCCGCCGTCCGCAGAGTTTCTGCACAAACCTTTTTCGCCGGGCGCACTGGCGGAAAAAATCGCCTCGGTTCTCGAGAAATAGCGCTCGGGTCGCGACAACTTAGAAGCGCCCGACGACGTCGAAGCCAAAGCCTTGCCTCATGGCTCTTGGCAAAACGCTGACCTGGGGTGGCATCACGGTTGGTGTCGAAGGGGGTGGTCCTTCTTCGAGCTTGAGCATGTAGCGCTTGCGGGTGTTGAAGATTCCGGAGGCCGTGATCACTGCGCCGCCCGTTTGCAAGATGCCGGAGAGCACCAAGGCGAAGCGCGAGGCAGAGTCTTCGACGCAATCCGAAATCGGCAGGGTTGGATCGCATGAGCTGTCTCGCGCCAACAGCGTCAGCCAGGGCCCTACTGCAGGGATCAGGAGGTAGCCCTTCTTGTTGCTGTAGTTCTCTTGAGAAGCCACCAATAGACCGATGAGGTAAGGCACGCCCAGCGTGATGAGCCCGCCAATGAGCGGACCGCGGCGCATTTCTTCGTCGAACACGTAGCCAGGTGGAGGCGGCTCGCCCTCTCGATATGGAAGGTACTTGGGCCGAGGATCGACGGGTGCAGCGGGGTAGGGCGCAGCGGAATAGGGCGCAGCGGGGTAGGGCGCAGGGTAGCCGGAAGCCGGTGTGTACGGGCTGCCGTAGCTACCGTAGCCGGGAGCGGGCCCATAGGGCACGCCTTGCCCCGGTGGCGGTGAATGAGGCGTGCCATAGACGGGTGCGGGAACAGGGGCGCTTGGGGCTTGTGGTGCCGCCTCGGGTGAGGTCGTTGGCGCTGAGGGCGGCTGGGTCTGACCCCATGCCGTTGCCGGCCCGCACACCATGCAAGCGGCTAGGACGCCCGCACAGGTCCGGCTCGAAATCAATCCGCTCATCAGCTCGTCGGATAGCATAATCCAGTTGTTTGCCAGGCGCCCGAGTTTGCGGCGAACGCGTGGCCGAGACGGCCTGACACGTGCGCTGGGCCCTGCGCGGCCGATTGGCTGCACGAACCGCTGCGGAGTCTGCCCTATTGACAGCCTACGCCACGGGTCTATTGGAGAGATCTGTCAAGAACGGGTCACACCGAATAGCCCAGGAGACGGTCATGCAAGTCGAAATTGGCATTAGCGCGCAAGATCGCAAACAGCTCGCTGACGAGCTGAGCAAGTTGCTCGCCGATAGCTACACGCTCTATCTGAAGACCCACAACTTTCACTGGAACGTGACGGGCCCGATGTTCCAGACGCTGCACATCATGTTCGAGGAACACTACACGGAGCTGGCGACTGCCGTGGATCTCATCGCTGAGCGTATCCGCGCGTTGGGCCATCCGGCGCCCGGCAGCTACGCCGCATACGCGAAGCTCTCCTCGATTCCCGAGACCGACGGGGTCCCCGACGCGCTAGAAATGGTCAAGCAACTGGTCGAGGGTCACGAAGCGGTGATCCGCACCGCACGCAACGTCGTGACCTTGGCGGAACAGGCGCGTGATCAGGCGACGGCCGACCTGGGTACCCAGCGCCTGCAGCTGCACGAAAAGACGGCGTGGATGTTGCGGAGCCTGCTCGAGAAGTAACGAGCGCCCAAAAAGTCTTCGGGGGGAGCAGGCTGCTTCGGGCGACGGGCCATGTTCGGGCGACGAGCAATGC
>CBFGRJ010000299.1:0-9157 GCA_965651135.1 uncultured Myxococcales bacterium
CAGAGCCTCTCCTGGCTCTTCCAAGGACTGATACCCCCCGGCGACGCCGGCTTCGCAGGCGTACTGCGAACCTTGGTGACGAACCCCGTGTTCACCTTCTCGTCGGTGTTCAATCAGGAAAAGTGCGAGTACCTGCTGCGCACGTTGGGGCCGGTCCTACTCCTGCCCATCCGTCACCGTTTGGTCTGGCTCCTGTGTCTACCGGCGTTCATCTTCACGCTGCTTGCAACCGGGTATCCGCCGATGGTCCAGACGCGATTCCAGTACACGGCAAATTGGACACCCTACATCCTGATCGCCAGCATTTTCGTGCTCGATGCATGGCGTCGCCACGCGAGCGGTCGGGTGCGTGCCGCCGCTGCCCTGCCTGCTCTGGTCGTCTCGGCGACACTATTCAGCTACAATTTCGGCGCGCTATTTCAGCACAACACCTTCGTGGGTGGCTTCCACAAGGTGATGTTCAGCATCAGCGAAGCACAAAAGACCAGTTACAAAAACTTGAAAACGCTCATCGCTCAGATCCCTCCTTCGGCAAGCGTCTCTGCCTGTGAGCTGATCGTGCCGCACGTGAGCAGCCGTGAGAACGCCTTCACGCTGAACCGGGTCGGCGCCAATGGGGCAGACGTCTTGCTCTGCAGCACCGATTGGCTCAAAATGGCGCCGGTGCGAGGCTTCATGCAGAGTGCGCTCGACACGGGCGTGTACTCCTTCGCAGGTCAAGCAGGCGAATTTGCGATGTGGAAAAAGGGCGGCGATCATCGGCGCGATGCCGAGGGGCACCGGCTGCTCGGCAGGCGACCTCCCAAGAAAGGATCCAAGTGAACCGTGGCTCTCGACAGTGACCGCGTTCGGCTTCAGCAAGCTCAAGATGAGGCTCGAAACGCCCCCGCGCCCGATCCGTTGACCGAAGCGTTCGGCGAAGCGGCTCCCGACCACTTCGAGTGGCAAACGCAGCACCCAGGCGTCGCCGAACGCGAGCGACAGCTCATCCATCAAGCATTTCTACCGTTGGGGACGCGCGTGCTCGACCTCGGCTGCGGTGAGGGCGCTACCTTGTTTCACCTGGGCGCGCCGGCAGGAGCCTGCGGCGTCGACCTGTTTCAGGCCAAGGTCGACTTCGCGCAAAAGGCGCTCCCCAATTGCCGCTTCGTTCGAGCTTCGGTGTACGAGCTGCCGTTCGAAGCGCAAAGTTTCGACCATATTCTGGTGCGTGACCTGATCCATCACCTCGAAGAGCCCGCTCGGTTCGTTCAGGAGTGTGCGCGTGTGCTCACCCCGAACGGTCGCATCGACGTGCTCGAACCGAGCCGCAATAACCCATTCATCGTGGCGCACGCCCTCACCCATCGCGTGGAGCGTGGCGAGCTGCGCTCCACTGCGAGCTTTCTACAGAGCACCCTGGCCCCGCATTTCACGCTCGATCGGCTTCAGCGCTTCCAGGCGTTCCCCTTGCACCGGCTGATCTTTCACCCTAAGCTCGGTCAACCCAAGCTCGCCGAGCTCAAACCAATCCGCAAAATGGTCGAAGCGCTCGAGCGAGGCCTCGATCGAGTGCTGCCCGCCAGCACCCGAGCCTATCTGCACCTCCGGGCCTACCGCCGCTAAAGCTTGCGACCGCACCAGCTCGATTGGTTCAGGTCTGCTCTTTGAAAAAGCCGCTGGGCGGCACTGAGCCGCGACCGTGAATGTCGCGGTTCGCCTCATCCAAATCGGCGCGGACCATCATTTCGATGAGCTCTTTGAACGCCACCTTCGGCTGCCAACCTAGCTTCTGCTTCGCTTTGCTGGCGTCGCCGAGCAATAGGTCCACTTCAGCCGGGCGGAAGTAGCGCGGATCGATCTCGACGTACTTCTTCCAGTCGAGATCCAGCGTGGAGAACGCGGCGTCCAACAGCTCGCGAACGGAATGAGTCTCGCCCGTGGCCAGCACGTAATCGTCGGGCTCGTCCTGTTGCAGCATTTGCCACATGCCAACGACATAGTCGCCAGCGAATCCCCAATCGCGCTTGGCGTCGAGATTACCCATGAACAACTTGTCTTGAAGACCCAGCTTGATGTGGGCGGCTGCGCGAGTGACCTTGCGGGTAACGAAAGTGGCGCCCCTGCGGGGAGATTCGTGATTGAACAGAATGCCATTGCTGGCGTGAATGCCGTAAGCCTCGCGGTAGTTGACCGTGATGTAGTAGGCGTACGCCTTCGCGCAAGCGTAGGGGCTGCGCGGGTGAAAGGGTGTTTTCTCGTTTTGAGGGGCCGGCGCCGAACCGAACAGCTCCGATGACGACGCTTGGTAGTACCGGCACTGCAGCCCAGTTTCGCGAATCGCCTCGAGCAAGCGAACCGCGCCGAGGCCGCTCACTTCACTGGTGTATTCGGGCACGTCGAAGCTGACGCGCACGTGGCTCTGGGCGCCGAGATTGTAGATCTCGTCCGGTTGGACCTGGCGGATGATTTGGTTCAGCGAGCTGGCGTCGTTGAGATCCCCGTAAATGAGCCGCAAGCGCACGCCAGGCTCGTGTGGATCTTTGTAGAGGTGATCGATGCGCTCGGTATTGAAGCTGGACGAACGCCGCACCAAACCAAACACGTCGTAGCCCTTTTCTAGCAAGAGCTCGGCCAGGTACGAACCATCTTGCCCAGTAATGCCCGTGATCAAGGCTTTCTTCATGGTCGAATCGCGTCATATCGCGCGCAAAGGGCCCGAGCAAGGCGCAATTGGCCCATCCTCCCCTGTCGCTCATCATTCTGGCGTGTTCAGGTCTCGCTGCCGCGCTCTTCGCCTTCGAAGACTTCGCGTAGAATTTCGGCGACCGCCTCGTAGAGCTCCTCCGGGATTTCGTCACCGATTTCGAGCTCGGCGAGTGCCCTGGCTACGGGAACATCGCGCACCACGGGCACACCGTAGGCGTGCGCTGCCTCCACGATCTTGCGAGCCAGATCGCCCGCACCCTGGGTGAGGATTTGGGGCGCACGGTCTTCCCCCTCGTCGTACTTGAGGGCGGTGGCCAGGTGCGTGGGATTGACGATGACGACGGTGGCGTCCCGAATGGCGTTCAGTGAGGCGCCCGCGAGCAGCTCGCGGTGCGCGCGTTGGCGAGCTGCCCTGATCTCCGGATCGCCTTCGGCTTGACGGTACTCGCGCTTGACTTCGTCTTTGCTCATGCGCAAGCGCTCGAACCACGCGTAGCGGACAGCCAAGACGTCGAGCAGTGCGAGGGCGAGACCCAGCATGCCCGCTACCCATGCCAACCTCTTGATGAGGACCAGCGCCAGGGCCGCGCTCGGAATTAGCTGACCGACGCCGGCGGCCAGGGATGCCAACTCTGCCAGGACCAGCTCGGTGGCGAGCCAGGCCACGAGCAGCGTACCGGCCAGCGAGCGAGCGAGTGCCACCAAGCGATCGACCCGCACCAGGTTTTTGAGGCCGCTGATGGGATTGGCGCGATTGAGATCGGGCGCGAGCTTTTTGAAGGCGACGCTGCCCCCGGTTTGGGCCACGCCGACGGCGCCGGCTGTCACGGCACCGGCCACGATGAGCGGCAGAGACAACAACGCCACATCGAGCACCAACGAAACGGGTGAAAAGTCAGCCAGCTGGAAGGACAGAGCCTCATGCAGGCGCGACGTGACCCGCTCGACGATCATTCGAAAAGCCGAGGGCAGCAGGGCCAGCACCACGACGAACACGAACGCTTGCGTCAAGCTCGCGGAAACGGGGCTATCGCCCTCTTGACGGGCTCGCCGCAAGCGGCGTGGTGTGGGGGCTTCGGTCTTGTCGCTCACGACGAAACTATTCGAGCCGGTGTCGGTGGGGGTTGAGCGAAAATTTCAGAAAGGAAACACGACGGGCTGGCCGCCGGTCGACCGCCAATGGGCCGCCGTCTGCGAAATGACGGGGCTCCTAAGCTGGGGGACCGGGTGGGAGCGCTCGAAGCCGAAGATGATATCGCCCGGCGTCAGCCGGTCCAAACCGCTGAAGAACGCCATGGTCAAAAGCGCTCCCCCTTCGCTGAGCTGGTAGCCCGAACGCCGCTTGCCGGCGCTCAGCACATTGTTCGTGCCGGCAACGTCGGCGGCGAGCTCGTTGGGTTGATTGAACCCAGGCACGACGCTCGATAGCAGGTGACCGAGCTCCGCCGTATTCAGGCCGCCTTGCGCCGTGCACGGCAAGTGACCCAAATAGTGGTGCGCCAGCTCGTGACCCAAAATGAAGGCCAATTGTTCGTCCAATAGCTGGTGTTGACGCTGAACCTTTCGCCCGTCCACCTGCTGGCCGTGGTCGAAGAAGCCTGCGGCCGGGCGCACGATGGGCTGCCCCGGCCTTTGGTGGCGAGCGATGAGCTCGATGTACGGATTGAGCTTCTGGGTGCCGAAGATTTCGTCGGTGGCTTTTGCCTGCGCGAGGTGCGCCGAAATGTCGAGGAGCCCGTCACTGATGGCCATCGCCGATTTGCCACCCTTGGTGCACGCTGCGAAAGCATTGACCTCACCGACCTCGTCGTCGACGATGAGTGGAATACCCTGCACCTTGCTCTGGTAGTTCGTGGGGAGCGCCGCAACCAGCTCACCCAGGATCTGCTGGGCACGACCGCGCAGCCAGACGATGTCGACGGCGTTGATCGGGTCATTGGCCACCGGTGCCGCCGGAGGCGCGGGCTGAACTCCGGGGCTCGGTCCGACGGTAGCGCCCGGATTCTGGGCGGGCGGATGCTGTCCTGGTGGATATTGCTGCGGCGGGTACTGTCCAGGAGGATATTGCTGAGGTGGGTACTGTCCTGGCGGGTACTGCCCCGGCGGGTACTGGCCGGGAGGGTACTGCGCGGGGTAGCCAGCCTGTCGGGAACTCGAGGTGCTGCAGGCGACAGCGAGCGCGGTGCAGACCAAAGCATAGCGCATCAGGTGCATCACCCAAGCATAATCCGGCCGAGCTTGCGCGTCAGTACGGATGTTGACCCTCAGCCGGAAGCGCCTACCACGATCCACGTCAAGAATACGGCATACGTCAGCAGCATGACCGCGCCCTCCCAACGGCGAATGACCCGTTCGGCGCGCAGAGCGACGCTCAGCAAGAGCGTGAGAAAACCCATGGTCGAGATATCGACCACCTGTTCGCCGAGGGTTCCGGCGATGGGGAACACCAGGCTCGTGGCCCCCAAGATGAACAACAAGTTGAAGATACTCGAGCCGACCACGTTGCCGATGGCAATCTCGGAATGACCCTTCAAGGCAGCGATCAACGACGCCGCCAACTCGGGCACCGATGTACCGAAAGCCACGACGGTCAAGCCGATGGTACGATCGCTCATGCCCAGGCCATGCGCGAGCCCGACGGCGCCGTCCACGAAGACCTTGCCGCCGCCGAGCAGTACCGCGAGCCCGAGCACCAACAGCGCGGCGAGCCCACCCGCTCGATGCTGGCCGGGATCCGGCACCTCGACATCGGCTTTGGAACCGCGCGCCCTGGACCAACGGATCACCAAGAGCGTGAAGAGCACGGCGGCCAGCGTGAACAGTGCTCCCTCGTAGCGCTCGATGATCCCGTTCAACAGCAGCAGCGGAAGCGCAAGCGTGCCCACGATGAGCACGACCAGCTCCTTGGAGATCAACGTACCGTCGGTCCGCGGCGGTGCGATCACGGCGGTCAACCCCAAGATCAGTCCAATATTGGTGATGTTGGAGCCGACGACGTTGCCGAGTGCAATTTGGCTCTTCCCTTCCGCCGCAGCCAGCATGCTCACCGCGAGCTCGGGCGCGGAAGTCGCGTACGAAACGACCGTGAGGCCAATGAGCAGCGGACTCACACCGAATCTGACCGCGAGGCCCGCCGCTCCGCGCACGAACCATTCAGCCCCGTAGTACAAGAGCACCCCTCCCAATACCAAGAGGCCGACAGCCAGCAGCATAAACGAGCCGCGTACAGTACAGGAGCCGCTGGCGAGCTCAAGCGGCTTTTGTAACTCCCGGCTGGTCGGCTATCGAGAACACGCCTCGATCATGTCCAAGAGCGGAGTTGGATCGCTCAGGTCGTCGACCACGCGGTCGGCACCCGCTTCGAGCAGCTCTTCGCGAGACGCCGGACCGGTAGCAACGCCCAACACCGAGCAGCCGTTGACCTTCGCGCAATGCACGTCACGCGCGGTGTCTCCGATGACGATCACGTTCTCTGGCGTGGCATGCTCCTGGCGCTGCATGGCGACGCGCACCAGGTCGGGTCGAGTCGGCGCCGCGTCTCCCCAGACTCGCGGAGAGAACCAAGCCGGGTCGATGCCAACGCGCATCAGCTTTTGACAGCCGGTTTCTTCGTAATTGCCGGTGAGCAGGCCCAGCGTCGCGCTCCGAGCAGCGCGAAGGTGCTCGAGCAAGGGCAAAACTCCCGGCAGGCAATACGCCTCGACATTGGGTCGCGCTAGCTCCCGTCGCAATTCGGCGCAATACAACTCGCGGAATTCCAGGTGCTTCGCGTGATCGAACTCGAGCCGAGCCAAGCCAATGGCTTTCCGCACAATCACCGGATCGAGGCTGCCGCCGAAGTTGACCGAAGAAAGATCGAACTCCTGCCCCCAGACCCTTTTGCCGGCGCGGTCCATGGCGCGGGCCCCCGCCCCGGAGGTCAACAGAAGCGTCCCGTCCAGATCGAACAAGAGCAGCGGGAGGGATTGAGCGCGCGTCATTTCAGTCATCACTTAGCATGCCTAGACTGTCCGCGTTCTGGACTCTGCGCTAGCCTAGATTGAAGATGACCTCTGACCCAGATGCGATCGAGCTGCGCACTCACTCGTCGATTGGCGAGCTGGGTGAAGCACGCTGGCAAAGCCTGGTCACCGACGGGACACCGCCATTTCTCCGCTACGCTTGGCTCGATGCTTTGGAAACCACCGGTTGTGTCAGTCCCGAGCGCGGCTGGCTGCCGCTGTTTCTGAGCCTATGGAAACAGCAAACTCTACTGGCCGCGGCTCCGGCCTACATCAAAGGCCATAGCATGGGGGAGTTCGTGTTCGACCAATCGTGGGCGCAGTTTTCGGAGGAGCGTCTCAAGGCTAGCTACTACCCGAAACTCGTCGTGGCGGTTCCGTTCACCCCAGCCACCGGGCCACGGCTGCTGATCGCCGAAAGCGTGCTGGCAAGCCATGGCCTCAGCGAAGCGAGCTTACTCGCAGCCTTCGCTACGGGGTTGAGGCGGCTGGTCGACCGTTTGGAGCTTTCTGGGTCACACGTGTTGTTCGTGCCGAGCTCCACGGCAAATACGCTGGCGGAGCTGGGCTTCCATCGTCGCTACGGCGTGCAGTACCACTGGCGCAATCAGGGCTATGCGACCTTCGACGACTTCGTGCTGCGCTTCGCGTCCAAGAGGCGCAACCAAGTGCGCCGTGAGCGAAAAGAGCTGGCGCAGCAGGGCCTTGAGCTCGACGTATTGACCGGCAGCGATCTGACCAGCGAGGTCATGGACCACGTGTTCGTCTTCTACAAGAGCACCGTGGAGCGCTTCTTCTGGGGGCGCCAATACCTCAATCGGGAGTTCTTCGAAGAGGTAGCCGCAAAAATGCCGGAGCAGCTCCACGTGGTGGCCGCGCGCGACTCCTCGAGCGGTCAACTGGTGGCCGGCGCATTCAATCTGCTCGGTAAGCGCACCCTTTACGGGCGCTACTGGGGTGCTACGCGTGAGTACCGCTATTTGCACTTCAACGTCTGCTTCTACGCGGGCATCGACGAGTGCATTCGGCGCGGCCTGGAGGTCTTCGAGCCCGGGGCCGGTGGCGAGCACAAACTCACCCGCGGTTTCGAGCCGACGCTGACTCACAGCGCGCATCAGCTCAAGCACCCCGTGCTCGAACGAGCCATCGGTGACTACTTGGCGAGAGAACGCCAGGCCATCGAGAGCGAGCTGGCCGAGGCGGCGCGCTGCTCGGTGCTGCGCAGGACGGCATAGACGAGTCCGACTGGCCGGGATAGTGTCGCCGCCAGCATGGGACCGTCACGGCTCCTCGACTGGCGCCATTCGAACAGAGTCATCCACGTGCTCACGGCGGTCGTGCTGCTGCTCGGAGCGGCATACTTCCTTCACCGCATCGAGTCGCACTACCCACTCGGTGAGTGGCTGCTCTGGGATCTGCTCTCGCTCGCCGGGTACGTGGCACTGTTCTCCCTGGCCTGCCTGTCTACCGGCCTGAGAGTCCTCGAGGGGGTGCTCAGGGTTCGGGGGATGAGCCCTATCGAGCGCTCGACGTGTGCGATCGCGCTCGGTGTCCTGGTATTCGTGCTCGGCATGTACGCCGGGGGTGCGTTGGGTTTGTACGATTCGCGGTTTGCGCTCGCCCTGCCCGTGGCGATGACGGCCCTTGGAGGCAGACCCGCCGCTCGTCTGCTCTTCGCGTTGATCGGAGAGCTCAGGGCACAAGTCGCTGCCGGTTGGCTCTCACGGCTCACTCACGTGTACGGGGCCGTCTGCCTATTGGTGTTGTACTTGCAAAGCATGACACCCGAGTCGCTGAACTACGATGCGACCTGGTACCATGTGGGCATCGCCCAAGACTACGCCCGTGAGGGTCGACTCGTGCCCTTTTTTGCGGACTACAATCGCGCTGTCCCCCACCTGGCGAGCTTGATCTACACCTGGTGCTACTTGGTCCCCGGCCTCGAGGTGCCGCTCAAGTGGATGCTGATCTTGCACTGCGAGCTCGGCTTGTTCCTGTGGACCTTGGTCGGGGTGGTGGCTGCCATTCGCTGGGCCGTCGAAGATCCCAAACTAAGGGGGAGCTGGGTCACGGTATTCCTCTTCCCGCTCCTGTTCGTTTATGACAGCAACTTCGGTGGCTCCGCCGACCACGTGTTGGCCTTCTTCGCGCCGCCGCTCCTGCTGGCTGGGCGCCGGGTCTGGAACGACTTTGCCCCAACCTCGTGTGCCTTGTTCGCCGTCTTGGCCGGAGCGGCCGCGCTCACGAAATACCAGGCCATCTACGTAGTCTTGGCTTTTCTACCGGCGCTCGCCCTGCGCTGGCTGTGGCTGCTCGTCTCGCGCTACCGCGAGCGCAGCGCCCAGGGCGTGCCGTGGCTACTAGCCGCTCCCTGGGCGATGCTGATCGTTGCTGCGCTGGTGTTCTCCCCACACCTGCTCAAGAATTACCTGTTTTACAAAAATCCCCTCTATCCCTTTTTGTCCGAG
>CBFGRJ010000300.1:0-9143 GCA_965651135.1 uncultured Myxococcales bacterium
GGCGATTGTCCTTCGGTCGTCCCGAACACCCTGTGCCGATGGGAGAAGCACCGGCACAAAAAACCAAGCGGCGCGCCCCCGGGGGGAACGCGCCGCTCGATGTGCTTTTGAAGGCCGGTCCGCCTTCAGCCGGCGCTGGCGCTACCGCTGACCGACGCGCTGGCTTCGACCGAGACGCTGACCGAAGCCGAGGCTTCGGCGGCAGCTTCCATCTTCGCGACGAACGATGCGCCGACCGACGCGGAGCACTCGATGGCTGCGTCGGTGACTTCAGCCGCGACGTCGAGGCCCGCCGAGGCCACGTCACCCGCAGCTTCGGCGGCTAGCTGGGCCCTGGCGAATACCTGCAAGGCCTGAGGCAAGTACAGCTCGATATCGGCAACGATATCAGCGTCGATCTCCCCGGTCAGCACCAATGCAGGCGGGGTGCATTCAGCCTTGAATTGAGCTTGTCCCTCGCAGCCGGCCTGGCAATCCGCATCGAGGTTACACTCCGGCGGTTCCAGCTCGGCCTCGCATTTCGGAGCAGTGGCCGTGCCTTCGCACTCGCCCTCACAGCGAGCTTCGGCGTCGCATTCGACTTCGGCCTCCGCTGCGAATTCGCAGCTGCCCTCGCATTTGCCGGTGCAAGTGGCATCGCAAGTGCCTTCGCACTCGCCTTCGCAGGTGCCCCGGCATTCGGCTTCACCCTCGGCATTCATGACTTCTGCGGAGCAGGTGCCGTCGCACTTGCCGTTGCAGGTCCCTTCGCACGTGCCCGAGCAAGTGCCGGAGCAAGTCCCTTCGCAATTGACCGACGCGGAGGCGGACCCTTCGCACCGGAGGGTGCCCTCACAGGTGCCCTCGCACTTGACACTCAACTCTCCGCCTTCGCAGCGCGCCTCGATGCTCCCGGGATCGCAGGACCCGTCGACGGAGCAACTGGCCTCGCACTCCAACTGAGCTTCGGCGGCCACTTCGCACTTGCCGGGAATGATCTCGAGCGTGAGCCCCGCATCGAACGCCGCCTCGATGACTCCCGCCGCCTCGGCGCATTTGTCCTTCAAATCATCTTCGGTCAGCGAGTCGTCCGGATCTTCGTCGCCGGCGAGGCCGGAGCAGGCAATGCTGAGGTCCGCCTGCATGTCGGCGGCCACCGCTTGGAGAGCGTCGACCGACGCATTGAGTGAGTCGATCTTGACGCCGAGCTCCGCCCCGCACGACGCCGACGCGTCGTCCTCGCTGCCACACCCCTGCGTGAGCCCACCAGCGAACACCACTGCCAGGATTGGCCCCGCGAGTTTCAGACCACTGAAGTTTGCCATTTAAGCGCTCCTTGTTTTGCCCTTTGAAAGATGCGGCGAGAACGTGGCCCGCCGGCTCTGTTTGGACGGGACAGCTTGCTCGTGCATGCAGGGCTTTCGAACCGCTGCTGCTGCCCCGGCCTTGATTTTATCGGTGGATGAGAATGAACTGCCCAGAGGGCTCCGCACTGAAGCAGAACCTTCGCGGGTTTTACAAGTCTTCGGTCAGGTTGTTAAGAACTAAGCTCGCAGGTTGCGCGAGCGGTGCAGGTTTGATGCCCGGGTGTGTCGTGATGACGAGCGCGCGAGAAAATGGCGCCTCACGACTCTGACCGGACGTCCGAACCTCGCCCTTGGGTTAGACCGCCTGGCCTCGCTGTCAGAGGTGTGCCCCCGGGCAACGGGGATGCATGTAGGACAAGGTGGCCGGCTCAACGCGGGAATGCCGCCGCGTTGCCACCGTCGACCGTGACCACCGCGCCGGTGGTGGCGTGGGCAGTGGCTAACCACACGAACGCGTCGGCGACGTCTTCGGCGGTCGTTTCGCGGCCGAGCAGGTTAAGCTTGAAGTAGTCGTCGGGCGATACGCCGCGCGCTTTGGCGCGCGCTTCGAGCACGCCGTCGCTGAACAAGTGAGTGCGAACGCGGTCGGCGTTGACCGCATTGCTGCGGATCCCGTAGCGCCCCAGGTCTACCGCGTATTGTTTCATGAGCGATACGAGCGCAGCCTTCGGTACGGCGTAGGGACCGAATTCGGGGCCCTGATTGAAGGCGCTCTTCGAAGCGTTGAACAACAGCACGCCTCCCGAGCCCTGCTCGATCATCAAGCGACTGGCGACGCTCGCAATGTTCTGGTGCCCCAGCAAATTGACCTCGAGCGACCGGCGCAGCGCTGCGTCGCCTTCGTCTTCGTGTAATAGCCCCGAGGGGGCAGTGCCGGCGTTCGACACCACGAGGTCCAACCCGCCGAACATGTCGACGCAAAACTCGATCACTCGCGCAGCGCTGTCTCTGGCCGTCACGTCTGCCGGGGTCTGGCGCAGCTGGCTGCGCCCGAACGCCGCAGCCAAGGTTTCACCACTTTCGCGCAGCGCCTCGGGATCGAGGTCAGAAATCACAACGTGTGCGCCCGCCTTCAGCAATGCCTGGGCCGTGGCGAGGCCGATGCCGCGCGCGGCGCCCGTCACCAGGGCGATTCGTCCAGTGAGCGCCCCTGACGGCTTTTTGTGCTTGAGCTTGGCTTGTTCGAGGCTCCAGTACTCGACCTCGAACAAGTCGAGCTCACTCACGGGCTGGTAACGACCGAGTCGGCTCGCGCTCAGCACGACCTCTGCGGTGTGCTGGTAGATATCGCCCACCACGCCTGCGGCTTCGAAGGTCTGCCCCAAACATGCGGCGCCATAGTGCGGGAACAGGACCACTCGCGGCAAAGCATCGAGCCGCTCGAGCTTTGCCGAATGGGCTCGAGCGCCGCGCTCGAAGTAGGCGCGGTAGTCGGCGGCGTATTGGGCGAGCCCGCGCTCGAGCTCGCTGCGAAGAGCGCCGGTGTCGCTCAAAGTCGGGGCGGGGACGAAGAGCGGGCGCTGCTTGGTCCGAATCACGTGATCGGGAGTCAACGGGCCCTGCGCCGTGAGCGCCGCGGCGTCTGGGCGGGCCAAGAGCTCGAGCGTTGCGGCGTCGTCTTGCCAATGAAGCAACAAGGGCTGACCTTCGGGCGCCCGCGCCAAGGCGCCGCGCAAGACCGGGGCAATCAGCCGTTGCCCGGCTCGCCGCTCGGGCTCTGCCAGCGCGCTGCGGCCGACTGACACCGGCACGGCCTCGACCGGTGCGCGGTGTTCGGACAAGTACTGCTCGGCGCGGGTCACCGCCGCGATCATGGCCTCGTAGCTCTCTTGTGCGCTGTCGCCAAAGCTGAAGATGCCGTGCTTTTCGAGTACCAGTGGCAGCCCGACTGGTTTTTCGCGAGTGAGCTCGACCACGCGCCGGAGCAGCACGAAGCCGGGCATGATGTACGGCACGAACAAGGCGTCGCGCCCCCACACTCGTCTCACGTGGGTTTCTGCATCGGGTTGATCGACCAACGCCAAGACGGCGTCCGCATGGGTGTGATCGACGAACTTGGCCGGCAAATACGCGTGCAAGAGCGCTTCGACCGAAGGCGTGGGGCCCGTGGGGTCGAGCATTTGACTGCGCAGCGCCTTGACCATGTCGTCGTCGCTCAGCTCAGCCAGCTGGCAGAGCTCGATGAGCGGCTCGAGCCGGCATGCCGGAAAGCCTACCGGTTCGATGCTGGCGAGATCCCAACCGCTACCTTTGACACACAAGCACTCCACCACCCGACCGGTGTACTCGCGAGCACGGGTCTTCACCGACGTGTTGCCGCCGCCATGCAGCACCAGGCTCGGCTCTCTGCCGAGCAGGCGCGAGGTGTACACCCTGAGAGCCAGGTCGCGCTGCGCGTCGGCGTCTGCCAAGTGGGCGGGCGCTTTGGCGGCGAATTCAGCGACACAGGCTCGTGCCTCGGCTTCATCGTACAGCGACTGCATGGGGCCAGCATATCCAGTTTGGCCCCCGCTGTCGCGCCGGCGTCCCGGCTAAAACAGCACGCCGAGGTACAAGCGCAACGTTTGAGCCGAGCTCAGATCGGGCACGATCTGCAGCTGCTCGGAAATATTGCGCGACTCTTCGGACATGTAGCCGAGGCCGCCCATGGGGAAGAGCACGCCGTACTGCAGCATCGAGTAGAACCCACCCATCTCGTTGGGGTCGTCGTTGAGCGCGCCGTCTTTGCTCTGGAAGTAGAGCGTGGCGTTGAGCTCGACACCCAAATCGCGCTCGTGGCCGGGCGTCTGCATGAACTCATCGGCGCGCGTCCAAATGGCGGCCACTCCACCACCGAGCTTCTGTCCGCGTGGGTCGCGAATGAAGTCGTATTCGACGCTCGGGCGAAAGTAGTAGGTGCCTTGCACGCGCGTGAGCAGGTGGCGATGCAAGATCAGGTCGATGCGGTAGGCGGGGTGGAAGCGGAAGGTCGAGATGGTGTTGTCACCGAGCTGCGGCTGCACGCCGCTACGACCGGGGTCGAGGCCGTCGACGTCTTCGTCGCCGCTAGCCCAACCGAAACCGAAGCCAAGGCGCAGCTTGTCTTCAACGAGCTTTTGCTCGATCTGCGTGGCGACACCGTACTGGCGAAAACGCCACCTTTCGTCTCGCCCAGAAAAGTCGTTGCCTCCGGCTGAGGTTTCGAGGCTTTCAGCCGTACCCTGGACCGTGACCGCTTCTGCCTCGAAGCGGAAATCTTTGTATTTCAGCTGCAGCCAGAGATCGGGAATGTAGACGGTGGCACCGCGGCGATTGAAGCCCGAAGCCCCCTGAGTGAACTCGCCGGGTTCGCAGTCCAGCGCCGCAGCTCCATCGGGACAGGTGCCCGCAGTGTCGTTGGCGAGCACCTGATGCTGATACATGAAGTAGAGGCCACCGTTGAGCACGACGCGACCTTTTGCCAAATCGAGGCGTTCGAGGGCCGGGCTTCGCTTGCGGAAGACCGCGAGCACGTATTGATCGATATCGTCGAGCTGCGCGAGGTCGTAGGCCTGCTGCTGAGGCAGCGCATAGCTGGCGCTGGTGGGTCCCTCGGCAGCGAAGTCCCAGGCGCCCGCGATGTACAGATCGTAAGACTTGAAGCCCCCTACGAACGCCAGCCGATCGACGGTGGACTGGTAGTCGTCGTCGTAGCCGTCGCCGGCGTTCTGAAAAATGCCAAGACCCCAGTGGCTGGGCATGCGACCGAACCTGAGCTGTCCGACCGGTGTCGAGTACTCGGCCCAAGCCCGCTTCACGACGATGCTGTCACTCGTGCTGTTGTCGCCGCTCGATGGAGCGGCCTGGCCGCTGCCTTGAAGTGTCGTCGGTGCGTAGCCGGTGCGCTGGTCGACCTGGTACCCGCCGCCGCCCGGTGAGTTCGAGTAACCCTCGGGCGTGGACCCCAGCACCAAATTGTCGAGCATGTCGATTTGGCTGATGACCCTGAGGTTGTCGGAAACCACGAGCTGGGGATTGATGCGAAAGCGCATGTTGGCGCCCGCTTGGGTGTTGTTGCGGCAGCGTAGCGTGGCCGCGTTTGGGCTATCGTTGCTTCCGCGCCCGGATTCGTCAGGGGTGCAGAGCTCGGGCCCGTACGAGTTGCCGCTGGCGCCGGCGAAGTAAGCGTCGTCGGCGGGCCGCGGCCACATCGCGTCGGCGGGTTGATCGTAACGATCGAGCGAGAACTTGTGAAACAGCTCGGCGCGCACACGAAAATAGCCGCCGATTTCGAGCAGGGGCCGTGTGTGTGCCCACCAGTCTTCAGCGAAGATGCGATCGCCGGATTCGCCTTCGGAGGCAGCTCGTGGCTCTTGCTTCTTCTGGCGTGTGGGTTGCTCGCCTTCGGCTTCGGTGGCGGGAAAGGCGGACACGCCAAAGGTGTCTGAAGGGCCTAGGCCGGTGGCAGGCCCAGGCTCTGGAGGCGGAGCGCTTGGCTCGTCCAACTCGGGCGGAGCTTCAGCCGGTGGTTGACTCGTATCTTGGCTCTCGCCTTCGGCGCCCGGTTCGGGAGTTGGCGCTGCCGGCGGCGCTTCGGCTGCAGGGGGCGGCGGCGCGGGCGCAGGTCGCGCAGGCGGCGCGGGTGGTGGTTCTGGCGCATCGGGTGGTGCTGGTTGAGCTCCGGCCGGCTGGGCCAAGGCCACACCGCCGAAGGCCAGCACGAGTTTCGCACCGTTGAGCAGGGAGACGCGGAAGGATCTGAGCATGAAGCGCGGATGTTGCCGGGAAACTTGGGAGCCACGCCTTTGGCACGCGCTAGAGAGCCTGTCAACGCTGGGTGAATACCGGCCAGTGGGCCTTGCGCAAGCTGGCCGCTGGTGCGGCTTCGACGGCGTACACGAAGCTCACATCTTGAACGCAGCCATCGCATCCGTGCGCAGTTGATCCGCGTCCAATCGGCCCCTCGCCGGGTCGTGCACGGGTACCATCTCGCTGATGGCCTTGGCGTGTTTGACGAGCTCCTTCTGTGCTCGCCAGCCTTCGCTTTCCGGCAGCCCGAGCGCGTGCTGAATTGCGTCCCCGAATTCGACTCCGGATGCGTAGCGGTGCATCTTGTCTTTCGCCAGCGCACGCGCCAGCAGCAGATCCATGACCGCAGGGGCCGACTGGACCAGCGACGTGAGGGGGGGAGGGCTTTGCTCCAGTTGGGCTCTGCGGATCAGCACTTCGTTGTAGTCGCCCTGTTCGAACGGTGTCAGGCCAGTGAGCATTTCGAACAACACGATGGCGGCAGCATACAGATCGGTTCGCGCATCGAGCTCGGCGCCCGCGACCTGTTCGGGTGCCATGTAAGCCCCGGTGCCGGGAGCCATGCCGCCGGTGTCGACCACGGCCTCTTGAGGCACGCGGGCAATGCCGAAATCGGTGAGTTTTACGATGCCATCGGTGCGTATCAGAATATTGGCGGGCTTGACGTCTCGGTGGATGATGCCGAGCTGATGCACGGCGCTCAGCGCGCCGAGCAATTGCGCGAAATAGTGCCATGCCAGCATGAACGGCATGGTGGGAGCGCTGGCGTGCTGACGCATGCGCCCGTGTTCGGCGATCACGGAATCGAGCGTTCGCCCTTCTACGAACTCGATGACGATGGCCAATTGGCCGTGCTGCTCGACCAACCCGAAGAAGTGCACGATGTTCGGGTGTCTGAGCCGCTCGAGCGCCACAGCTTCGCGCAAGAACAGCTCCCGGGCCCGCCGGCGCCCCAGCAAAAAGGGGTGCAAGATCTTGACGGCCACTGGGTGTGCCGCCGTTCCGCCCCGCGGCCCGTGTGGATCGTAGTAGAGCCATCCGCGCCGAACCAACCCCATGCCACCCTGTCCGATCACGTCGCCCAGCACGACCTTGCCCCAGTTCTCCATCGGGACTTCGGCCCCGTGAATCAGCCGCGACGAGGGCGGCTCGAGCGGCATGCGGGTACCACAGTGTGGGCAGAAATTCGCGCCCGGCTCCACCACGGTCCTACATCTGACACAGACAGCCACGACGCCGCATAACATAGTCCCCGATTCGGCTCGGGCCCACGTGCAAAAGCGGCGCAGAGCCCCGCGACTCGAGGCGCGGGCAATGAGGGCTCGGCTCGGACTGGCCCGTGGGCTCGAACGGCGTCGTTCGCGAACTCATCCGGGCAGCGCGCCCGCCAAAAGTCGAGCATGGCGGCCCTGCGATCGCTGGATGTGGAGTATGCTGGCCGGGGCCCGGGCCAACGGGTCCATCGATCCCCGAAGTGTTCTGGTGTATTTTCACAGAAAGCTAATAGGTTAGTCGCATCCCCCTATGATCCCGATTGCCAGCCGTTCTACTCCGTTCGGGCGTATCGCGACGAGCGCGGCGCTCGCTGCTGCCGGCGCCAGTTTCGTCACCCCCGCCTGGTCACAACAAGTCGACTCCGAGTTTTCGGTGCAGCGCTTCAACCCAGCTGCCGGTCCGCGCAACCTGCTGACCACGCGTACGCTGCGCATGAAGGGCGACATGGCGTTCTCGGCGGGAGGCATGATCAACTATGCGTATCGGCCCTTCGTCGTCGATCGCTGCGACCCGAGGGAAGGTGCCACCACGTGCGAAGGCGCGAGCCGCATCGAAGAAGTGCCAGTCGTAGAAAATCTCGTCACCGGAGATGTGATGGGCACGCTCACGCCGGTGCCATTTCTGCAGCTCGCCCTCAGAGTGCCGGTCACCTGGGTGGATGGCTTTGGGCTCAATGAAGACGGGACTTCGCCAGAGTCGGGCGTCAGCGCAACCGGGCTAGGTGATCTGGAGCTCGAAGGAAAGGCCAGGTTCTATGGAGACTTCGATTCGCCGCTCACTGCCGGCGCCGCTGTCTTTTTGACTGGACCCACCGGCTCTGCCACGGCCGAGGGCAAGTACATCGGTGACTCGACCGTAGGCGCTGGGCTTCGAGTCATCCTGGATGGTCGGCAAGGTCCGGTTTTTTGGGGTGTGAACCTAGGAGGGGCATTCCGCGGCAAGGGGAGCGTTGGAAGCACCGATATCGGTTCGGAATTCCGCTACGGCGTCGGAGCGGGCTACGAGGTGAGCCCAGTGATCGCCCTCATGCTCGACGCGTTCGGCTCCACCAACTTCTCGTCCGATACTGGGGCGCACGCGCTGGAGGCGGACCTCGCAGCCAGAATCAGCCCGCTCGACAGCTCGATCTTCGTTACGGTGGGAGCTGGTGCGGGCCTGATCGAGGGTGTTGGCGCTCCCGACGTTCGAGCGTTCGGCGGCATCACCTTCGTGATCGAGACTAGCGACAAGGACAAGGACGGCCTCGACGACAGCGTCGATCAATGTCCTGTGGACGCCGAAGATGTCGATGGATTCCAGGATAGCGACGGGTGTCCCGACGTCGACAACGATCTGGATTCCATCGTCGACGTGGACGACAAGTGTCCTGACCAAGAAGAGGATGTGGATGGTTTCGAGGACGCTGACGGCTGCCCCGAGCTCGACAACGACAAGGACGGAGTTCCCGATGTGAGCGACTTGTGCCGCGTGGAACCCGAGACAAAGAACGGCTATAAAGACGAAGACGGCTGCCCCGACGTGCCGGACACGGACGAGGACGGCGTGCCCGATGACAAGGACCAATGCCCCAATGAAGCGGAGGACACCGACGGTTTTCAAGACACCGATGGTTGTCCAGACCCCGACAACGACGGGGACGGTGTGCCTGACGGTTCCGACGAGTGTATCGATGAGCCTGAAACCGTGAACCAATTCGAGGACGAGGATGGCTGCCCCGACGAAAAGCCCCGAGGCTGGCGCCCCCCGCGCCGCTAG
>CBFGRJ010000301.1:0-9069 GCA_965651135.1 uncultured Myxococcales bacterium
AGGCCATGGCGACCTCCAAGAAAAAGAAGGCGGCGGGGGGCAGCCCCAAGCCCACCATGGGCAAGGCGGAGCGGCGCCAGCAGATCCTGAACGCGGCCCGCGAAGTTTTTGCCAAGCGCGGCTACGCCCAAACCACGGTCGACGACATCGTCGCTCAGGCTGGCGTCGCGCGTGGCACCTTCTACCTGTACTTCGACGACAAGCGGGCGGCGTTCGCCGAGCTGGTCGATCGCTTCGCCACCCAGCTTTCGAGCAAGATTGTCCGCATTACGACCGACGACCCCGAGAGGCCGGTAGCCGAGCAGGTCCGCGACAATATTCGGGCAATCATCGGGGTCTGTCTCGCCGAACGGGTCATGACGAAGATTCTGTTCACCGACGCGCCCGGTGTAGACCACGAGTTTCAGAGTCGCATCGTTTCCTTCTACGACACGGTCATGCAGCTCTTGATCGAGAGCCTAAAAGATGGCCAGGCGCTGGGCATCGTGGCGGACGGGGAACCCCGCGTGATGGCGTATCTCTCGCTCGGCGCGCTCAAAGAGCTGCTCTACCAGGCCGTCACGTTGGGCCTTTCCGAGGAAAGCGCCGCCGTGTTGACGCAGCAAATGTACACTTTTCTTTCCGAGGGGTACTTGCGCGTCCAAGACGACGGGGACCGAGAGGCGCGACGGCGTAAGGGGCGCCAGCGTACCTCGTGAGCTAAATAAAAGCCGCCGACCGGTCACTCGGTCCGGTAAATTCGTCACCGCCGAAGAAACCCTTCGGACACACACTCGGAGCGCACACCTTCGCCGCCCTGAAACCTGTACTCAACGAGGATTGTTCAACTACTCTGCGGTTCACGCGCGGTCGACAGGCGCTCGTCCTGGCGCTAGCTAAATGCGGAAGCGCTTGGCGACGTTAGACCGTGCGAGGGCCTATCAAGCCCGGCTACTGGTCACTGCGACCCGACCCCATCCCGTGCGTAATGGAAAAGCATTCCCCAAACTCCATGAGCCTCGCCTTCGTCGAAGGGCTCTACGCTGACTACCTGAAAAACCCAGCCTCCGTCTCGCCCGATTGGAGGAAGTACTTCGAAGCTCATGTGGGGGTCGATCCAGAGTTCGACGCTCGTCCGCAGCTGGGTCCCTCCTTCGTGCCGCCCAGCGTCTTCGGGGTAGCCTCCAACGGCAACGGGCAACACATGGCCCATCCGCTCGCGAAGGTCGACGGCGAGCGAGCCCCTTCGCCCACACCGGCGCCCGCTCTGCCTCACGAAGGGCGGAACGGTTCGCTCTACGAGCGTTCGAACGGCAGCTTTGCCGGAGCCGGCGTCTCGGATGCAGCGGTACGGCAGGACCGTGTCGATGCGCTGGTTCGCGCTTACCGAGTGCGCGGCCACATGATCGCGCAGATCGATCCGCTGGGGTTGCCGCGCTCGGCTCAGCCGGAGCTCGATCCGAGCTTTTACGACCTGACCGAGGCGGACTACGATCGGCCGTTCTCCAGCCGCACGATCTTTGGAGCGCAGACGCTGACGCTCCGCGAAATCATGCGGCGCCTGAGCAACACCTATTGCCGCTCCATTGGTGTGCAGTTCATGCACATCGACGACCTGACAGTCAAAAACTGGCTGCAAGAGCGGATGGAGGGCACGGAGAACCGCACCACGCTCAGTCGCGAAGAGCAGCTGCGTATTCTCGTCAAGCTGACTGACGCCGTCATTTTCGAAGAATTCATCCAAAAGAAGTTCTTGGGGGCCAAGAGCTTCTCGCTGGAAGGCGCGGAGAGTCTGATCCCGCTATTGGCCTTCGCCATCGAGCGTGCGGCCCTGTTGGGAGTCAACGAGATCGTGCTCGGGATGGCGCATCGGGGCCGTCTGAACGTGCTCGCGAACATTTTGGGCAAGAACCCGCGCAACATCTTCCGCGAATTCGAAGACGCCGACCCCGAGCTCTACATCGGTCGCGGAGACGTGAAGTACCATTTGGGTCACAGCTCCGACTACATCACTGCCAGCGGCAAGCGCGTGCACCTGTCGCTCTCGTTCAATCCAAGTCATCTAGAATACGTGAACCCCGTGGTCTTGGGCAGAGTGCGGGCCAAGCAGGACCGCATTCAAGATCGAACGCGGTGCCGCAAGATGGGGCTTTTGATCCACGGCGATGCGGCCTTTGCAGGCGAAGGCATCGTACAAGAAACGCTCAACCTGAGTCAGCTGGATGCCTACTCGACGGGCGGCACGGTTCACGTGGTGGTCAACAACCAAATCGGGTTCACCACACCGCCGTCCCAAGGGCGGTCGAGCACCTACGCTACCGACGTGGCCAAGATGCTGCAGATCCCCATCTTCCACGTCAACGGTGAAGATCCGGAGGCAGTGGCGCAGGTCGTGCGGCTGGCGATGGACTTTCGGCGCACCTTTTCGCGCGACGTCGTGATCGACATGTACTGCTATCGCCGTCACGGTCACAACGAGAGCGATGAGCCCGCCTTCACGCAGCCGCTGCTCTACGCTGCGATCGCCGAGCGCAGCAGTGTGCGTGACGGCTACTTGGAGCACCTGCTGCGTTTGGGCGAGGTGACGCGGGAAGAAGCGGATCAGATTGCGATCGAGCGCCGCGAGCAGCTCGAGCAAGAGCTCAGCGAAGCCAGGCGTAAAGACTACGTCAACCAGCACGATTGGCTGGGTGGGGTCTGGCAGGGCTACCAGGGCGGAGCCGATTCGGACACGCCAGAGGTCGAGACTGGGGTCAAGCGCGACAGGCTGAGCCAGCTCATGGTGTCGATGAGCGAGCTACCCGCCGAGTTTCACCCGCACAAGAAGATCACGCGCTTGCTCCAGCAGCGCAAAGAAATGGGGGAGGGTACGCGCCCGATCGATTGGGGCGCTGCGGAGGTGCTGTGCTTTGCCACGCTGGCCGTGGAGGGCTACCGAGTGCGCCTGACCGGGCAAGACGCAGGTAGAGCGACGTTCAGTCAGCGTCACGCCGTGTTGCACGATATCGAAGACGGCCACACCTACGTTCCGCTGTGTCATCTGAGCCCGGATCAAGGGCCGGTCGAAGTGTATAACAGCCCACTGAGCGAGGCGGGGGTCATGGGCTTCGAGTACGGTTACAGTTTGGATTGGCCCGACGGCTTGATTGTATGGGAAGCGCAGTTCGGTGACTTCGTGAACGCGGCCCAGGTCATCATCGATCAGTTCTTGGTGAGCGCCGAGGACAAATGGAAACGTCTCAGCGGGCTGACGCTGCTCTTGCCTCACGGCTTCGAGGGGCAGGGGCCCGAGCACTCGAGCGCTAGGATCGAACGATTTTTGATGCTCGCGGCCGAAGACAATCTACAGATCTGTCAACCGAGCACACCGGCCCAGCATTTTCACCTGCTCAGGCGACAGGTGCTCCGAAAGATCCGCAAGCCGCTCGTGGTGTTCACGCCCAAGAGCCTGCTCAGGCATCCCGCCGCGACAAGCTCGCTCGACGAGCTGGAGAACGGGCGCTTCCAGCGTTTGCTGCCCGACACTCGCGTCGAGCCCAAGTCGACCAGTGCCATCTTCATGTGCAGCGGCAAGATCTATTACGAGCTCGACAAATGCCGCCAGGAGCGCAAGCGCGACGATATTGCCATCGTCAGAATGGAACAGATGTATCCGCTCAGCGACTCCCATCTCAAGGAGGTCCTCGACGGATACGCCGACGGAACACCGCTGGTTTGGGTGCAAGACGAGCCCGAGAACATGGGGGCCTGGCGCTATTTGCGAACACGCTTTGGGGAAAAGATGCTCGGGCGCTTTCCGTTGCGCTGCGTTTCCAGACTCGAGTCGGCCAGCCCGGCCACCGGCTCGCCAGCTGCACACAAGATTGAACATCAGCGCTTGATGGATGATGCTTTCGGTTCGTGAGCCGCCGCTGTAAACGTTAGGCACCGAACTCGTCACTCACCGAACCCGCCCGAACAGGAGCATCCACTTATGTCCGTCGAACTGAAGGTCCCGACAGTCGGGGAATCCATCACTGAAGTGCAGATTGGCGAATGGCTGAAGAAAGAAGGCGAATTCGCCAATCGGGATGAGGTCATCGTGATGATCGAGACGGACAAGGTGACCGTGGAGTTACCTGCGCCCGTTACGGGAGTCGTGACGAAGATCACGGTGTCCGCCGGCGAAGAGGCACGCGTGGGCGATGTGATTGGATATATGGAAGAGCGCGCGGCGGCCGGTGCCGATGCAGGGGCGAGCAAGCAGCAACCCGCTAGCGCTCCGGCTGCAGAGGCGAAACCGGCAGTCGCCGAGCAGCGCCCGCCGACGCACGAGCCCGAAGCCCCTCGTCCACACACTCCGCCGCCGCCGACCGGTCAGCGCGCGGAAAGCAGCGAACGCACCGAATCGGTGCGACAGTCGTTGCCACCGCAAGCGTTCGCTCGCGTGATGCCTTCGGCCAAACGTGTGATGGCGCAGCGCGGGCTCGGCGCCGAAGACGTTACGGCTACGGGTCCGGGTGGTCGCGTGCTCAAAGAAGATGCGCTGAAAGCGCCCGAGCCCCAGGCTGCGCCGCCTCGTGCAGAAGCCAAAGCTCCGGCAGCACCGCTGTCGCTCGATGCTCGTGGAGAAGAGGTAGTGCGCATGAGCCCGATGCGGCGGCGCATTGCCGAGCGCTTGGTGCAGAGTCAGCAAACCGCGGCGCTCTTGACCACGTTCAACGAGGTCGATATGAGCGAGGTCATCTCGCTCAGAAAGCAGTATCAAGAGCAGTTCACGAAGAAGTACGGGATCAAGCTCGGGTTCATGTCGTTCTTCGTCAAGGCAGCCATCGAAGCGCTGAAGTTGATCCCGCAGGTGAATGCGGAAGTCAGGGGCGATTCGATCGTCTACCGCAACTACTTCGACATTGGCGTTGCGGTCGGCGGCGGCAAGGGTCTGGTGGTTCCGGTGATTCGCAACGCCGAGCGGCTCAGCTTTGCTCAGGTGGAGCAGGCCATTTCCGAGTTTGCGGTGCGTGCCAAGAACAACAAGCTGGGTCTGGAAGACCTGGAGGGTGGCACGTTCACGATTTCGAACGGCGGCATCTACGGGTCGCTGCTGTCGACGCCCATCATCAACCCGCCGCAGAGCGGCATATTGGGGCTTCACGCCATCCAGGACCGCGCTGTGGTCATCGACGGACAGATCGTCGTGCGCCCGATGATGTACGTAGCGCTCACGTACGATCATCGCATCGTCGACGGCCGCGAGGCGGTGACCTTCCTGAAGCGCATCAAAGAATGCGTCGAAGCTCCCGATCGTATCTTGCTGGAAGTATAACGAGCAGGGCGGGGCCTGAAGAGGACCAAGATGAGTGGACACAAGCATGATTTGGTGGTGATCGGCGCGGGGCCGGGTGGCTACGTCGCCGCGATTCGAGCGGCGCAGTTGGGGCTCGATACCGCCTGCATCGAGCTCGAGCCGGCCTTGGGGGGTACCTGCCTCCGGGTTGGTTGCATTCCGAGCAAGGCTCTGCTCGAGGCGAGCGAGAGGTATCACGCAGCCAAGCACGGTTTGGCTGACTTCGGCATCAAGCTGGGGCAGGTGGAGCTGGACCTCGACGCGATGCTGGCGCGCAAAGACAACATCGTCGAGGGCCTGACAAGCGGCGTGGCCATGCTGTTCAAGAAGAACAAGGTGACGCGCTACTTCGGGCACGGGCGCATCACGGCCCCGGGCTCGGTGAGCGTGACCGGCGAGCAGCCCGCGAACATCGAAGCGAAGCACATCGTGATCGCGACCGGCAGCAAGGCAGCCGGCCTGCGCGGCGTCGATTTCGACGGGGAGCACGTGGGCACCAGCACCGAATCGCTGGGCTATGCCGCCGTTCCCGGCGAGCTCGTGGTGATCGGTGCTGGAGCCATTGGCCTCGAAATGGGTTCCGTCTGGTCGCGCTTGGGGGCGAAGGTAAAGGTTCTGGAATACCTGGACAGAATCTTGCCGGGCATGGATGGGCAGATCGCAAAAGAAGCTCAGCGCGTCTTGACCAAGCAGGGGCTCGAGTTTCAGCTCGGTGTGAAAGTGATCGGCGTGCGCAAAGACGGCGACAGGCGCGTGGTCCAGATCGAGGGAGGCCAAGAGGTTGCGTGCGATCGCGTGCTCGTCGCGGTGGGGCGCGTTCCCAATACGGACGGGCTCGGACTCGAGGATGTGGGAGTGCACCAAGACGAGCGCGGCTTCGTCAAAGTCGACCCGCACTTCAAGACCAACGTCGAGGGTATTTTTGCGATAGGCGACGTGATTGGGGGCGCGATGCTGGCTCACAAGGCCGAAGAAGAAGGCATCGCCTGCGTCGAGCAGATCGTGACGGGTTACGGCCACGTCAACTACGACGCGATCCCCAGCGTGGTGTACACCCACCCGGAAATCGCGGGAGTGGGCAAGACCGAGGAGCAGCTGAAGGCTGCCGGTGTCGCCTACAAAGTCGGCAGCTTTCCCTTCAAGCCGAACGGGCGCGCGCGGGCCATCGGTGCGACGGACGGTCGCGTCAAGCTGCTCGCCGACAAGGAGACGGATCGGTTGCTCGGAGCTCACATCTTGGGCGCCCACGCCGGCGACCTGATCGCCGAGCTTGCGGTGGCCATCGAGTTCGGCGCCAGCGCCGAAGACGTGGCGCGCTGTTCGCATGCTCACCCGAGCCTCGCTGAAATCATCAAGGAGGCGGCGCTGGCCGTCGACGGTCGCGCGCTACACCTTTGAGAGTCTACGCTTTTCGGTAGGCACCGGGAGTCGTGCCCGTGCGCCGCTTGAATACCGTGGTCAGGTGGCCCTGGTTCGAGAAGCCGCAGGCAGACGCAATCTCTGCGATGGATAGGGTTTCGTCTCGCAACATACTCATCGCTTTTTCGATGCGGCGCGACAGCACATATTGATAAGGAGACTGGTGGAACGCTTGCTTGAACAAGCGTGAAAAGTGGTCCGGCGAGTAGCCCACCAGGCCGGCCAAATCGACGAGACCGAAGTTGGTCGCGAGCTCGCGTTCGACGAAGCGTTCGATCTGGCTCTGCTGCACGCTCGAGAGGCATGCTGGTTTGCTTGCTGGCTCATGCTTTGCACCGGCCCCGTAGCGAGCAGACAAATAGGACGCCAGTGCCAGCGAAAGCGACTGCACGTAGACGGCCCCGAAGCATTCTTGTCCCATGGCTTGTGCCTGCAAGCGATGCACCAGGTCTACGACGTGCGCGTCCACCAGGCCGAACTGAGGACCCCGCTCCGGAACGAGGCCGGTCATTTCCGTTGAGCAGAGCGCCGATAGGCAAGATGCGGGGAGATTGACGGAGGTGCAGACGGATGGCTTGCCGTGCCACGATACGCTGAGCAGCTTCGTCCCGCGGGGGAGCAGGTCCATCATGCCCGAGAAGCGTTCGAAGCGGTGCTCGCGTGGCTCGCCCGACGTTGGCTCGACATAACGCACCGTGACGTCGGATGGTCCGCCAACCCAGGTCAAGACCGCGTCGGTGTCCGTCGACAAGTCCTCGATCATTCCGCTTTCGGGAATGTGCCCGATACGTAGAGGAAGGCCGACCCAATCGGATCCGGTGAGGGCGGCGCCGTACTTCGAAGGAAGCTCTGCCGACATGTTGGGGAGCGCGCGCATTAACATCGTCCTTGCACAACAGGGGCGTCAAGCGTAGCGCCGGGCAGCTAGGCCCGCCGCAGTCGCGAGTTCCTGAAAAACTTAGCCGGGAATGTGGAACGACGTGGCGCCTTCGGATCGCTATGCTTGCGTGCTGTCTAGTACGGCTTTGGTGGACCTCATCCAGGGAGCCTGACTCCACTCGAGCCGTAATCTTTTCCTGTGGTTTTAGCCAGCAGACCAGGAGCTCGTCCATGTTTCCGCTTGCTCGCTCCATTCATTCGCGCCGCCTTGCCCCAACGCGTTGGGCATTCGCTTGGGCGGCTCTTATCGCTTTTTATGGCATCGCGTGCTCGGAGGATGGTTCTCAGCCGATCGCCGACTCGACAATGAACAGCACCGCGCTCACTAGCAGCGCGAGCAGTGCAGGGGGCGCCAGCAGCGTTGCTACTAGCACGGCGACGCTCGGCTCGAGCGCTTCGGTCACTACGACCAATACAGCGTCGAGCGGCACGGCCTCGAGCGCGGTCAGCAGCGCCAGTACCGGTAGCGCCACGGGCATCGGGGGAGCTCAAACGAGCGGTAGCATGCAGTCTGCCGGCGGTATGGGCGGTACGAATACGAGCACTGGAGGCACCGATGGCACTCAAACCGGCGCCGGTGGGAGCACCGGCAGCACGGCGGGTGGCATGGGGGGTACGGGCGGTCCGAACGCCGGCTTTCAGCCGTGTCCAGAAGCCGAGCCTTGTAAGATTCTTCCGCTTGGGGATTCGATCACCGTCGGCCTCGGATACGACGGGGGGTATCGGGTCGAGCTGTTCCGGCTGGCGCTAGAAAACGGGCACGACATCACGTTTACCGGGACCCAGCTGCCGAACGGCCCCGATATGGTCGGGGGTCAGCCGTTTCCGAGGAAGCACGAAGGCATCAGCGGTCAAACCATCGAGCAGATCGACGGTCGCATCCCTAACCCCGGCCTCAACGAGATGCCTCACATCATCTTGGTGCACGCGGGCACCAACGACATGGTGCAGGGCGCGGATGGTGCCCAGGGTCGTTTGGGGGCGCTCATGGACGACCTGATTGCGCAAGCGCCCGATGCGCTGATTGTCGTGAGCAACATCATCCCGCTCCCTTTCGCCGCAAACGCGGTCGACAGCTTCAACGCCGCCGTGCCCGGTTTGGTGAAAGAGCGCGCCGACGCGGGTGCTCACATTCTCTTCGTCGACCAATTCACGGGCTTTCCTGAGTCGGAGCTGGGTGACAACGTTCACCCCAATCAGGCGGGATACGAGCGCATGGCTCGCGCTTGGTTCGAAGCGATTTCGCCCTACTTGAGGTGAGGCACTCTAGCGAGCGCTGGTCATCCGGCGGGTGCGAACCGTGAACACGCTGTCGCCGCTGAGCACGCCGCCGCGCCCGAATAGGCGCCCATGCTGCCAATTGGAAAGCCCCAGCTCGGGGCGGTTGAGCGCGAACTGACCGTCGACCC
>CBFGRJ010000302.1:0-9016 GCA_965651135.1 uncultured Myxococcales bacterium
AGACATTTCGTCACGAGCAGTATGACGACTACAAAGCCGGGCGCCCTCGGCTGGCGCCGGCGCTCGTCACTCAGCTCGAGCATTTCGACGAATTGAGCCAGGCGTTCGGGTTTCCATCGGTCGGTGCGCCGGGCTTCGAGGCCGACGACGTGCTGGCCACGTTGGCGACGCGCCACGCAGCGTCAGGTGAGCGCGTAGTGATTGTCAGCGGCGATCGCGACCTCTTGCAGCTGGTCGACGACAACACCGAAGTGCTGTTCGTGGGCCAGCGCGGCAAAGCGCCCGTACGCTACGACCGAACGGCGGTACAGGCACGCTTCGGTGTTTCTCCGGAACAATTGCCGAGCTACGTGGCCCTCGTCGGTGATGGGTCCGACAACATTCCGAAGGTCAAAGGTATAGGCCCGGCCAAGGCCCGCGCGCTGATTAGCCGCTTTGGTACCATCGCGGACCTCATCGAAGGGCTGAATACCGTCGAGCCACGTCTGAGGACGCTCTTGTCTTCGCACGAGGACCAGCTTCGACAAAGCGAGTGGTTGGCTCGACTGCGCAGGGATGTGCCGCTACCCGACATCGAACCAGCGCCGTTCACCCACGCCGCGCGCGAGCGTGCCCGGGAGCTGTTCGAAGCCTGGGAGTTCAAGAGCCTTCTGCCCAGGGTGGCCGCTCTGCCGCTACAAGCGTGACGCAAAGCTGGATTTGCCTTGGAGCCTCAGGCACCCTGAGTAGAAACCATGACCGAAGCACATTTCGAAACGCTGGCCGTGCACGCTGGTTACGAGCCCGATCCGATTCACGGTGGGGTCATGCCCGCCATTTCCTTGTCCACCACCTTTGCGCAACCGGAACCGGGCAAGCCGAAGACGTTCGACTATTCGCGTAGCGGCAATCCCACGCGTGCTGCGCTCGAGGCTTGCCTGGCGTCTCTAGAAGGCGGGGCGCGGGGCTTTGCGTTTGCGAGCGGCTGCGCGGCGGCGACCACGCTGCTGCATACGCTGGGTCCGGGCGATCACGTGGTGTCCGGCGATGACGTGTACGGGGGTACCTACCGCTTGTTCGAGCGCGTCATGCGCCCGCTCGGCATTCGGGCAAGCTTCGTCGATTTGAGCGACCCTAGCGCGCTCGAAGCGGAGCTTCGCCCCGAAACAAAGCTGGTGTGGCTCGAAACGCCGACCAACCCCATGCTCAAGCTGGCCGACATCCAAGCGCTGTCCGGTATCGCGCGGGCGCGCGGTATCCCGCTGGTGGTCGACAACACCTTTGCCTCGCCGGTTCTGCAGCGACCGCTCGAGCTGGGAGCCAACGTGGTCTTGCACTCGACCACGAAATATTTGAACGGCCATTCCGATGTCGTCGGTGGCGCGCTGATCACCAGCGACGTTCAGCTCGCCGAGCGGCTCGCGTTCTTGCAAAACGCCATCGGCGCCGTGCCGAGCCCGCTCGATTGCTACCTGGTGCTGCGGGGGATCAGGACCTTGGCGGTGCGGCTCGAGCGCCACGTGCAGAGCGCGGGGGAGCTGGCTCGGCGCTTGGCTCGGCACCCCAGGGTGGCCCGGGTGCATTATCCAGGCCTGAGCCAGCATCCACAGCACGACCTTTGCCTGCGGCAAATGCGAGGAGGCGGTGGCATCATCAGTCTCGAGCTTGCCGGAGGCCTGGAGCACGCTCGCCGGTTCTTACAGGCGCTCCGGCTGTTTGCGCTGGCCGAAAGCTTGGGCGGGGTCGAATCCCTCGCCGAGCACCCAGCGCTGATGACGCACGCCTCGTTGCCCCCAGAAGCGCGCGCCAAGCTGGGTATCGGCGATACGTTGGTGCGCTTGTCCGTTGGCCTCGAACATGTCGACGACCTTTGGCAAGATCTCGAGCAGGCCTTGGCGCAAAGCGAGGCAGTATGACCCAGCCAGTGTCACCCAGCGTCCCGCCGCCTCCGACCCTCGGGGTTCTCGGGCTGATCGGCAATACGCCGCTCGTCAAACTGCAGACATTCGACACGGGCTCCTGTGAGCTCTTTCTGAAGCTCGAGAGCCAGAATCCGGGCGGTTCGATCAAAGATCGCATTGGGCTTTCGATGATTGAAGCCGCCGAGAAATCGGGAGCCATCACCAAAGGGGCGACCCTCGTCGAAGCGACAGCTGGCAATACCGGGCTAGCGCTGGCTTTGGTGGCCGCTCAAAAGGGGTATCGGTTGATCTTGGTGATTCCGGACAAGATGAGCCAAGAAAAAGTGAGTCACTTGAGAGCGCTGGGGGCCGAGGTGAAGATGACGCGTTCGGACGTCGGCAAGGGTCACCCGGAATACTACCAGGACGTCGCCGAACGCATCGCTCGCGACGTGGGCGGATTCTACGTGAATCAGTTTGGCAATCCCGCCAATCCGCTGGCGCACGAAACCACCACCGGGCCGGAGCTGTGGGCACAAACAGAGGGGCGCCTCGACGCCGTGATGTGCGGCGTCGGCTCCGGCGGTACCCTCACGGGGCTCAGCCGGTTCTTCGAGCGCACCGCTCCCGAGGTCGAGATCGTTCTCGCCGATCCCGTGGGTTCAGTGCTGGCCGGCTACGTCGCTACCGGGCAAATCGGCGAAGCCGGCTCCTGGTTGGTAGAAGGTGTCGGCGAAGATTTCATTCCGCCGATTTGCGATCTATCGCGCGTCCGCACGGCGTATTCCATACCCGACGAAGAGAGTCTGCTCACGGCTCGGGCCTTGCTTCGGCAGGAGGGCATTCTGGCGGGTTCTTCGTCGGGGCTCCTGCTGGCGGCAGCACTGCGCTACTGTCGCGCCCAATCGAGTCCCAAGCGCGTCGCCACCTTCGTGTGTGACACGGGCAGCAAGTACCTGTCCAAAATGTTCAACGACTTTTGGATGCACGACCAGGGCTTTTTGCGTGGTCCGAATCGCGGCGACCTCAGGGACGTCATGTCGCGCAGCTCCGAGGACGGAACCATCGTTTCGGTGGCTCCGACCGACACGCTGCTCATGGCCTACACGCGAATGAAGCTCTACGACGTGTCGCAGCTTCCCGTGCTCGAGGGCGAGTCGATTGTCGGATTGATCGACGAGTCGGACTTGTTGTTTGCCGTGCAGCGCGATCAGACCGCGTTCAAAAGTCAGGTACGGGAATTCATGACCAAACGCCTGGTCACGGTGCAGTGCGATGCTTCGCTCGAGTCGTTGCTGCCGGTCTTCGACCATGGTCTGGTCGTGATATTGTGCAAAGGCGATCGCTTCTTGGGCTTGATCACCAAGATCGACGTGCTGAACTACTTGCGGCGCAAGCTCCAATAGGGGCAGCTTTGCCCCCGACGGGCGTTCAGCATGGCTGGCGTCGATGCCGTTGTGCCTCTTCGCGATTCGATGTTATGAGGGCGGGCAACCGTTTTACACACACGGAGGATGCTTTCATGGCTCAAGCCACATTCAAAGGAAACCCGGTCAACACCAACGGCAATTTGCCGGCGCCTGGCTCCAGCGCTCCCGATTTTACCTTAGTCGCCAGCGACTTGTCAGAAAAGCGCCTTGCCGACTTCGCCGGCAAGAAGGTCGTGCTCAGCATCAACCCCAGCTACGATACCGGGGTTTGCCAGGCTACCGCGCGAGCGTTCAACAAGTCACTCAGTGGTCGCTCGGACGTGGCCGTGCTCGTCGTCAGTGCGGATCTGCCGTTTGCGCAGAAGCGCTTTTGCGAAGCCGAGGGGTTGAGCCACGTCGTGCCGTTGTCGACCTTTCGCTCGAGCTTCGCCAAAGATTACGGGGTCGAGCTGGTCGATGGCCCGCTGAAGGGTTTGACCGCTCGCGCCATCGTGGTCGTGAATCCCGACGGCAAGGTTGCCGACTCGTTCCTCGTCCCTGAGATCACGTCGGAGCCCGATTACGACAGAGTGCACGCCGCGCTGAAGTGAGCGGCGTCTCGATTCAGTGAGATGGGGCAGGTGCTGCGACGTCGCTCAGCTGGTAAGAATGCCGGGCGGCGCGCAGCAGGGCCTCGAGGATCTTCGGGTGCCCGCACGAACCAGTGTTCAGGGGTCTGTGATCGCAATGGTGGCGCTGGCGGGAGTGCCTATCGAGTAAACGGTGTCGTCGCTGGTTAGCTCGAGCGTGAGCTCGGCTCCGAGGGTCCCGGTACTCACTGCCGGGAGCTGGAGGTCAACCGCGCTCTGCCCGGCGGGAATCACGACGCTGCCCGTCAAGGTTCCAGGGGCAAAATCGTACGCCGATGCCGTCGAACCGCCGAGAAACTGAACTTCGGCCAGACCAGTGACAGAACCAATGGGGTACCCGGCCTCGCGCGGCTTCGTCTCGTCGTAAAAGGTCCAATTGTAGTAATTGGTATGAACGTCGATTCTGACGGCCTTTGCGGGCACGGCACCCAATTCGATGTACTGGGGGACCGCGTTGTTGGGATCTTCCGGTGCTCTGAGCAACGTGAAGTCGCCGAGCAGTGAGAAATTCGCCGCGTCTGTCGAGAGGTACACTTTCACATCTCGAGCCCCGCAAGGGTGGACGGGCCCGGTGTAGTTGACCACTTTCAATCTGCCGAGCACGGCCACGTCATCGAATGTGTAGCTGATCCAAGGAGTGTTGTCGTTACCCTGATTCTCGGCGTACCCCGCGGAGATCCACATCGTGTCTCGTCGTGTGTCGTGCGATTGTAAAGGAGCGCCTAACGATGAGCTTGCGCCGCTCGATGCAATCTCGATTGGTAGTCTACCCGTAGTGTACGTGACGCTGAGGTCCGACGCGTTGCTCCCGCTACGAGTCACGCGAACGACGCCGGGCTCACCGCCGCGTTCCGCACTCGGAGCAATTGCTTCTAGGGAGACGACTGGCCCCACGGTGTTGTCGACGATATCGACACTGGCGCTCGCTGGGTCGCCCAGCACGAAGTTTCCCGTGTCGAGGATGTTGAGCTCCAGGGTTTTTGGCGGCTGGTTGACACGGTGGATTCCGGAGGGTGTGACCGTGATGGTGGCGGTACTCTGTCCGGCATCGAAATGGGCCGTGCCTGTGCTGAACGGACCACTAACCTGGTTGCCGGGAATGGCGAGCACGTCGGACGCAGTCGCTCCCACTGCGTAGAACTCGACTTCGGCGAAGCCTACGATGCTCTCGTTCGGGTAGGGTTGCTCTTCGTAGCTGGATCCATTTTCGAATTCGGTGAACCAGCTGCTCTTGATGTCGAACTTCACTGCCCGGGCGGAGACACCCTCTAAGTCGATCTGCTGAAAGGCTTGTACTCCAGGTGCGCTCCGAGCGACTTCTACCTCACGGACTTCCGTGAAGTTCGAACCGTCCGTCGACACCAGGATCATCACGCGTTTGACGCCGCGCCGGGTGTTGTAGGTATCCCCCGCTGGAAGATTGCTGATCCGCATCATTCCCAGCGGCCTCACCGAATCGAACACAAACGTGATCTCCGGGTTGTCGTCACGGTAGTACGGGAGCTGCGAGTTCCCAGCAGAGCCCCAGAACGTCGAGGTCTGACCGTCGACGGCACGTGCCTCGGGGTAGGCGTCCGAATGGGAGCTGGCAATGACGCTTTCGACCGAAATGCGGGGCGGGCCGAGCCGATAGTCCACATCGAGAACGCGAGTCGCGTCGTTGCGAGTCAGGGTGAAGACTGCGTCCGGCCCGTCTACGCCGATAGTCGCTGGTGCGGCGGCGACGCTGACCGTTACCTCGTCGTGAATGGTAACCGTAGCAGCGGATGGTGTGCCGATGGCATATTCCGAGGACGGCCCTACGCGGACGATGACCGTTTCGTCTCCCTCGGTGGTGCCGTCCGCAAGTCCGAACACCTCGATGGTCTTGCTGAAGCTGCCATTCTCGATGACGACGTTCTCGAGCGAGGGAGTGAAATCTGCGCCCGGTGTGGCGCTGCCGGAGATCTGGAGATTCACTGCGAGGTCGCGGCGCGAATCAGTCCGTGTGATGGTGATGACTGCCGGCGTGTCACCGGCTCCCTCGGACGTTTCAGGCACCGTAGCGCTGACCGTGACGAGCTGGCTCGGGACCGGCGGGTTCCACTGAAACGGAGTGCCGCCAATCGGATTCAGCCGCGCTACGCTGTTCGCGTTGCCGACGCGCCATCGGAGCATGCGCCCGTGGTATCCGTCCTGCGTATACACGTAGTGCCGACCCAGAAAGGTGAACGCGGTGATGCCCAGGCCAGCATCGATCCAGCCACTCTCGCTTCCGTTGAGCGCGCCTACGCTGCTGGCAGCAACCAGTAGACCATCCTTGGTGTACATCTTGACGTGTACCTGACCCACGCCGTGCGTGTGGTCGTTGCCGGACAACCCAGCGTAGAAATAGTCTCCGTTCGTGTCCGTCGCAATGGCAGCCACACAGCCTGGCTCGCACGAAAAGTACGGATCAGACGTGTTCGAGTCGACATACAGCAGCATTCGCCCACCGTTCGTCAATCGACGTTCTACCGTGGTGCCACCGATGAACAGGGGCCCAAGGGGCGCCTGGGTGGTAAACCCGAGACGGTAGATTTCGCCGCTGGCGGGTTCGAAGCGCAGATTGTTCCCAGCGAAGTCGTAGAACGTAGTATCGCGCTCGGCGCGAATGATGACGTCGTTCCAGTCGTAGAGCGGATTGGCGTGGGTATCGAAAGCCGGGCTGTCAAGCGGCAGCTCGAGCAGGAGGCGTCGGGATCCACTACCGTTGAGTGTGGCGCTTTCGACGAACACGTGCCCGCGTTCGTCCACCCACAAGCCGGGACCATGGAAGTTCGACTCGACCTTCAGTCCGGGTGGCCACGAGATTTCCTGAGGCTCGACCGCTCCATTGGTGTTCGAGTCGACGCCACTGTAGACATTGCCCACCTCGTCGACTCCTACGACCGCACAGGCTCGCGCGCCGAGGTCGTTGGGAGCGACTTCGTAGACCGCAATTCGCCTGCCATTCAGAGCATAGATGTAGTCGTGTCCATTGCCGAGACGACGCCGCAAAGCACCGCGAAAGATCGAGTGATCGAAGGCCTCCAACCCCCGAGGGCGCCAGTTGTTGAGCAGTGCCCATTGGCCATGCGCAGGCCCCGGCGTGTGGTCTACCGAGAACTCGAAAAAGCCACTCAGGAGCCTGTTGGGATTGACGCGCACGTCGGCTTGCGGCCAGTTGATGGGTCCTGAGCCGAAGCGACGGAACAGGAATGCACCGCTGGGAGAGTAGGTTTGCACGCGTTGGTTGCCCAAATCGGCCACGATGATGCGACCCGTCGCATCCACGGCAAAGCCACCGCCGGGACCATTCTTGCCATCTTTGCAGATCCCGATGGTGCATTGCGGGTCCACGGTGTCCGGCCATCGCAAGCGATCGTCGCGTACTCGCCCGGGCAAGGCCGCACCGAACAAGGTCCTGATGTGCGTCGGAGCCGATTGTGGATCCGATGATAGGCTGTAGTGTTCGACTTGCCCGCTTGCGGCTTCACCGATGAAGAGGTGGCCATTGGGACCGCCGATGGCGGCCGAGAATGGCTTCTGGAGACCGTCGATGCGCTGTAGCTCGCTGCCGCTCGAATCGTACAGCGATGCCGCGTCCGTGCCATGCGTCACCCAAATCCTGCCCGCTCCGTCAGCTGCGATGCCATGAGGATCGCTGACAGAGAACTCGCCGAGTGGAGCGCCCGTAGCTTTCTCGTAGCGCTGAATGAGGTTCTTGGTACGGTTGCTCACCCACAGGCTGTTCCCGTCGACAGCCAACCCGAAGACACCGTGACCACCCGTGGCGTTCGCCTCGATGTAGCCGGTCACCGGTTGTCCGCTCCACGGAACGGGCTGGAGGTCGGGATCGAGCTCCGTTTGCGTCGTTGGAAACCGCAGCACGCGATTGCTGCCATCGGTGTGCGCCTGTGCCAACATAGACATAGTCCGAATCGGCAGCTAGCGCCGCACCAATGCCTCGGACGTATCCACCCCACCGCAGTTGACCGTTGCTGGTCCAGGAGCGCAGCTCTTGGTGGAACTCCTCCCAATCGGACCCTTCGTAGACGTTGCCAGCTGGATCGACGGCGACGACTTGGACGGAGGACGAATGCACCGGAAGGCCGAACGAAGGATTGCCGGCTTGTCCGACAGAGCCGTCATCCACGAGCGAAGCTCGCGAGGAGAGAGCCCGGAACCGGTAAGGACCACCGGGCATGGTATTTCCAAAATCGTCGCGCCCATCCCACATGATCGAAAACGGACCACCAGCCGCCGGCTGAGCGGCGTGCAAGGTTCGCACCTGGTAGTCGCCTCGGTATATCGCGACGCTGATATTCCCCCCGCCCGGCGGAACGTTGACGCTTCCGATCGGCATCGCCGGCGTGGACGGCACTGCAGACGTCGCTGCTACTGGGTCATCGCGGCCCGTCTCCACGTCTGGCGCTTCACTCCCGCAACCCACCAGCATGGCAAAGAAGGCGAGCCCGGCACTCGCGAGTTTCGTTCGCCCCATCCGATTCGGTTTCATGATCCTTGCCTCCCGTGTGAGCCCCGTTGAGCGCGTGACTGGAATGCCTTGAGGCTGGCTTGCGCAGGGCGCCGACGGAAGGTCGAAAAACTGGGACATTCGGAAGAGCCAATCCCGTGAAACTCGGAAGGGGCCCAGCCCGCCTTTGCGGTAGGACATCATCGCCTACACGGTGCCCTCGCCTCCTGCTCGGGATTCACCCAGTCTGCGATCGAACAATCATCGATTCGCGACGGGGCGAGGGGTTGGCGCTTGTCCGCGCCAGACCCGCATGATACTCGACTGACGTGAGGCGTGTCGTTGGGTGCATCGTGATCTTCATGCTCGCGGTGGGGTGCACCAGTAGGTTTCGCAGTGGCGACAAGGGGTCCGCTGGCGGAAGTGTTGGCGGCAGCGCTGGTGAAGGCGGGAATGGCTCGGACGCCCTGGGTGGGGCCAGCTCTTCAGGGGGCACGGGTGGAGCCGGCGCAAAGGCAAGCTCGACCGGCCTGGGTGGCACCGGCCCGGGTGGCACCGACACGGGTTCGGGTGGCACCGACACGGGTTCGGGTGGCACCG
>CBFGRJ010000303.1:0-8971 GCA_965651135.1 uncultured Myxococcales bacterium
TGCCGTTCGAGCGGCCATGCACGCCAACATACGCCATACTGAACGCATGTCAAGCCCACAAAGTGTCCACAGGCCCTTAGCGTCTTGGGTGTTTGCGGCGTGGACACGGGGCATCAAACCATCCATACGTGGGGCGCGATGAACGACACACGCCCTGCTGCGCCCAGCGGCGTCCGACTGGTCGGCTGGACCCTGATCATGGCTGCGATTCCAAGCGTTGCTCTCGGCTGTCGCGAAACCAGCGAACACGCACCATCGCCCACGCTACCCACCGCGCCCGTCCGAGCAGAACGCGGTATGCGGGTCGTGGTGGAAAGAACGGCGGGCGAGTTTCTCGAAGCGACAGTGCTCGAAGCGAAGGGTGAGCAGCTGCGCTTACAAACGGCGGATGGTTCTCAAACGTTGCGTGTGCTTCACACTGACGTGTACCTGCTCTCTGACCCGCGCTTGGAAAGCTCGCCAGGCGAGTATGCGATCTGCGACATCGGGGGTCACCATTGGCGAGCGTGTCAGCTCACCGCACTCGACGGACGAGAGCGCGTGGTGCTCACTTCTGACGCACGCGAGCACCGTCTGAACCAGCAGCAAGTGCTCGCCGTCACGGCGCTGACCCGCATGAACATCGAGCACCTGTTTCAACGCATGCACCAGCGGCGCCAGTTTTTGGAAGATCTCGCCAAAGCCGGCACAGCGCGTCCTCCCGAGGGGTGGAGGCCCAGCCCACGCGAACGAGTCGTGGCGCGCCGTGGCGACGACTGGTACACCGGGCGTGTTCACGAGTTGGAAGAAGACGGCGTCAGGGTCCAGTGGCGATCCGACTCCAGCGTCGAAAAGGTGGCGAAGGATCACATCGTTCCCGAGCCTCCGTACCCCTTAGAGCTGAAGCGCGGTGACTTCGCCATGTTGCGCCCGAAAGCCCAAGCGGACCCTTGGACCTACGTGCGCGTGCGCGCCGTCAACGACGGCTACAAGGTCGAAGACGCACAGGGCACCGTCACGATGGCGGAAAAAACGCAGCTGATTCCGCTATCGCTAGAGGGGCTAGAGCAGTGATTTCAGCGGCGCGGCGCCAACATGCGCGTGGCGACAAGGCCCGTCGCCTCACCCGCGGCCAGGCGAAACTCAGCCACCACGTTGAGGGTACCGGGTCGATCGAGGGCGCAGGCGCGGGTGCTGGTCGACTGAGGCCCGCGCGCTAGGGCGACTTCGCTGCCGTCTTGCTTGTCGATCAGGCGAATTTCTGCGCCACTGCCCCCCGTGTCCAAAGCCAGCGTGATATCGACGCAGCGGCCCACGGGCACCAGAACATCCATACGCTCCAGGCGCGTGCTGGAGAGGCGAACACGCCGCGGTGCGCCGACTTGGTTGGCGTTCTTGATCACCCCGCGGCTGAACATGCGCGACAGCAGGCGGCTGGCAGCCAGCGGATGCGCCTCCAAGACCTGCGGTGTGTCGCGCTCCGTGAACAGCTCGACCTCGTAGCTGCCCGGCCGCACCAAGGCCTCGGCATCTAGGCGAGCTTTTGTCCCGCCCGTGCAAGCAAACAGCGTGGCGCGGGTGCCATCGCGATCGCTGGCGATGAGTGAACCATCTTCCGTCCACAACCACGCCTCCACGCCGTGCATCGGATGCTGGCTCCAGATATCGATGCGAACACAACCCTTGGGCAAGCTGAGCGGCTCGCTGCGGCGCTTACCCACCTCGAGCGTGCCCTTGGCAACGATCTTGGGCGGGCCGTAGCCAGCAGCCTCGAGCCTTTTCTTGTGCGCGCGCTGGCTTTCCCGAATGTCCTGCGCGGGCATCAGATCGAACTTGAGCGAATGGGCGTCGATATCTTGCTCGGTGCCCTTTTTGCTTCGCGACAGCACGACCACCGCCAAGCCCCGCCCAGCGTGAGGACGAACTTCCAGGGTCACGCGCGCTCGGGTCGGTGAGCACACAATCAGCGACCGCTCGCGCCCGGCAGCGTGCGCACGGCCGACAATCCGCCCTTCCAGATCTTTGGCCAAAACGTCCAGGTGCGACACCTCTTCGGCTGGGACGACCAACGCATCGAGGCACTGGTTGGCCTCCACGTCGGCGCCCACGTGCGCCGGCACTCGCGCATCCACCGGCAGCGCCACGCGTCTCACGTCTTCCCAGCTGCCACCGATCTGTTCGCGATGCCGACTCACGGTATCGTCCAGGCCGGGCCACGATTCTGCGTCGCGCGCCCCCGTGCGGTTGCGCGCTCCGATTGCCTCGGCCACCAGCTCGGCGTTCGCTTCGTCCACTCGCTGCGCACCGATGGCGACGATACCGTTGCCCTGCGCGACACGCGCCACCACGTATAGCCTGGTGGCCCGCTTCGGGCAGACCATGAGGGTCGGGCGCTTGTCGGGAGCCTCGTCCGAGCCGTACGACGTCCCGTCGTCGGCGTACACGAACAAGTCGATATCCTCGACTCCCGCCGTCCCGCGGGCAATCAGCGCAGTACAAGAGCCGTCCGGAACCCGCACCATGCCCTCGATGCGATCGCCCGGCATGCCTGCCTGCACGGCGATCACCTGCGAGGCCTCGGCCCCCGCTTCTTTGGCTTTGTTCGAATCGCGCGCCAGCCACTGGCTGGCATCCAGCTCGACCTCGGTGGCTCCGAACTCGCCGCCTGCGCCGCCGCGAGCCGGCGCCTTTTGGGCTCCCGCACAGCCCAAGCCCGACAACAGCCCGAGCAGGGTCAGCATGCGCGCTGCGACTGCGTGGCGTGTCATTGGCGCGGTTCTCCCAGCGTCACGCTGCCGACTTGCCACACGCCGAGCAGCCATCCGAGGCCCGACCCGTGGGCCTCGACTTCAATCAACGCGCGACTATCGCCCTCGGCGCAGAACGCGAGCCCGGTGCTGTTCTCGTCACGCGGGCTCTGATTCTGACCCGTCAAGCCGCCGCTCAAGGCGGCAATCGCGATGCCGTGTGACACGCCGCGAATGGCGCTCACCACCACCAAGTAGCAGGCGGAGGGCAACACCTCGATGGGCAGCGCGGTGGCGCCTTGTACGCCCAAGCTCGCGAAGATGGGACTCTCCCGCAGCGCGGGGAACTGACGCAACCCCACCGCCTCGGCCATGCTGGCTCGCGCGCGCGGCCCCCACACCTCGGGCAGACCGCTGGGCAAGCGCCAACTGGAGAGCACCAGCACGACCCTCGAGCGAGGTGCCGCACCCTGGAAGCTCAACTTGACGATCTCTTGTGCACCGAGGCAAAACTCGGCGCTGGCGTCCGCGTTGTCCGAGCGATCTTCGGCAAGCACCTCTTGCTCGGCGACCGAGCCGATCACGAGGTCGATGTCCACGGGTCGCTCCTCGTCGGCGCTGGCCTCACCCAGCACATCGAAACGATGGCAACCGGCGTCCAGGCGGAACAATTTCTGCCCACTACCGTTTTTGGACGCGACCACGCTGCGTTCGTATGGGTCCAGCCCTTCGTCGCGGGCGTTGCGGCTCTGCACGGCCGCCACCCGCTCGGCCAGCGGAAGCAACGAGGCTCGCGGCCCGATTTCGCGCCTTCCCGCCGGGGGCCCTGGATCGCGATGTGGCAGGGTTTTCAGCAGCGAAGGCGCCGGATCCGTTGAACGCGCCACGATGAACTGGAGCACACCGCGTGGTGAGCGCATCTCGACGGCAATTCGGTTCAGCATGCCCTTGCGCGCCCCGCACCGCGTCAGTTGTGCCGCCCCGGCTACGCTTGCCTCGGGCCAATCTCGATGGGTCAGAGTGGGTTCATGCTCATCGGCAGGCAAAAACCGGAGCACGAAGTTGGTGCTGGGCGCTCCGAGTACCGCCACCGTGGTGCAGTCCTCCGAGCTTGGGTCGACGCTGTCACCAGGCAAAAACAACCGCCGCACCGTGCCCCGTTCCAGCAATTGCGGCCTGAGCTCCAGCAGTTTGGCGCTGCCGGCCCACGCCAGCTTGACCCGCTCCACATCGGCCGCCAAATCGGCACGCACCTGGCCCGCCGACAGGAGCACGCCGGCCGCCAACGCAACTGCTGTGCTGAGCCCTCGCGATGTCAAATTGGGTCTATGCCTCGGCTACGCTGAAGGGCGCCTCCACGAATGATTGGGAGCCCGGTTCCCAGATGAACAAGCGGTGTGCGGTGACTTCGCCCCGATCGACGGCGGTCACCAAATAGCAGAGCTCGTAGCTGGGGCCCCCGTCGGCGCCCATGGTCATGCTGGCTGCGTCTTCGGCGCTGAAGTAGGCGCCACAGTCGAGGTGCGAGTGGAAAAACACCTTCACGGGTCTGCCCCGAGCTTCTCCCTCACGCAGGGCTCGCTCGAACTTCAGGGCGTTGATCTTGAAATAGTCGTGACCCGTACGCGGATGACCCTCTGGATCGGCCTTGTGATACTTGTTCGCCAAATTTTCGAGCTCTACGGCTCGGTCCGCCAACAGCGGCTCCGCCGCGGGCCCATCGATGTAGCCGCAGGCCTCCTCGTCGCGTGCATAGCCGGCGCGGGCCGCGGCCTCGACGACCGAGAGCGCCTCCGGCGAAATGCGCACGTTGCCCTGGGTCCAAGCTTTTACCATGAGTATTTTTTCTCCCACTTGACGGGGGCAAAGTAGCGGTCGCCTCGATCGCAAGCGATCGTCACGACACAACCACCGCCATTTTCGCGATGCGCACGTTCCGCAATCTTGACGGCGGCGCAAATGTTGGCTCCGGTGGAATGCCCGACGTGCAAGCCCTCCTCCGCCGCCACGCGATCGGCCATGTCCCAACCCTCTTCGGTGCCTATCGGCATGATTTCGTCGGGAACTCCTGCATCGTAGATGCCGGGCACGATGCTCGATGCCATGTGCTTGAGGCCCTCCAGCCCGTGCAGCGCTTCGGCGGGCTCGGCAGCCACGCAGTAGACCTTGCGCGAGTGCTCGTGCAAACGCCGCGTGGTCCCCATCGCGGTACCGCTCGTGCCCAGTGAGGTCACGAAATGCGTGATGCGATCGCCCAAGGCATCGATGATTTCCTGCCCCGTTCCGTGGTAGTGAGCGAGCGGGTTCGAGGGATTGTTGTACTGATCCGGGTAGAAGTACTTGTCGGGGTTTTGTTTGACGATCTCGCGCACCATGCGGATGGCGCCGTCGGAGCCCTCCATGGGATCGCTGAAAATTAGCTCGGTGCCGAAGGCCTGAGTGATGTCTTTACGCGCTTTGGTCACGTTTTTGGGCATGACCAGCTGGACTCGATAACCCAAAGCGGCTCCCAACATGGAATAGGCCACGCCGGTATTGCCGCTCGTCGAGTCGATCAAGATCTTGTCCTGGGTGAGGCGACCGTCTTCGATGGCGTCGAGCATCATGCGGAGCGCCGGGCGATCTTTGACCGAGCCTCCGGGGTTCATGAACTCGAGCTTGACGTACACCTCCACGCTCGGCGCAGTCCTGGCCACCTTGGTGAGCTTCAGCAACGGTGTGTTCCCCACCGCGTCCACTACGGAGCTCAGCCGTCGCGAACGATGCAAACGAAGGGACGACATTGGCTACCTCGATCTCGTGCTTCTGAGCGATTAGCGGAGCCCCAGTGTCGTGTTGATTTGCCGGAGCGCGCGCCAGGCGCCAGCGGCTACCTCGCGACAGCCGGGGTGACGAAACGACGCCGCATGAGCGAACATCGGGCCCTCCGCCAGCCGGTCATGCAGCGAGCCGACGCCCGCTCGCTTCAGATACTCGCGCTCGACACGCCCAGCACGGTCCACGCCACAATCGAGCGCGGCAGCCGCCAATCGCGCCTGCCCGGCCACGCCGACTTCCGCGAGCCTGATCTGGCGCGTGTAGCGCTGATCGGCCTCGTTCATCGACCGCCCGCAATCGCCGGCACGATGCTGACCTCGTCGCCAGCCTTGAGCTCGGTGTCCAGACCATCCAAGAACCGGATGTCTTCTTCGCCGACATAAATGTTCACGAAGCGCCGAACGCCTTTGTCGTCGAGCAAGCGGTCTTTGATGCCAGGGTGGTCTTTCTCGAGCTGTTCGATGAGCGCGCCGACATTCGCGCCGGACGCGGTGACTGTTTCTTCACCCCCGGTCAAGCTCCTCAGGGGAGTGGGGATACGAACGGTTACCTGCATGGGGTTCTTCTCCTTCGAGTTAGGCGGCACAGATGGGTGCCAGATAACGCTCTTCTTCGATATCGCCAATGGTTTTGGAGGCGCCGCACAATGGGCACTCCGGCCGCGCCGTCACTCGCACTTCACGCAATCGATCCGATTTGCCGTCATAGGTGAAAATGCTGCCCAATCTATCGGTTTGGCCGGAAAGCAGCGACAGCGCGAGATCGGCCATGAGCGCCCCGGCCACGCCGAGCACCGGCCCCATCACGCCGGCTTCGTCGCAGCTCTGCCCAGCGGCCTGGTCGGGAACGTCCTCGAACAAGCAGCGGTAACAGGGCCGGCCCTGCGCGGAAACGCCGAACACCGTGGCGTTCCAGCGAATCGCCGCGCCGTGGACCACGGGGCGACCCGCCAGTGCTGCGGCGTCGGCAGTCAGGAACTTCGTCGCGAAGTTGTCGGCCCCCTCGATGACGATATCGGCCCCGCGCGCGAGTGAAAGCGCGTTGTCCGGTAAGAAACGCGAGGCTTGGAGCTCTACCCTGAGAGCTGGGTTCATGGACCGGAGCCTGCGAGCGGCAGCACTGAGCTTGTCGTGTCCGACGTCACCATCGTCGAAGAGCAGCTGACGGTGCAGATTCGAGAGGGACACTTCGTCGTCGTCGCACAAGATGACCCGCCCGATGCCGGACGTCGAAAGCGCCCACAGCGCCGGGCAGCCCAAGCCACCGACACCGATGACGAGCGCGCTCTTGCTGGAAACGTCACTGGTCGTTGGTTTGCTCGCGGTCAATGCGGCTCCTCACTCCGTGAAGTATTCGTCCAGACTGAAGTAGCGCTCGCCCGTATCGCACAAAACCGTCACCACGTTGGCCGCGGGCCCCAGCTCGCGCGCCAGGTCGAGCGCGATAGCGACGTTCGCCCCGGCACTGATTCCCGTCAGCAGGCCCTCCTGGGTAGCCAGGGCTCGCTTGGTCCGATAAGCCCGTTCATCGCTGATGGTCCGCACTTCGTGGGGCACGGAGCCATCGTAGTTGCCGGGCACGAACCCAGCAGCAATGCCTTGGATCTTCGAAGGCCCGCGCTCGCCCCGCGAAATCGTGGCACACGACTCGGGCTCCACGGCAATGATTCGGCACTCGGGGTAGAGCTCGCGAAGGCGCCTGCCGACGCCGCTGACCGTGCCTCCGGTGCCCACTGCGGCGACGAATGCATCGATGCGTAGCCCTTGCATGGCGGTCAAAATTTCTTCGCTGGTCACCGTGTAGTGCACGCTAGGGTTTTCATGGTTTTCGAATTGCTGCGGAATGAAAGCACCGGGGATCTCTCGAGCCAGTTGGTGCGCCTTGTCGAGCGCTCCAGCCATCTGATCCGCTTCGGGGGTCAGGACCACTTCGGCTCCAAACGACTCCAAGAGCTGGCGGCGCTCCAGACTCATGCTCTCGGGCATGGTCAAGATACAGCGATAGCCGCGCTGCGCACACACGAGCGCAAGGCCGATCCCAGTGTTGCCGCTGGTCGGTTCGATGACGACGCCTCCGGGTTTCAGTTTGCCCTTCTGCTCGGCGGCTTCGATCATGGCCAGACAAATGCGATCTTTGACCGACCCGCCTGGATTGAGGGCTTCGAGCTTTCCGAAGACGCGCCCCCTCGGCGTCGTCGTCTCCAGGCGGCGCACCTCTATGAGGGGCGTGTCGTGGATGAGCTCCAGCACGTCGTGGTAGATGAGGGGGTGCTCGCGTCGCGAGGCGTTGGCTTCAGATGACATACACGTATCGCTGGGCACCCGGGCGCCTCAGCCCTAGCTTGTCGGCTCTAGCGCAAATATCCTGGATGCTGATCGCATCAAAGCAGCTTTCTACCTTGCTCGACAGGTCTCGGAACACCGATTCCGTGACCAGTCTCGAGTCCTCCGGTGGGGCTTTCCGCGTCGCCTCGCCACGCTCGCCCAGCGCAATCGGGCCTTCGAGAGCGCGCACCACGTCGCCCAGCGTGATCTTGTCTGCCGGGCGCGACAGGCTGTAGCCACCCTGAGGGCCCCGCTTGGAGCCGACGATGCTGGCCCGCTTCAAATCCTGAAAGATCTGCTCCAAAAACCTGGGGGGAATACCCTGGCGGTCAGCGATGTCCCGCACCTGAGTCGGACGACCGGCATTGTAGAAGGCGATGTCGAACAGGGCTCGAACCGCATAACGACCCTTATTGGAGAGCTTCACCGTCCGGTCATATGCATTCTCGCATCGGTTTTGTCAAGAACTGGACCTGGCGCAGCGCGGCACTAGCTTTGTCCGTCCAACATGAAGCCCAGCCAGCACGAACACCTCCTGATCTTGCTTTTCGGTTTGCTCGCCGGATGTGAGAAAGAAGCCATCAAGGCTGAAAAGCCCAAGCCGGAGGCGAGCGCAGCGGCCAAGTCCGAGAGCGCTCGGGTAGACGCCGAAGAAGTCACGCCGGCAAGCTCGGCGGGTGCCAAGAAAAAGGAAAAGACCTGTGCGCCCGGCGGCTGTGCCCCCGGCAAATGCGGCTAAGCAGCGGTGTGGCGTCAGCTACGGTAGAGCGCCTCGAGCTGGGACTCGTACTTGGCCAGCACGTTGCGGCGCTTGAGCTTCATGCTGGGCGTTAGCATATCGTTTTCTTGGGTGAAGTCCTCGGTGATGAGCAAGAACTTCACTGGGCGCTCGTAGTTCTTGAAGTCGCTGCCATAGCGGGCGATTTCTTCCTTGATCAGCGTGCGCACGCACGCCTGCGGATAGGCGCGGTTGGCGCCGGGGATCGTCGGCACCGGAAGCTCGAACGACTGGCGCTCCAGCAGCTTGGCGCGCGAGATCATCGGTTCGATGAACACCGGGTTCCCGCCGTAGTAGCCCACCACGATGGTGGCGCCGAACGGCCC
>CBFGRJ010000304.1:0-8945 GCA_965651135.1 uncultured Myxococcales bacterium
TGCGGCCGCTCACCGACGACGGTGCCGGTCCGGGTGAAGGTCGTCCCGAGCAAGCTTCGCAGCTTGCGATTGGGCGGCGGTTTGCACGCGGATACGCTGCGCACGGATATTCATCTGACGGCGGGCTGGGAGCACAAGAACCTGTTTGGCGGTCTGCAAAACTTCATCGTCGAGTTGGTCCCGGGCGTCGTGTTGTATCCCACCCGAATTCCGAGTCTCCAGGCGCCCGATAGGCTGCTACCCGAAGCACGCATGCGCAGCGAGCTCAGGCAGCCCGGTTTCCTCGAAGCACGAACCAACGCGGTGCTTCGCGGCCAAGCTAGTATCTACCCAGTGCTCCTGACCTCCGATCCGGCGCCGAACGCGCCGATCGTGGGGTACCAAGATCTGCGTGCAAGCGTGGGGCTCGATCGGCGCTTGGGTAGGCTTTACGGAGCCTTGTCGCACAACGTCCAGGTGAATCGGCCTTTCACCTATGCAGGCGAGCTCGACCCGGATCTCGGTACGGCTGTCGTGAGCTATCCGGAGCTTCACGGTAAGCTCGATTTTCGGGACGACGCTGTCAATCCGCATGCGGGGTTCTATGTCGAGAACAGATTCCAAGTAGCTGGGGTCGGGGGACACGCCGTGGACATCAAGCTCGAGCCCGAGCTGCGCGTGTTCGTTCCGCTCGGCAGCCGGTTGACTCTTGCGACGCGCGGCGCGCTCGGCTTTCTGTTCCCGCGCAATTATGGCGAAACCGTGCTCCCGAATGCCATGAATGGTGAACCGGGCGATGCCACGCGCGCCGAATGGGTGAGGGACGTGCAACTGATGTTCTTGAGAGGCTTATTCTCCGGCGGGCCCAACTCGAATCGCGGATACCGATTTCGGGAAGTAGGGCCGCACGGCGTGGTGCCATTCTACAATCCGGGACAGAGCACGGCGGACATCGTTGGCGAATGCGCGCCCTCGAGCACGATGGCCGTTTCTAGCCAGTGCCAGTTGCCGCTGGGCGGGTTCACGTTGTGGGAAGCCAGCGTGGAGCTCCGCTTTCCCATCGTGGGGGCACTGGGCGGTGCCCTCTTTTCGGACGCGAGCGACGTGGCGCCGGAGACGCTCGAGTTCAGGTTCGATCGGCCGCACTTGAGCGTTGGAGCGGGGGCTCGCTACGAGACGCCGGTAGGGCCCGTTCGTCTGGATATTGGCTATCGGTTGCCGGGTCTACAAGCGCCGACCGACGCGGCTGACGAGGGCGTTCCGGACCAGGTATTCGGGCTCCCCGTCGCCGTCTCGCTGGGCATCGGAGCTCCGTTTTGACCATGGTGTCAGTGCCGAGACGCATGAAGAGGGTGGCCCGTGCGTTGGCCAAGGTGTTGGCTGGCATCCTGGTGACAGTGGCGCTCGTTTTCGTGAGCGTCGTCGTGGCGCTGAACACGCAATGGGGGCGCCAAAAGTTGGCCGGCAATGTGAATGCGATGCTCGCAGACAGCTTCCAGGGTAGCGTAGAAATTCGCGACATCGGCGGTGTGAGCTTCGACGGTGTGACGAACGTGGACGCTCGGATCGTGGACCACGCGGGGCGGACCGTCGTGGTGCTCGCCAACTTGGATGTGAATGTTGCCCTCGTCCCCTTGTTGTATCAGTTGCTCACCGACGGCGGAGCCGTCACTGAGATTGCTCTCGACGTCGTAGAATTGGACCATGCGCGCGTGCATTGGATCGAAACGGAAGACGGGGTTCCGAGTATTGCGAAAGCTTTCGAGCCGCGCCGGCCCAGCCCGCCTTCAGAGACGACGACCGAGCTGCGCATCGGCAGTGTGCGCTTGCGTCACGTGTGGCTGCACGGTCGAGCTCAGGGGACTCCGATCGATGCAGACGTGAACGAGCTCGTTGGCTCGCTTACCGTGGCCGAATCGTTGAAGGTGACCATCGCCGGAGCGCACGTAGACATTCGCGCCTTGCCGATGCAAGTGAACCCGAGCGGGAAAGTGTCGGCGAGTTTGAACCTGCCCCTGGGCGCACAGACCGCGAAACCCGACCTGAAGTTGAGCTTTGCGGGCCAGGTTCTGCGCGCGCGCACGCGGCTCGAAGCAGAGCTCGAGGGTCAGGCCATCGTCGCGAAGCTCGATGCGCCATCTATCGAGGCCGCCACAATCGCGCAGCTTGTACCCGAGCTCGCGCTGCGGGCGCCGATTGCCTTGTCCGTGGCTGCGCGAGGTACTCTCGAGCGGCCTCGAGTGAACGTAGGCGTTCGGCTGGAGCAGGCCTCCGTCGAAGCCAACGCTGATGTGAATCTGGAGCAACGGGTGGCAACAATAGGCCTCACGGTTCGTGGCTTGGATCCATCGGCGATCGAGGCGAGCGCACCACCGGGTTCTCTCGCCCTGGACGGTGGCGCGACGGTGGAGTTTCCACCAGCGGGTGAGCTGATGATGCGCTACTGGTTGCGCACTCCTGCTCAAAAATATGGCTCGCTGCCGCTGCCTAGAACCAGTGTTCGCGGCTCCGCCACAGCGACGCCATCGAAAGCCTGGTCGCTACAGGGGTCGCTTCAGATCCAAGAGCCAGGCGCAGCGACAAGCGTGGACTACCGGGTTCATAGCAACGAGAGCGCGCCCGTCATCGAGGCAAGCAGTTCAAGTGAGCTCATCAATCCGAGGCGCCTGGCCGAGCTCGTCCCGGGCCTGAACCTTGCGGGGGAGCTCAGCACCGAGATGCGCTACGAGCTGGTTTCGGGCCAAATCGACGCGCGCGCTCGCGCCCGCTTGTGGGAAGTGACCACGCCCGACGTATTGGCTCGTGACGTGAGGTTGGAGGCCAGCGCGCGCGGCACGTTGGAGCGCCCCTCGCTAAAGCTGGACGCGCGCATGGGCAGGCTCGCGGTGGGTGGTCGCAGCTACCGAGGAGTCGGCATCGACGCCTCGGGGACGCCCGAGAAACTGCACGTGAGAGCGCGCGCTGCCGAACCCGTCGAGATAGCGGCCAATACGGTGATAGCGTTGAAGCCGGACCTCACGCTCGGCGAACCCCAGCTTCGCATCGAGGACGGAAAGGACGGTGCACTGAGCGTGGCGGGTGAGTCCATCACCCTGAAGGGAGGTGCCGTCGTCGTCGAAGGCATGAAAATCGAGGCTCCGGATGGCGGCCGGGCTTTCGTCTCGCTGGTGTATGGAAGGTCAGTGCGCAGGCTCGACGTGCGCGCCGAAAATTTCGACCTGCAGCGCGCCCTCGGGCCACTCGAGCTCGGCTTCGAGCTACCCTCGGGCTCCGCGACGCTAGAGGCACGCTATGATCGAGCCGGCCCGACCGGCTTTCTGCGCGGCCGCTTGAGTGATGTGGGCTATCGCACGGTGAAGGGGATTTCGGCGGACGTGGACGCCGAGCTCCGGCGTGGGGCCTTGCATGGCTCGCTCGATGCCCACTGGCGCGGCTCGGAGCTGAGCTTGGTCATGGAAGACGTGGCGCTGCCGAAAATGCCTCCCGCGAGCTGGAATGATTTCGAGGGTCGGATCGCCGCGCGGGGTCATCTGCTGCTCGAGCGCTTGGGGCCTGTGTACGAGATGGCCAAAGTGCCTTGGGCGACCGCGGCAGGCGAGGTGACCGTGGACATGGCGCTTTCTCATCCGCGAGACGACCCGGCCGAATTCACCGCCAGTATCGAAGCCAAAGAAGTCGGGCTCAGAGGTATCCCCCCCAAGGCCAGCGACCCGAACGGCGACGTTCGGACCGAAATCCCCTGGTCGATCGCGGATGTGAATCTTGACCTCCGTCTTCGGGCTGACGAGGCCAGTCGGCGAATGACCCTGTCAGCCAGGGTGGGTGACGACGAGGGTTGGTTGGCTATGACGCAGGCTTCGGCCGAGCTGCCACCGGAAGCGTCGGTGCGTCACTTCAGCGATTGGCCTGCCTGGTGGCAGCGAGCCGAGGTCGATGCCAACATCTGGCTGCTACCGAGAAGGCTCTCACAGTGGCCGGATATGCTGCGAGTCGCTGGTCTCGAGGGCACCGCATCTTCGAGCCTGCATTTGAGCGGAACCTATGGTGCGCCGCGTGCGCGATGGATGGGCCGCATCGAAGACTTCGGCACCGCCGACCAGCCTGAACCCGAACTCGACGTAGCCTTTTCTGGCAGCTACGAACCACGGCGCGGAGCCGTGTGGCTGGGGGCGCAGTCGGGCAGCCGCGAGGTTGCCGCAATTCAAGGGCGCTGGAAGGGTGATGTGCTCAGCGGCCTGTCCGCGTCTGCTCAGCAGCCGCTCGAGGTCCATGTCTCCGGCAGGTTGAGCGGTTTTCCGATTGCGGCTTTGCCCTTTGCCGCGACGCAGCACCTGGCAGGGCACCTGAACGGTGAGCTCGGATTCGAAGGATTGCATGCACCCATAGCGGGCAACTTGAGGGTGTGGAGCGATGATCTATCGATCGAGAAAGTCCGACTGAAGCAGCTGCGTCTCGACGCCTCCGTACGCGGCGAACGGGTCGAGAGCGATTTGTTGCTCTTGGCAGGCCGCCAGGGAAGACTCGCGGCTTCGGTGGCTGGGCGCGCCGCTTGGGCGGACGGGCTCGATACTTCTGCCTTGAATGCCTCGCTAAAGGCGCGAGACTTTCAGCTCAGGACATTGCGGCCGTTGTTGGCGGGGACCGTGAGCGGGCTCGAAGGCAGGCTGAATGCCGAGCTGAGCGGACGCTTGACGGGGGATGACCCCCAATTGCGAGGCCACGTCGTGGTCAGGGAAGGCGCGGCGCAGCTGCCGTCGCTCGGTCAGCTGCTGCGAGACATCGAAGCGAGGGTGAACGTCGAACCCGATCGCGTGGTGCTCTCGAGCTTCAAGGCCAAGGGCATCACGGGGGCCGTGTCCGCAACGGGGTCTGCAGAGCTCAGCGGCGCCAGTGTCCGTTCAGCCCACGCCGAGATCGAGATCGCCGAGGGCGAAAAGCTGCCGCTGACGCTCGAGGGCGTCAATTGGGGGGACGCATGGGGTAAGGTGGCGCTCGACTACCGGGCAGGGAGCGGGCGGCGGCAACGCCTGGATGTCGACGTGCAGCACTTCGAGCTCCAGCTGCCTGCCGCGACCCCACGTGGCGTTCAGGGCCTCGAACCAGCGAAGCATATCGAAGTGGGTTATGCGCCAGAGCGTGGACAGTTCGTCGAGATCCCGCTGCAACCCATCGAGCGTGAAGCCGAGGGGCCACCGTCCCGCTGGCTCATCCAGATCGCTTTGCGAGACGTCGCGCTTCACAAAGGCGCAGGTATCGACATCGCCCTGAGGGGCGACTTGAAGGCGCGTCTGGGTCGCAAGACGCGGCTCGAAGGGCGCATCGATCTGACCGGCGGCGAGCTCGACATTTCTGGTAAGCAGTTCGCTATCGAGAGCGGCTCGCTGACCTTCAACAAAACCGAACCGGAACAAGGTATCGTCGTCGCCACGGCGCGTTGGGAATCACCGCTCGAGTACACCGTGTATGCCGAATACGCCGGCACGCTGGCTGAGGGGGAGCTCACGCTTCGCTCGGAACCGCCCCTGACCGAGGACGAGGTCTTGTCGCTGCTTTTGTTCGGTGAGCCCACCGGGTCGTTCGGAGCGCGCTCCCAAAGCGAAGCGGCTACGGCGATCAGTGTCGCGGGAGGAACGGTGGCTAGCGGTCTGAATCGGGCTTTGGACGACATCAGCAGTCTAGATGTCAGCACGCGCGTGGACACCAGCACGGGCGAAGCTCGCCCCGAGTTGGTCGTCCAGGTGACGCCGCGTCTCTCGGCTCGCGTCACCCAAGCCATCGGAGAGCCTGCTCCCGGCCAAAGTCCCGATCGGACCTTCCTCACGTTGGACTTCCGGTTGTTCAGGCGTTGGTCACTATCGGCTCAGGTCGGCGACGAAGGGGGCTCCACCCTGGACATGATTTGGCGCTACCGCTATTGAATGCGCGGCGGCGGTTCCTTGGGCAGCTGACAAGTCACGTAAGGCGTGAAGGTGCGTGCCGGCGAGCCGCGAAAAGTCAGTACTTCGGACGTTTGTCCTGGCTGCACCGTGACGGTCAGCGCGTCCGGGTTGACGTTGGTCGACACATCGCAGGCGACGGGACTACCGCAGCCGTTCGTAATCATCACCCAGTGGTCGTAGCCCGCCCCTTGCCAGCGCGCTTCGGCGCGAATGCTGACGCAGGCCGGGTTTGCGTTTGTCTCGGTTTCAGCTGCTCGGGTGCCCTGGTCTAGCACGCCTGCCGAGGCGGTACTCAGGAACGCGCAGTAGACCATAGGCGCCCAGTAGTGCCTGGGCTTGATCATCGAAGTTGCCTCTGTCAGTCCCTTGCTTGCACAGACGATGCCAGCATCGCTCGAGCTTTGGCATTGTCCATGCAGTGCGCTCTGGAACGCACGATGGTGCGAGTCAGAAAGGATGCGAACGTGACTGAGCAACGCAAAAGTGAAGAGCAGGAGCGGGAATACGGCGAGGGCAACTACAAGGCAGCGCGCGAATATCAGGAGGCTGTCAGCAAGACCGCCGGCACGAAAAAGAGCGAGCGCGCCGCCAAGGAAGCGAAGCAGGCGCTGGAAGATCCCGAGACGCGACGCGAGCTCGAAGAAGCCGAGAGAATTGGCAAAGATCGCGCCGCCGGGAATGAGTGATCGCTGCGATTTGCCCCGACGAGGCAGATCAAACGCAGGAGCAATGCATGCAGACCATCACCCGCGAGGAACTACGCAAGAAAATGGAGCGCGGAGACGATTTCGCGCTCGTTGAAGTGCTACCGGCTTCAGCCTACGACAAGTACCACTTGCCGGGCGCGATCAACATTCCACTGGGTACCGACTTCGAAAGCAAAGTCGAGCAGACGTTGCGCGACAAGAATCAGGAAATCGTCGTCTACTGTTCCGACGAGAACTGCTCCGCGTCGCCTACGGCGGCCAAGAAACTTCGTGATCTCGGCTATACTCGCGTGGTCGACTACGAATTCGGCAAGCTCGACTGGCTGCGAGGCGGGTTAGAGGTCCACGACGCAAGCGCCCTCAGATAAATCGAGTCAATAGGCGACCGTAATGCGTTCTCGCACGTGCGCGCCGGTCTCTACTTCGTTGATTACCGCGACGGCAAAATCCTCCATGGAGATTCGGCTGTGGCCCTGAGCGTCGACCAACAGGTCGTTGTGACCGACTCGGTATTTGCCGGTACGGGTGCCCGGCTCGATGACTGCCGCAGGACTGATGTAGGTCCAATCGAGTTCTTTTACTCTGCGCCAGAGCTCCAGGGCTTCCCGGTGCGCTAGCGCGATGGCGCGCCACTCTTGCGGAAACTCCGGTGTGCTCAGCAGTTCGACACCCGGTTTTACAGCGAGACTACCGGCACCGCCCACGATGACCACGCGCTTGACGTGAGCACGCATGGCAGCGGCGGCGAGTGCGCGCGTCGCATCTTGCACCAGCTGCGGCGAATCGCCTCTGCTCGGCCCGATGCTGCACACGACGGCATCGTGGTCCCGAATGACCTCCTCCAGCTGCTCGGGGTGGGTGGCGTCGGCCGACCTGAGCGTGACTCGCTCATCAGCCTCGATTTCTCGGGTATTTCGCGCCACCGCTGTGACGGTATGCTTGCGGTCGAGAGCTTCGGCGACGATGCGCCGGCCTATTCGACCCGTGGCTCCGATTATCGATATCTGCATTGGCGAATCCTCCTGGCGCGCCCGAACAAGCGAGCGGCATGCCACATCTTTCGCTCAGGCCTTGGGACGAAATTCGGAGACTAGCGGCGGCGGGGCCGGTGCCTGGAGTGGCGAATCCCCAATGACCCGTCGAAGCAGGGCATCGGAGGGCCGAATCCTGTAGCGCAGGGTGCGCTGCGGGGTGCGGCGGGCCTCGGACTCCCAGGACCATAGTGCGGGTGTACCGGCGTTGCCGGCAATGGCGATGGGTACTCCAGTGAGCGGATCCGTTTCGTAGATGAAAAACGCGTGCGAGTGCTCTTCTCGATCATCCCAAGGGGTCTTGCCGCGGATGAGCGCCATGTCACCCGGTTGGAACAAGTCGGGATGGTCGGCGAGATAGCGGAAGAAGTCTGCTTTTCGTCCCTGTTCGATACGGTCGCTCGGTGGCACTTCGAACACGTCGAAAAGCTCCGTGCGCGCCTTGGCAAAGTCGACGAAGACCTGCGCTCGCCTCATCAAGTCGCGTGGCTCGTAGTCTTCGAAATTGAGCCTGCCGCGAATCAGCCGTGGCGTTTCACCGCGTGGGGCCCACCATGTACCGCTCGCACGCTCGAAGGTGTCCAACAAGAAATCGATGCACACTTGTGGGGTGAGGGGGCGGCCACGTTGGTCGAAGACCGGATACCGGTCATTGCGAATGGTGTACGATGTACGGCCCTGCTCATAGACGAAGCGGAAGCTACGGCGTAGCTTCCCGTCCTCTTGGCCCACTTCGTTTCGCGGTTCGTCGAAGGGTAGCTTCTCGTCGATTTGCTCGAGTATCGCCAGCCTGAGCGCTTGAACGGAACTCACGCGCTGGAGCCCTCGAGCCCGCAGCGCTGCGACTGGTTCCGCCTCACCGGGTTCCGAAGATTCCTGCAGCAATTCCAGCCGCGGTCCTTCGCTGCGCAGCAACGTCGGCACCCAGTGTTTGCCGAGGTACCTGAGATCGACTAGCAGATGCTGCTCGCCGATACGGCGTACACGGGCACGGTCGAATCCGAGGCGATACGCCAGGGAGCGAAAATCTCGGTGCAGCGCGGGTGTACTTGGCTGCGAACCGGGCCCGAGCCGGTCGAACATCAAGAGTTTGACCGAGTGCCCCGATAGCGGCCCGTCGATGTACACGTAGCGGCCGCGCTGACGGGTGGCGCCCATCAGTTGATCGCCACGTTGAAGCCAGATGCGATCATCGTCGAACAAATGCTCCGGCTCGACCAAGCTGACGAGCGCAAACGCAAGCTCCGGCTCGGTGGCATAGAGATAACCCTCGCGCAGGAGCACCTGTC
>CBFGRJ010000305.1:0-8887 GCA_965651135.1 uncultured Myxococcales bacterium
TCGATGCTTGGCTCGATCGGCTTGTCGAGCGGGGTATCGCGGTGGGTATTGCCACTGCCGCGCCGGCCGAGAACCGAGACTTCGTGCTCGAACGGTTGGCGCTTCGCGGGCGCATTCCCGTAGTGGTGGGCGCTGAACAAGTCGAGCGCGGGAAGCCGGCGCCCGATTTGTTCCTGGAAGCCGCGCGACGGCTCGGCTGTGAACCGAGCGCCACGCTGGTTTTCGAGGACGCCGTGCTGGGGGTGCAAGCGGGGCGGGCTGCCGGCATGGTCGTGTGCGGTGTGACGACGGGTGAATCCTCCGAGGCATTGCTCGCCGCCGGCGCGCATTTCGCGATTCGTGATTTCACCGAGTTGCCCGGTGCGTTGACCCGAGTGGGGATCACGTGCTAATCGACCGCCGCCCATGCGGCAGCTGTGCAGCAACACTGGAAAGGTATCGGAAGCTACGCGACGGTCGGGCTCGAGTTCACGCTTAGCGTGCTCCTTGGCTTGGCCATCGGACGTTGGCTCGATGCTAAGTTCGGCACCCAGGGTTGGCTCACCGTTCTCTGGTTTGGTTTCGGACTAGCAGCTGGTGCCCGCGCCATCCTGCGCGCCCTCAAGCGCGCCAACCGGGAAGCGGAAGAGTTCGAGCGTCGAGAACAAGAAGCGAAGCGAAAGTACTATGAAGATCGCAAGGAGTGACCACGCAACCGACATGGGGCTGAACCGAGCCTTCTGGTCGGTTGGCATTTGCGGTGTCCTCCTGAGTGCCGGCTCATTGGTCGTATTCGATGCGCTGATCGATTCGGTGAGCGTCGTCGTGGGCGCATCGACCGCGCTCTTGAACTTTTGGATGACCGCGTATTTGGTGCGAGGGTTCTTGGCACCTGCCGGCATTAGATTGCCGTGGCCGCTGATCGCCACGATCAAGCTCGTCGTCGTGCTCGGCCTGCTTTATTGGTTACTCCAGCGAGAGCTGCTGAACCTGTTGCCGCTCGTCCTCGGCTTCGCGGCGCTCCCGTTGGGAATCGTGTTTGGTCAAACCCGCCCCAGGGCTCTCGACCCAGGCGAGGAGTTGAGAGATGCCTGAGCATACCACCTGGTTTACCTTTCTTTTGGCTCATATTCGCGACACGCTGTCGCACAATGCTGCCGTTCTCGGGCATACCGTCATGAACGGCGATGCGCCCAACTGGATGAGCTTCGAGCCGATCTTGGTGTCGCTATTCGTGGCCGTCGTCTTGGTGCTCCTGGGTCTTTGGACCAAGAGCAACCTCACGAATCCCGACCAGGCTGTCGTCCCCGAAGAGCGGCTCACCATTCGCACGTTCATGGAGGCCTTCCTCGGCTATTTCTATGATCTAGCCAAGAGTGTCATGGATGCCGAGCGGGCCAAAAAGTACTTCCCCATCATCGGAACCAGTGCGCTTTTCGTGTTCTTCGCCAATGCGATGGCGTTGATTCCCGGTGGACCGGTCGCTACCAGCAACCTCAACATCACGCTCGGTTCCGCCTTGGTCGTGTTCATCGTGTTCAACTTCTACGGCCTCAAGGTCCAGGGGTTCGGCTATATCAAACATCTCGCAGGGCCAGCCTGGTACCTGGCTTGGCTGGTGTTCCCCATCGAGCTGATCTCGCTGTGTGTCCGGCCCATCACCCTGGCCGTTCGCCTCATGTTGAACATGGCGGTCGACCACCTGATCTTGGCGATCTTCCTGGCGTTGGTCGCTGCGCTGGTGCCGCTGCCCGTCATGATTCTGGGCTGTCTGATCATCCTGATTCAGACGCTGGTATTCACGCTGCTCACCTGCATTTATATCGGGCTCGCCACCGAGCACGAGGCGCACTGAGCGTATCGCCAGGTAACTCGATTTTTGCGGTCAACCAGCCAGAAACTGGTGGCCGCGCGGCACAAAAAGCACTAAGCCACGCCGCAAGCAAAAGGAGTCCACCCGTCATGTCCAAGAACAAGCTGGCGCTCAAAGGCGCGCTGCTTCTAACGTTCACCTCCCTCCCCGCATTCGCTCAAGATGGCGCCGCCAACGAGTTCGACATGAAAGCGATGGCCGTTCTAGGTGCTGGTATTGCCATTGGCTTAGCAGTACTTGGCGGTGGCGTAGGTCAAGGCAAGGCGGCCGCAGCAGCACTCGAAGGCATCAGCCGCAACCCAGGTGCTGCGCCTCGCATCCAGACCCCGATGATTCTGGGCCTCGCGCTCATCGAGTCGCTCGTGTTGTTTGCCTTCGCTATCGCGTTCTTGCTGCAAGACAAGGCGTAAGCGGGCTAACGGTCACGACGTCCGAATTCGAGATAGAATTCGCGCGCCGCGTGGGTCAAGAGCCAAACCGTCGCCAGCGCGATCAGGGAAAACCCGACCCAGTCGTGGTTCGAGGCCACCAGCCATGCCCCTGAGAGCAAGAGCGCGCTGACGATGACTGCCGAGAACACGTGGCGCGCCAGGCGATCCGCGGCGCGCGCGACCTTCGGATCTTCCGTTCTAAAGACCAGCCGCCCGAGCCTCAGGTCGTGCAAGATGTCTTGCACCTGCTGCGGCACGGAGTAGGTCGCGCCGCTCAATCGCTCGAGCCTGCGGAGTAGCTCGTTGCCGATGCGTTCGGGCGTGTAGCGCTTGCGCAAGAGCTCCGAAAACAGCGGCCTGGCCTCCTGCATGAGGTCGAAATCGGGCGCGATTTGTTTGCCGATGCCTTCGACGGTCATCAAGGCTTTACCCACCATCATGAATTCGGTGGGGATCTCGATGCCGTATTTGGTCCCGACCCGAATCAAATCGCGGATCATGCCCGAAAGCTCGATCTCCTCCAGGCGTTTGCCCAGATACTTCTCGCTCAGGAGAGCTACTTCGGCCCGGAACGCGTCCATGTCGACGGGCTTGGTGGGAGTGCCAATCGCGTACAGCGCATCGGCGATGCCCTCGTAGTCACGGCGGAAGGCGCAAATCATCACGTCCACCACGTGCTCGCGCATCTTCGGGCTGAGCCTCGCCACCATGCCCAGATCGATGATGCCTAGCGTTGGGTCCTCCAGCTCGCCGAACACCAGCACGTTGCCCGGGTGTGGGTCGGCATGAAAGAACCCGTCCTCGAAGATCTGTTGCACCACCGCCGCGAAGGCCCTCCGGGCAATCTTTGGTCCCGAGTAGCCATGTGCGACCGCGTCGTGAATCTTCTTGCCGTCGATGTATTCGAGGGTCAGCACGCGCTTGCTCGAGGCTTGACGGTAGACGCGAGGGAACTTGACCTTGGGGTCGTGCTCGAAGTTCTTGGCGAAGTCGCGCGCGTTCTCCGCTTCTGCCAAAAAATCGAGCTCCGCGTTGATGGCTTGATCGAACTGCTGGACCAACCCCGAGGGCGAATAGATTCTGCTTTCGGGAATGGCGCGCTCGACGAGCGCGGCCAGCGCGTGCAACAGATCGACATCGCTGGCGATTTTCTGCGCGATACCGGGCCGCTGAACCTTGACCACGACCTGGACCGGCCCTTCGTCGGTTCGGAGGGTGGCGCGATGCACCTGCGCGATGCTCGCGGCAGCCAGCGGCTCTTCGTCGAACCTGGCAAAGACGCTCTCGAGCGAGCTGCCGAGCGAGGTTTCTACCTGTTCTTTGACGCTGTCGAAGCCGATGGGGGGCACCGAGTCTTGCAGCTTGCTCAGCTCGATTTGAAGGTCCTGCGGAATGATGTCCGGGCGGGTTGACGCGAGCTGTCCCAACTTGACGAACGAAGGCCCCAAGTCTTCAAGAACGCGCCGGACCCGCACCGCCAGCGCTGTCTCTCGCCGCTCGCGCGCACCCACGGCCTCTTCATCGTCGCTTTCCGGCGCCGGCTTTTTGCGGGCCAGACCGAGCCGGCTGACGATTTCGCCGAAGCCGTGTCGGACCAACACGGTCGATATCTCGCGCACTCTGCCGATGTCGCGTGCTGCGTGTAAGAGCGAGACCATGACCGAACGTTGCCTTAACGCACCCTGACCAGGGTGCCACGCTCGTAGCGCGTCGGAAAGACCGCAGTCCAGCCCGCTGGCAAGTGGGGCGCGCTCCAAAAGAAGAGCCAGTGCGCATCGGCAGGGCTGAGGTTGACGCAACCGTGGCTGCGGACACGGCCGAAGTCGTCATGCCAAAACGCCCCATGCAGGCCGTAGCCCTTCTTGAAATACATAACCCAGGGCACGCTCTGAATGGCGTAGTAGCGACTTGCCTCGGCGTCCTCCAAGTTATCCATGTCGCTGGTGCGGAGCTTGACCCAGACGCGATACTCGCCGGTTGGGGTCGCATTTTCAGCCGTCCCGCGGCCGCGCCCCGAGGAAATGAGCGTAGCAAACACTGGCAGCTCGCCCTCGTAGGCCGTGAGAACTTGCGCGGCGAGGTCCACGTCGATCCAGTGCTCCCCCGCTCCGATTCCCGAAGGCAGCGGCCCCTGTGTCCGCAGCGCCAGGTCGCGCTCGCCCAGCCAGTGGTCGCCTTCGATGCGGTACCAGCGCTGGCCCGCTCGTGTTTGCGTTTCGAGGATTTTCACTCGCGACAGGCGGGGATAGGCGGGACCGCGGGCGGGCGCGGCTGGGCCGCTGCGAGCGCGCACGTCGTCGCGGACCACCCAGGCGTCGCTCGGCTCGGGTGCATGAATCCCTCGAAAAGGACTGGGCCGAGCGGCGCGCAAGTCTCGCATCGGCAGCCACAGGTTTTGCGTCGTCAGGCCAAACGGGTCGCCCGGAACGTGCGCGCGGAGCTCCGTGATCGCCACCGCGAACCCCGGTTCGAGCTGTGCGTCCGGCGCGCTCTGTTCGGCGGTCGAGAAATGGCGGTAGCCGAAGGTGCCGTCGTCCCCGACGAAGAAATAGCGAAGCGGCAGCCCGTCTTCCAAGGGTGGCGGTGCGCGCCGCGCCGGCAGCGCCTCGTGCTCGGAGAGGCGCACGACCTCATCGCAGACCCAAGCCATCGGTCCCACCGATAGCCAGTTTCCAGCGCACCCATCGGCGCGCACGGCTTCGAACACGGGCAAGTGTGCGCCCCGCGCCGCAGTGCCCCGCCGTGGCGCTTGGGGTGAGGGAAAGCGATACAGCGGCTCGTCGTCGCGCAGGATGAGCGCGCTCTTGACTCCGCTCGGCAACGCGTGAGTGCTCGCGCTGGACCAGCTCGCATCGAGCTCGGAAGCGGCCGAAAAATGCGTTGCTGCAAGGATGAACGCGGCGACCCGACTGCTCCAGCGCACGGGCTGAGGCGGCTTTGGGTTATTGATACGAAAAGCGCAGCTCGTGATCGCAGACACGAAAGGTGTCGCCTTCGTGAATCGCCTTACGCTGAACGCGCTGGCCATTGTACTCGACGCCGTTCGTCGAACCCATGTCTACGATGTAGTACTGCCCGTTGAGAAACTCGATCATCGCGTGCTGGCGAGACACGTTCGGATCTTTGATGGTCAAGTCGCTCGATTGCTTGCCGCGACCAATGATGAAGCGGTCCTTGTTGATGCGGAACACTTCGCCTTGGTACTGAATCGACAGGCCGCCTGCCGGTGCTCGGGGCGGAGGGGCCGAAGAGACCATTCCCGGCATGGGAGGGGGCGCAACACGACCTGGAGGCGCCGTGGGAGGCCCTGGTCGCCGGCCGGGCATGGGCGGTGGGGGCGCACGACCAGGAGGCGGGGGCAGCGGTGCCCGGCTGGTGACCGGCGGTGGAGGTGGCGCCAAAGGCGGTGGCGGTGCGGCTGCCCCAGGACCAAAACCCCCGGGGGCACCGGGCAACGGCGGCGGGGCCGTGCGGGCAGGGGGAGGCGGTGGTGCAGCCAGTGGCGGGGGAGGAGCAGCGATGGGAGGCGGCCCAGCGGGGGGCGCAGCCGTGGGCGCGGAGGGTGGTGCCAGGCTCGCTGAAGACGCGATGGCGGTGTAACCCCGCTGCCGCGCGTACTGCTTCATGGCGTCGTTGATCAGGTAGTCCACGGAGCACTCCAGCTCGCGAGCCATTTGCTCGAACTGCATCCAGAGGCCGTCTCGGCATTGGAATGTGCGTGGCTTTTTCTTGTTTGGCTCCGCGGCCATGTGGGCAACCTTCTGATCTTTGCCGGCTCGAGTTGTTTACCGCAACCGGGCCGGCTAGAGACTATTTTTCTTCTTTTTGCTCGGTTTTTGCCGCCGTTCGCTTCTCCATCGCCGGCTTGACGCAGTAGTTCACGAAATCCCCGACGGTCTCGACCTGTTTGACCTCGGGGCTACCTTTGACCTGAATCGTGCACTCCCACTCGCAGTCTGTCGCATCCTCGGCGCAGGTGGGGACTTTTTGCTTATCGTTGCTGTAGCGCTCGACCTTAGCCAAATCGTTCACTGTCCCATTTTTGTAATAATATCCGAGCGCGGCAAGTCGGGCTTCTACCGGGTGGCCTGCCGACGCGTACTTCTCGACGTACGTGAGCGGCTTGGTCGAGCCTTTCATCTCGCCGATGAGCGGGCCGTAGACCAGGGGCTCGCTCATCGCCATGTTCTTCGTGCGGCCGAGCTTGGTCATGAATTCGTCCAGGTGCTTCGTCTCGCTCATGCGCAAGATCAGGTCTGCGGCGATCCAGCGAATCTGCCAGCGCTCGTTCTTGAAGAGGTCGTAGAGCTTGTCGATGACCTTTTCCCGCGGCAGCTCGCCCACCCGCTTGACCGCCACGTTGCGCACGATGTCAGGTGTGCTGTCGTCGCTCAGCAGTGACAAAATCGCCTGGGCTTGCTTCTCGTTGTTGCGATCGAGATGACCTTCGAGCGCAGCCAGTGCTGCGGCTCGGCGCTTTTCGGCTTGCTTGCTGTCCTGGGCGTAGCCGAGCAGGTAGTCCACGACGGGGGGTTGCCCCACCTTCTTCATCGATTGGAAAACGCGCAGCAGCTCTTCTTCCTGATATTGCTCTAACTGGGCCTGGAATTGCTCCTTCGTCGGATTGAGCCCGGACGCCTTGTTGGCTGCCTCGACCGAAGGGGCCTTTTTCTTGAGCCAGGCTTCCGAATCCACCTCTCGGGCAATGGCGACCAGCTTCTGGCTGGTCTGGAGCTTGGCTTCTTGGTCGCCCAAGTCAGCGACCAAATCGGCGATGGCGTCATTCTTCGGATTGCCCGCGACGACCAGCTCGGGAAGGGGGCGGACGCCGTCGGCCTTGAGCCAGCGCAGGACCTGCTGCATGCCGTAGATTTGTGACGACTCGTCCATGCGTTGCTCGAAGTTGGTCGAAGCCCACTTGATCAGAGCCGCTCTCAGGCTGCTGCGAACGGCTGGGTCACTGACGAGGGCTCCGTCTTCTGCCGTCAGCAGGGCGTAAGCCGCGTCCTTGTAAGGGAAAGATGGGTCTTCGACGACCTCATCCCCTTGCGGTTTGGGCAACGGCTCGAGCATGGCGGCCTGTAGCTGGGGCGCCATTCCGGCGATGATCTTTGCGCGCGTGTCGGGCGGCAGGCGCTTGAGCGCATCGAGCAGGCCTTCGTAATCATCGCTGCCTTGAATTCCGACGCGGCGTCCGCCTCTGGGCTTCATGCGAACCAGGGTCATGGCCGCTTCGACGCGGAGGTCCATCGGGTACTTGTCGTGCGTCAGCACGGCGACGAGTCGCTTGGGGCCTTGAGAGGTGCGCGCCCAGCGGTGCACATCGTCTACCGTCGTACGGCAGCCCATCGCAGTTGCACTCCCAGCGCAGAGCGCGAACAGCATGGTGCTCACCCGCAGCGCCTTTCCGGTGCTCCGACCCAACGTTCCGAATCGTGGTCCTTTTTTCGCCATCGGGCAGTCTCCCTCTAGACCTTTAGGTCGGGATATTACAGTCATATCGCCCTTTCGGCTCAAGGGCTTCGAAACCTAAGTCACCATAGCGCGCCAGCGCGCCAGAACCGTGGAAAAAGCCTTGGCTTTCTTGGCCCTGCTCCGCTCCTTCTGGCCCACTTGAGCGGCTTGTCGACACTTGCCCTCTGTTTGGGGTAGGGTTATGTAGACAAAGGTACGACATGGGCACACGGCCATTCCTTCCTCGTAGCGCCGCCGTCGAGGGCGCCTCCAGCGCCAATCTACAAGCTCCCGCTCGCACCACTGGATTGCGCAGAGGGCGCGAGGCCGCCGCGCTATTGTTGTTTGCGGCGAGCGCCTTTCTTTGCTTGGCGCTCGCTTCGGCTCGTTTCGATCCGCACGACCCCTCGCTGACCGGACCCGATTGGGTGGGCCCCGTTGGGAGCGCTGTCGCCACGTTTTTGATCCAGGGCTTCGGCCTCGTCAGTTGGCTGCTACCGCTCGAGCTCGGCCTGATCGGAGCGCCGCTGATTCGGGGCAGGCCGGTCGACAACCTCCCGGTGCGCGTGTTCGGCGACCTGGTGGTGTTCATCATCGTGGCATCGCTCCTGCAAGTCGCCCTACCGAACGCCGAGGTCATGGGGCGCGCTCCAGCGGGCGGTAACGTGGGGCTCTTGTTCGGAGAGCTGATGCGCGGCATGTTCTCGGCGGCTGGTTCGTTCTTGGTCGGGTCGACGCTCGTGCTGTTGATCCTGATCGAACGCAGCAGCTTTTCGTTCATTCGCTTTTGCGACCGCATCATCGTGCTGGCGCGAGCGTTTTGGGTGCACCTCAAGCAGTGGTGCGCTCGTTTCGTGCAAGCGTGGAAACAAGCGCGTGAGTTGCGGCGCGAGCAGCAGGCCCAGGCGCGGTCGCTGCCGAAAATAGATACGGAGCAAAGTGATGAGGCCATCATCATGCAGCTCGAGGAAGACGACGCGGACTGGGTGCCCCTCGAGGAGACGGGCACACCGCCGCTGGCCATCTCCGAGGCGCTCAAGGTCGCCCGTGGGATTTCGCGCCCCGATTTGACCGACGCAGTGGAGGCCGAGGAACCTCCCGAAGGCGACGAAACAAGCGCCGAAGAAAGCGAAGACGCCGCCCCAGAAGA
>CBFGRJ010000306.1:0-8853 GCA_965651135.1 uncultured Myxococcales bacterium
TGCCAAGGTGAGCGCGGATCACAGCACGGGTAGGTACTCGATCACGGCGGCGCCTGGCTTCGGCTACAGCTATCGCTTCGTGGAGGCGTCGGCAGCCGATGACCCCTCGAAGCTACAGGAAGAGTTCACCAGTGAACGCCAGCTGAGCTTCGACTTGGATGTAGAAGAAGAGCGCACGGTGAAGCTCGAGGTCAGAAACTCGTTCGGCAGCATCGCGTCGAAGGAATACTCGCTGAAGCGGCCAAAGCCCGATCTATCGGGCGTGCCGGCGAGCACGCGCATCGACGTACACGAAGGGCCTGACGGCAAGTTGCGCGGTGTCCCCGCAGGGCAAAATCCGGCGGAGGGGGCCAATCGCCAGACCGAAGAAATTCTCAAGATGCTGCGAGGTCGCATGCAGAAAGCCGAGCCCAAGGGCGACGAGCAGAAAGAAGGCGAGCAATGAGCCCTGCAGCCAAAGGCTTCTTCGAGCTGCTGCCGTTCGTTTTGGTCTTCTTGGCGGGCGCGCTCGTGCCGCGTCGTCAAGGTTTGGCTGAGCGCTTCGGCCTGGGAGTGATTGCTGCGCTCGGCTTGCTCTTGCTCAAGGGATTGTGGCCCGGCGAGTCCGCGCAGGCGCAGCCCGCCGAAGAGTGGCCGCATTTGCTCGACATCATCGTGTTTTTGCCCATCGCCGGCGCTGTCGCGGTCCTGTTCATGCCCCGGCAGTCGCCGCGCTTTTTGCGTGGGTTCACGCTGGCGGTGCTGGGCCTCGATCTGTTTGTTTCGCTGTTTTTGCTGTCCGGGCCCATGGATCGGGGCTGGCACTATCAGCACATCGTCGAGTGGATTCCGAGCTTGGGGATTCGGTACCACGTAGCCGTGGACGGCATCAGCTTGTGGCTGGTCATCCTGACGACGGTGACCACCCCGATTGCCGCCTACGTGTCGTTCGGGTCCATCAAGAAGCGTATCAAGGATTTGTGTGTGGCGTACTTGCTGCTGCAAGGCGCCATGCTTGGCGCTTTCGTTGCGCTCGACTTGTTCCTGTTCTTCGTGTTCTGGGAGCTGATGCTGGTGCCAATGCTGCTCCTCATCGGCGTTTGGGGTGGGGTCGAGCGCATCAAGGCGGCGTACAAGTTCTTCATCTACACGATGATGGGCAGCATGATGATGCTGGCCGCCATTCTGTACATGGTGTGGACCCATCAGCAGCTGGCGGGCTACATCACCTTTGACTACCTGGCGTTGAGCCACGTGACGCTGCCCAAAACAGCGGCCTGGCTCTGCTTCTTCGGGTTTGCCTTGGCTTTCTTGATCAAGGTGCCCATGTTTCCGTTCCACACCTGGTTGCCTGACGCGCACGTGCAGGCCCCGACCGGCGGCTCGATCGTGCTGGCCGCGGTGTTGCTCAAGCTCGGCACCTACGGGTACATCAGGTTCTGCATGGGGATGCTGGCAGGTCCGGCGGGTATCGCTGCCACCAACCTGGCGGGCATCGCCGTCGGCCTGGGCATCCTGTACGGCGCGCTGGTGGCCTGGAAGCAGGACGACGTCAAGCGACTGGTCGCCTACTCGTCGGTGGCGCACATGGGGTTCGTCATGCTCGGGCTCTTTGCGGCGACCGCGTCTGGAATCCAGGGCGCCATTCTTCAGATGATCAATCACGGCATCTCCACCGGTGCGCTGTTCCTTCTGGTAGGCGTCATTTACGATCGCCGTCACACGCGCTTGGTCCGTGAGTTCGGCGGCCTGGCCAAGGTCATGCCCGTCTACGCCGCGTTGTTCGTCATCATCACCATGTCGAGCATAGGGTTGCCAGGGACCAACGGCTTCGTGGGCGAGTTCATGGTGATCATGGGCACCTTCAGCTCGAAGTATTTGGGCTCGCATGCCCACGTGCAGGCCATTCTCGCGGCGCTGGGCGTCATTTTGGCCGCGGTTTACATGTTGAGTGTCGTGCAGAAGATGTTTTTCGGGCCGCTCAACAATCCGAAGAACGAACACTTGCCGGACATCAATGTGCGCGAGACCTTGGCTATTGCCCCGCTGGTCGTGCTGGTCTTCATTCTGGGGCTTTTTCCCAACATCGTCTTGAGCCGTACGGTGTCCGGCGTCGATGCGACGCTCAGCCGATACGTCGAGGGCAGGCGCGCTTTCGCCGCGATGGAAGACAATTCGGAAGCTCGCCTGATGTCTCGCAAGGGCGGGCCGCTCGATCGCGGTTACCCGAAGCCACCCGAACAACGGTCCAAGGCCAGTGAAACGGCCATGAACCTCGAGGGCAGCGAATAATGGACGTCCTACTGGGTCTTTCTCCGATTCTCTCGGTGGCGCTCGGAGCGCTGCTGTTGATGCTTGCCGAGGCCTTCGGCTCACCTGCCAGCGACGAGGGCATCAGCTCGGAAGGCGTGGTCATCGACGCTGGTGCGGGCCGCACGCAGGAGCTTTCGCTCGGCGCCTCGGTCATTCTGTTCGCGGGCGCCATTTTCAGCGTTGCCGTGTGGTTGGTGGGTCCCGAGAACATCGAGGGTCTCGAGCAGGTGGCTCCCTATCTGGTGCTCGATCGTTTCACCCTCTTCTTCAGCTTCGCGCTTTGCCTGGGCGGTGCGCTGTCGGCCTTGTTGGCTGGCGGCTATCTCTCCGAGTACAAGATCGATCGTACCGAGTTCTTCCCTCTGATCTTGTTTTCCACCGTGGGCGCGCAAGCGCTTGCGGCTGCAGGCGATCTGTTGACCCTCTTCGTGGCGCTCGAGACCATGTCGCTCGGGGTCTATGCGATGGTCGGTCTCAGGCGTACCAGTCCGCGCGCCAGTGAGGCGTCGCTGAAGTACTTCTTGCTGGGTAGCTTCGCTGCTGCGCTGCTACTGTTCGGCTCGGCGCTCTTGTATGGGGTGACGGGCCACACGGACCTGGCGAGCATCGGACAGGCGTTGGCAGGGCTCGGCAGCGACGACAACGCAACTGAGACCACGACCATACTGATCGCTTTGGCGCTCACGCTTGCCGGGCTCTGCTTCAAGGTGAGCGTCGTACCGTTTCACATGTGGGCTCCGGACGCCTACGAAGGGGCGCCTACGCCAACGACCACGTACATGGCCGCAGCGGTCAAGACAGCTGCTTTTGCGGTGCTGCTCAGGATGCTCTTGGTGACGTTCGGCGACGAACGGCTGATGAGCTGGGGCGCGGGCTGGCCTCCGGCTCTGGCGCTGATGGCTGTGCTCACCATGACCGTCGCCAATGTGGTCGCCGGGCGACAGGATTCGGTCAAGCGCATGCTGGCGTATTCGTCCATCGCCCACGCCGGCTATGCCTTGGTGGGCGTAGTGGCCACCATGCGCTCACCAGACGCCGAGGCCAGCGTTCTCTTTTACATGCTGGCCTATACGGTCTCGACCGTCGGTGCGTTCGGGGCCCTGATCTTGTGTGGGCGCTACGGAGCCGAAGCCACCAGTTACGAAGATCTCGCTGGCATCGGTCGGCGTCATCCCGCCGCGGCGCTGGCGTTTTCGTTTTTCTTGCTCTCGCTTGCGGGAACGCCTCCCACGGCTGGCTTCTTCGGCAAGCTCTACGTGTTCAAGGCAGCTATCGACGCGGAGCTCTACCTGCTCGCCATCATCGGCTTCGTCAATAGTGTCATCGGTGTCTATTACTATCTCAGAGTCATGGTTTACATGTACATGCGTGAACCGGCGCCGGGAGCTCCGATAGCGACGCCCATGCGCTCGGGCTACGTCGCTACCGCACTGGTGATCGCAGCCGTGTTCGTGCTGGCGCTCGGGCTCGTTCCCGACACGTCCCTCATGATGGCCAACGCGGCTACCGTCGGCAAAGGCTGAAGCAAGCTGACCCGGCACGCCGCGGGGCTACCGGCGCCGAGGTTTTCGACCCGGCAAGCGCCCGGGCGGGCAATATACGCGTTCTTCGCGAAGCACCCTGGTGAGGGAGTAGCAGGAGCGCACCGGCGGCTTGGGTCGAAAGGTCGAAACCAGCGCGGGTGAACCGGGTAGCACTCGATCGGTGGGCAAGCCCAGGGCCTTGTCCGATGAGGGCGGAGCGTCGCTGTCCCGGCTTTGGTCGCTGCGCGCGGCTTCGGGCGCCCTGGCGAAATCCGGGAGCCTTGGAGCAGGTGGGATATTGGCTTCGGTGGCGACTTCGCGAGTGCTCAGCCGAGAGCCATGGGTCAAGCAGCGCGGCAGGGGCGTTTCTACCACCAGTTCTCGACCGTTCTCATGCCCGAGATCGATCGAGTCCGGCTCGTGCTCGACACCGACTGGTGGCTTCGTATCGCCTGACATCAATGCTCCCGCCGCTTGAGTATGACGCCTGCTAGCGCCGGCTCAACGAAGATTTTCTTGACCAGCGTCGGTTTGTCGCGTCAACGACGGTTGACAGTGAAGTAACAGGCAGGTGGGATGAAGGCTCCCGATCTCTCCTATTTCACTAATGCTGAGGCCGCTCTGACCGCTGCGGACCGCACAAAAGTGCCTCAGGTTCGTGCGGGGCCTGCGACGCGCGGCTTTGCCCCACCGACTCTTGTGCTAGGCTGTCCGGCACCGTGGATCACGAGGTGCCCAGGTAGCCCCAAGAACGATGCGGTGTGAGGCTGTGCGCAACAGTAGGTCGGTGCGGACCTGGTTCCGGCTCGTCCTCGCCAGCATGGCCGTGGTGCTCTTTTGCGGGTGTGGTGCACCTCCGAAGTTCGTATTTCACGCGGCCAAAGGGCAATGGGAACTGTACCGAGCCGCGCGCCCCATTTCAGAAGCCATGAACGATCGTCGCATGCCAGCTCGGGTGCGTGAGCTGCTTTCCGAAGTGCCACACATCAAAGCGTACGCATTGGAAAACGGCCTTGCCATCAGCGACAACTACGACGAGTTCGTAGCTCTGAATCGTCCCTATGTGGTGTGGTTCGTCAACGCCAGCCATCCCTTGGCTTTTTATCCCAAGACGTTCTGGTTTCCGGTCGTCGGGTCATTTCCTGGTCTCGGCTGGTTCGACGAAAGAACCGCCAGACGTCACGCGGCATCGCTGCAACGTGAAGGATGGGACGTCAGCGTGCGCGGCGTGCGCGCATTCTCGACGGGCGGTTGGTTTGGAGATCCCATCGTCTCCAGTATGTTCACCGAGAGCGATAATGCGCTCGGGTATCTCGTCAACGTCATTTTGCACGAGTCGCTTCATGCGACGGTGTTGATCCCGGACCAACAGTTCTACAACGAAAGCCTGGCGAGCTTCGTGGGCGACCAGCTTACGCTCGGCTACTTGACACAGCGTTTCGGAAGCAGCTCGAAACAGCTTTCGACCTACCTCGAGCGAGTACAGCAGGGTGAGCAGGCCGAACGCTTGCTGGCCAAAAGCTATGTGGAGCTGGAGGCGCTCTATGCATCGGACCAATCGGTGACAGAAAAGCTGATCAAAAAGCAGAAAGTGATGCGTGAGTTGTACGTACGCTTGGGGTTCGAGGAAATCCCCACGAATGCTACCCTGATCGGTACCCGGCTCTACGATATCGGTCAGGACGAGTTCGCCGAGCTGCTCCAAGAGTGCGGTCACGATTGGGAGCGCTTCATCTCGGTCACCGGTAGCGTGCGGCGCCGGCACTTCGACTCTCTACAGCAGGAAGATTTTACGCCGATCATCCGCCGAATGGTGAGTCGGGGCTGCAAGCCATTCGGTCCGGCTCGGCGGACTCGCTATCGCATGCGCTGAGGCGCCGCGCACGGGATTCAGCGACCGAGCGAGAAGTGCAGCGTTTCGCTGCCTGCGCCTACTACGAACGGAGCATAGATCATGACGAGCCCGCTCGCGCCTTCGGGGATCTCGAAGGTGATCATGCCCCGTGCCCGCTGGTCGCGTGTAACCCTCGTGGCATGCAAGGTTGGGGTGCACCCAGCGAGATCAGCGCCATAGTCGCGTTGTTCCGAGTCCACCAGAGTCGCCAGAAAGGGATTGGCCGCCACCGCGCGCGTCGATGTGCCGACGAGCTCTACTTCGACTCCTAGCTTGAGGTACCCCGGCTTGGGCGCGAAGTGCGGCTCGACCTGGCATGGAGCGACCTCGAGCACCTTCATCGTGTAGTCGCGTGCGACCGCTTGCTGTCCCACAGCGTGAAGCTCGGGAGCCAGACCCAAACGTGGGCCCTCGTGCTCCGGCATGCGCAGGGAGGGCAGCACAGGCGCTTGTATTCCGACCGAGCTCGCAGAGGCGGCGCTGGCGCTATGGCTCTGTTCTTGTTTTCCGTGCTTGCAGCACGTCAACAACATCAAGAGGCACGAGCAGCGCAGCCCTACACCGAGCATGACGACCTATCGCCCCACGGCTCGCGATACTTTGGCTCCACGGGCCTTCTCTGAATTGGCGACGCGTGGCGCGTACTCCAAGGTCATGCCGTGCGCTCGTCGTGGTATTCGGAAATTGATGAAGCCGCGAGCTGTTTCGCCTCGTTTCAACGGTCTTCCCGCTAGGCGTGGTTCGCAGCCGTCGAAACTGGCGCTGTAGACGCGGTCCTCCGAATCGAGCAGTTGCGCGTAGTAGTAGTTCTGCGGCACACCATCGAGCTTCGCTTCGATTTCGACGCGGACACCCAGTAGCAATTCGTCCGGCTCGAGCTTCACATGAGGCTCCGGTTCACAGTCCCTCACCGCCAGCACATCGAGCCCGAAGTTCGCTGAATCGACTCGTGCCGAGGCTGAAGCAGCGGGCGCCTGTTGAGGCTCCGAGTCGTCGCACGCCGCGCCGCAGCAGGCGAGAGCTGCCCAACGGCAGACTAGGGCGAAGCGAGAGGGTGCGAATTGCATCGTGGCAGCGACCCAGTCTGAACAGGGTGACCGATGCGTTCAAGTGTGGGTGCGCGCTAGCGGCGGAGTCAGCGGCCGACGGGCCGAGTCCCGGAACGACTCAGGCGAGCGGGCCGCGCTGTGCTAAACCGCGTGGACCACGCATGAGGACTTGCTCTGATTCCGCCAGGCGCTCGGCCACTGTTCCAAGCATCCGCCAGTTGGGCCCAATGTTTCTGGTGTTCGCCTTGGCTAGCTCGCCCCTTGGGTGCGAGCGCTCCAAGGAACCCGAGAAGACCGTGGCCTCTGCGGCGGCGTCCGCTGCGCGCCCAGCTCCTTCGGCCGAACCGATCGCGCGCATTGCTGGAGGTGTTCCGTTGCCGGCCGGCACTGTCGAAAAGGTCGTCAATCCCAAACGTGAACCCGCTTACAGCGGACCGACGGGAACGGTCGCTGGCACGGTGGCGATCACCGGTGACCCGGCGCCTGAAAAAGCAGAGTGGATCGCATCCATTCCGAAGGAATGCCTTGCTGCTCGCGAGACCTACAAGAAGCTGTTTCGCGAAGGTCTGATGCGCAGCGTGGCCGATGTGTTCGTCGCCGTCACGGGCTATCAGGGGTATGTGCCTGCTCCGACGGACGAACAGGTCGTCGAGGCCAGCGGCTGCGCCTTTGGCACCAGAACGGTCGGGCTCACCTTCGGACAAGGGCTGGACGTGGTCAGCAAAGATGCGCGTGCCTACGTGCCGGAATTGCTTGGAGCCAAAAGCACTGCGCAGCTGGTGGTCACGCCTGGTGGCAAACCGATCCGGTTGTATCCCCAGCGCCCAGGTCGATTCGTGTTAGTTGACAGTATGCGCACGTTCGCGACCGCCGAGGTTCTAGTGGTGGCTTACCCGACCTTCGACGTGACCGGTTTGGACGGGAAGTTCGAAATCAAGAACGTGCCGGTGGGGAAGGTGAAGCTCAATGCGCTGCTGCCCGCTGCCATGTTGACCACGGAGCGCGACATCACGGTCGAAGCAGGCAAGACCACGACCGCGGAGCTGGAGCTCGAGTTCAATCACAAGTCCTGGGAAAAGGCTTGGCAAGAGGCCGAGGCACGCAAAGCCGAGGCAGAACGTGCCGAAAGCGAGCGCACCGCCAAAGCGGCCAAGGCCGGCGACTAATTCCCGAACAAGCTCTTGATCGTGGTCGAGCCGACCTTGTCGGGTGGCTCGGAGCTTTGGCGTTCCCGCTTGCCGCTGCTCACGCATACGCCGTCTTGCGCTGTACAGTGGTTGACTGTCTTGCAGTTGCTGGAGCGCTGACAGTCGGCCGAAGAAGCTGCAATGCATGCGCCGTCTTTGACCGAACAGGTTCCTTCGAGCTTGCAACGCAGCGCTTCGCGGCAGTCTTTGCTGCTCACGGCAGCGCAGACGCCGTCAATGACACCACATTTCCCGTCTTTGGCGCATGCTTGCGAGTTCTTGCAGGCTTCTTCGTTGGCTACGCAGCGCCCACTCGAGGCCGTGCATTGTGCCTGAGCTTTACAGATCGCGGCCTGCGAACAGTCGGCATCGGAGCCAGCGACGCAGCGCCCCTGCTCCACGCTGCAGTGACCCAGCCGCCCGCACGGGCTCTCCGGTTCGGGGGTATCCTCGAAGGTCCCGCTGCAGTGGCGTTTGGAAACGGCAACGCAAGTGCCGCCTTGCATCACGCACAACCCATCGCTGGCGCAGCTCTTGGTGCATTCTGCGTGCACGGTCTTGCCCGGATCTTGGCAGCTGCCTTGATAGGCACTGCAGGCGCCGGTTTGTTTGCAATCTGCCGATTTTTGACAGTCGGCATCGCTAGCGGCGACGCACTCGCCGCCCTTTGCGCTGCACTTGCCATGAAGCTTGCAGGCCTCGGAAGCCTCGCAGTCCGAGCTCGAGGCGACCGTGCAGGCCCCCCGCTCGTCGACGCTGCACTTGCCCAACTTTTGACAATCGGGTTTGCTCTTGCAGCGGTCCGGATTCTCGCAGCCGCTGACCAGTAAGCTCAGCAGCAGAAGCCACGAAGGTGCGCTGCTCGAGCAGCCGGTAGCGAGCCGTTTCGACATGGTAGACCCTCTTCT
>CBFGRJ010000307.1:0-8815 GCA_965651135.1 uncultured Myxococcales bacterium
GCAGGGCGCTCGGCGATGGCAGAGCGCTTGGCGATAGCAGGGCTCACTGCCACGGGCGCGCGTCGCTCGGCGATCATGGCATCGGCCGCTTCGGCCAATTGGGGCACGAGTCGTGCGAACGCCGGCTGTTCAGCGGGGGTCACGCCAAACTCTGCGGGGTGCTCCAAGACGTCGTGGCCGCGCGTCAGAGCCTCGGCAATTCGATCAGCCGAATCAACCAGAGAGCCTAGAGCCGTCGGTCGACTTTGCACCACCCCCAACGCCTCGGCAATGAGCGCTGGAAGCTCCCAGCTCTTTGCGACGACCTGCGCGAGCCGGGCTCGGTGCGGTTCGATAGCGTCGAGCCACTGCTGCACCGTATACGGCCGGTCGGGGCGATGGGTCCTGAACAAGTGCTCGAGACAGGTGGCTGCGACGCATCGACCAAAGCCGTGCAACAGCCCGGCCAAGAAAGCGTCGTTCGGGTCGAGCGATCGTTTCCGTGCAAGCCCTTGACAGATCAGGGCACTGTACAAAGAACGCTGCCAGACGCGATGTTTGATATCCACGAGCGGGCCTGGCAACGTAGCTGCCGCAGACACGGACGCGGCCAACACGATCGACGACACGGAGCGCGCACCGATGCGATTCACCGCGTCCGTCAAGTGCGTGATGGGCGGCCCCTTGCGAGCATAAAAAGCTGAGTTGGCAACCTTCAACAGCACAGCCGCCAGGGCTGGATCGGCAGAAGCCGTCTCCGCCACTTCGGACAGCTCGTAGTTCGGGTTGGCCAAAATCTGGCGCAGGCGCAACGCTACCGCGGGGTAGGCGGGCACGTTGAAGTCCCCGCTCTGCGCCACGCCGGCCAGGGCGCGAAACAGGCGATCGTTGGACATGACGTCGCATACGTTCCTCCCGGCCGAAGGCTTAAGCCCTATGCCTATTGCGAACCTACGCGAAATGCAGAAAGGCGCGCGATCGATCTCGCGCGCCTTTCACTGAGGCCGTTCTGAACCGCAAATTTCATGCCCCGCTCACGCGGGAGCAGGCCTTCATCGCCGCCTTTGGCGTCGGTGGAACGTGCCCAGCGCTCTTAACTTAAGGCGACCGAGTGCCCTGACAAGTCCCCATGCCGCTAGAAGTCGCGCCAGGTGCGTGACAGAGTCATGCACGCCGTGATTGACAAACTCGAGGCTCTGCGTGCTCTCGCGACCCAGCTCGAGGTCGACCTCGGTTCGGCTCGCACCGCACAGCAGCAGACCCAGGCCGGCGCGACCCACGAGGAGAGCAAGCCGGAAAATGACAAAGACACCCGAGCCCTCGAAGCCTCTTACTTGGCCCGCGGACAAGCGCAGCGCGTCGTCGAGCTGGAACAAGCGCTCTCGAAGATCAATGCCCTGGTGCCTCGCGCCTTCGCTCCAGACGCGCCGGTAGCATTGGGAGCCATCGTCGAGCTGGAAGACGAGAGCGCCTCCGTTTGGTATTTGCTGGCCCCTGCTGGCGGTGGCGTGAGGCTCGAGCTCGGCGGCACCTCGTTCACCGTGGTCACGCCGGAGTCGCCAGTGGGTAGGGCCCTGCTCGGGCGTCGTGCGGGCGATGACATCGACATTCGCACACCGCAGGGGTTGCGCGAGTACTCCATCAGCACCGTGCTTTAGTTTCAGTCAAAGCTTTGGAAACGATTCGCGCATCCGTGCCCTGAGCCAACTGACGACCTCGTCAGGATCACTGAAGACACCCATGACGCCTCGGTCTTCACGAGTGATCCTGTTGAGCTGCATTTGACCGGCGCTGGTCTTCACCAACACGCCAATGGCAGGCGAGCGTTCGAGCAACTCGGGGCGGCGCTCTTTGACCGCAGCCTCGAACTCTGGATCGTTGCGCAGGTCCGGCGCGTTGCGCATATCGGTCAGCCAAGCCATGGGAGTGCGCGCCTTGGTGCCGAGCTGCCCGGATTTGATGCGCCGATCGAGCAGCCAGTCATCGACCACCTTCAAGAAGTCGTCGTACGATCGGTGCACCTGGGCAATCGAAGGGTAGGGCTCTGGTCGCCGTGCAAGCCACACGATGCCATCTTTGCGCAGTTCCACGTCCCAATAAGTCTGCGCGATGTGTTTGCTTTCCGGATCGCCGGCAACCGCTTCCATGGGGCGCTACTAGTGTACCGCAGGTCTGCCCCATAGAAAGCTGGGAAATCGCCTTGCCCAATCCAGGTCCTCCAGCGAAGGTTTGAACCCCATGCAGAGCGACGAATACTGGATGCGAATCGCCCTCGCAGAAGCCGTGAGCGCCACCGAGCACGCCGATGTTCCCATTGGCGCCGTGGTCGTCGCTGAAGACGGAACCCTACTCGCCAAGGCTCACAACCGGCGTGAAATCGATGGCGACCCGACGGCCCACGCGGAGATCGTCGCACTCCGTGAAGCCGCCAAGCGTCAAGGTCACTGGAGACTAGAGGCGACCACGGTCTACGTCACGCTCGAACCCTGCGCGATGTGCGCCGGCGCTCTGGTGAACGCGCGTATCGGGCGACTGGTCTACGGCGCGCGCGATCCCAAAGCCGGGGCTATCGATAGCCTGTTTCAGCTAGCGCAAGACGCGCGCCTGAACCACCGGTTCGCCGTCACCTCAGGACTATGCAGTAGCGAGGCAGTGGCGGAGCTTCAAAAGTTTTTCGCGCGGTTGCGAGCCTTGGGCGAAAAGTGAACGCTCAAGGCGCGAGTGGCAACGTGGACTCGTCGTCGAAGTCGCCAAACCCACCTTCGTCCACGTCCGGTGCCCCCAGGAACATGCCGCCCGTCGAACGCGTGCTGGGCATGCCAAAGCGCACCTCTTCGTCGAGGGCAAGCTCGTATTCGGCTTCGCTCAAGCGGCCAATCTTGACCGCAATGCGCATGAGGCGGCGAAGATAATTGGACCAGCCTTCGCTCAACAGCCCGCTTTCGGTGAAATGTTGCTGCGCGGGATTGGGCAAGATGGACGCCAGGTACAGCGATTGACCGAGAGAAAGCTCCGCCGGAGTAGTATCGAAGTAGTGCCTCGCCGCGGCCGCGATCCCGTAGATGCCGGGCCCATATTCGATCACGTTGAGGTAGAGCTCCATCATCTCTTCTTTGGTGAGCTCTTGTTCCAGCAGCGTAGTCAAGACCGCCTCTTGCAGCTTGCGCGACAGCGTCTTGTCGAAGCTCAGGTACAGGTTCTTGGCCAGCTGCATCGAAATGGTGCTTGCGCCGCGCACGAAGCGTCCCGCCTTGACGTTCTCTTTGATCGAATTTTCGATGGCTTCGCGGTCGAAACCCTGATGCCGAAAGAAGCGACCGTCTTCACAAATCAGCACGGCGGTCTCCATGTGGGGAGAAATGCCGGGGTAGGGCGTCCAACCCGGAGTACCCGGGCCGGTCTCGATGTTGACGACGCGACCGGTGACGTCTTTGACTTGCATTCTGAACGCGTTGCGAAAGCGCCGCGGTGAGAGCTCCAACGGCACCTCGGTCACGCGGCACTCGTTCTTGAAATCCCACCTCACCCGCATTTTCGACAGGTCTTGCGTGTCGAAGGCCACCGCTGCATCCAACGCAAAGGTGCCGGCAAACTTGACGCCCTTGAGCAACGGCAGCAGTCCCTCCGGCGCTGATTCCAAGAGCGCTTGGCAAGATGCCAGCGGAATCCCGCCGTGCAGGTCGGCCGTCACGCGACCCGGATGTTTCTCGATGCTGCCGGCCACGTTGAGCTCCACCTCGCCCAGTGCGAACCTGAAGCGCTCGATCTCGTAGCGACTCCCGTCGAGCTGAACGCGGGCCTTGCCGTTCCAACTCAGGGCCGAGCCTCGCAGGAGCTGCTGCGAGAGCGAACGGTTCTCGAAGGTGAGCGGAGCCAAGCGCCCGTCACCCACCACGCTGAGCGACTCGCCCCCGGGACTTAGAATGAGCTCACCGCTCATGGCCAGCTCGGAGCGGCGCACCTCGCGCAAGCTGAAATCTCCCTCCTCGACACCCAGCGCGGCCAGACTAGCGGGTCCACCCTCGATGCCGAGCTTCACGGCTCGGGCGCCGAAGGGGAGACTGAGCTTCAGGGTGAGCGGCGACGTTTGGTCTGCACCACCGGGCAGTAGTGCCAGCTCCGCGCGATCGGCGAAGCGCTCGAGGCGAAATCTGTTGGGCCCGAGATGAAGCTTCTGGTCCTCGTGCACCAGATTCAAACGAAGCTGGTCGAGGTCGATGGTCGACGCTGGCGGCAGCTTTGCCTGGGCGAGCTTGGCGAGCTCCGAAACGACGGCGCGCAGTCGCCCCCCGCGGCCCGCGTCGAGCTCGGGAAGCAGGTGAACCAGACGCGAGCCCGGGCGCTCCGCCTGATCGGGCGAGGTCGGGCCTTTCGCAGCCTTGGCCGAGGCTCCCGGCTTTCCCGGGTGCGACGGGCTCAAGTCCGATAGGGCGAGCGTGGCATCGACTCGCCCCGCGGAGAGCTGCTTGAGCACGCGCTGCCCCGAGGCCCGTTCGAGCTGGACGGACGCGTTGGCCACCGAAAGCGACGCTGCCGCGTGGCTCAGGGCTAGACTGTCCATCGCGAGCTGTTCGGCACCGCTCGGCGAGCGAGCGTAGCGGAGCCCCGTGGCAGTACCGAGCGGGGCTTTGGCTCCCGGATTTTCCCAGACCACGTCGAGCCCCTGCGCGGACAGCGCCATACCCGAGCTCGTCGCTTCGCCACCCGTAGCTCGCGGGCGCTGCTGTTGCCAGCGAGCGAGCTGCTCTTTCATGCGCTCCACGGAACCCGTGAGCACCAATCGGCCGCCTTCGGCACTGAGCGCTCGCGGCGTCAGCCCGAAACCCCATTCGACCCGCACCTTGCGCAGCTCGCCTCGCACCACGTCCGCCCCGCTCAAGCTCACGCCAACGTCGCTGAGGGTGACGTTGCCCCATCCCAGCGAGACATCACCCACCGCGAGCAGTACGCCGCGTTCGGCTGCAGCCTTGCGAGCTTCGGAGCGAATCAAGGGCTCGAGAGCCAGCAGACCACCGATACCACATGCCGCCAACAAAGCCGCGCCGACGAGCCACCAGCGACCAGGCCTGCGCAAGTGCAGCGATTTCACCCACCTGAGCCCGGCCTGGAGTGCTCCTTGCACCATTGAAACCTCAGTATGGGGCACTCCGCAGACTACGGCGAATCAAGGGGCAGAGCGAGCGCACCGAGACCCGCTGCCTGGAGGCCTCGAGCACGAAGGAAGGGGCAGCGAATCAGCGAGCCCGTCTCTGCCGACGCTTGAACCGGAACAATGCCAAAAGTCCCAGACCCGTGAATCCAAACCCAGCGAGATGGCTGGGCGCTGCGCTGCCTGGCGCTGCGCGGCAATCGCAACCCTTCGGCTCGCGGACGTAGGCGTCCCCGCCGAAGGTGCCACCGGCGCCGACACCACCGACGGTACCGCCCGAGCCGCCCGAACCGCCCGAGCCACCCGAACCGCTCGAGGTTCCGCCATCGCCACCAGAGCCTGGCCCCTCACCAGCGCTTCCGTCCGTACCCGACTCGCCAGCCGCACCGGCCGCGCCGGCCGCACCGGCCTCGCCCGTGGTCGGTGTTCCCCCGCACTCGCCGTCTTCGCACTCACCACCCTCGCCGCATTCGGTGCCATCCGGCAACAGCAGCACGGAGCAAAGCCCGCTCGCGGCGTCGCATTGCCCCTGTCGATGACACTCGTTGCGAGCCACGCACTCGACGGCGTCACCCACACAGGCGCCACCTTGGCAGCGGTCATTCGTGGTGCAAAGGTCACCATCGGCGCATTCGCCGGTCGTATTTTCGTAGGTGCAACCGTCGACCGGATCGCACGAGTCGTCGGTGCAGACGTTGTTGTCGTCGCAATCGGTATCGGCACCGCCGCCGCACTGGCCCGCTTGGCAAACTTCGCCGGTCGTACACGGATTGCCATCGTCGCACGGCGTGTTGTCGGGGCGGTTGATCTGTGTGCACTCTTCGGTCCCGCTGTCGCCACAGCTGCTCGTCACGCAGGGGTTGGTCGTGTCGTGGCAAACGGTCGCCGAATCCGCGGTGCACACGCCGGATTGGCAGCTCGTGCTCTCGGTGCATGAGCTCCCGTCGTCGCAGGAAGTACCGTTTTCTACGGGCGTGAACTCGCAGGTGCCCGCATTGCACGCATCCTGCGTGCAGTCGTTACCGTCGTCGCACACCACGGGCTTGCCAGAGCAGCTGCCGTCCGCATTGCAGCTGTCACTCGTGGTGCAGCCATTGCCGTCATTGCAGTCCTGCCCTTCGTTGACCGTGTACTGGCAGCCTTTGTCCGAGTCGCAGCTGTCGCTGGTGCAAGGGTTCCCGTCGTCGCAGTTGAGCGGCTTGTCGTCGACGCATTGGCCCTTCTCGCAGGTCTCGGGCTGGCAGGCATTCTTGTAGTCACAAACCTTGCAGTTGGCGCCGCCCAGACCACACGCTGCGGGTTCACCGCCCTTCACGCAAGTGCCATCGGCGGTCAGGCAACCGGGGCAGCAAACGCCCTTCTGAGCGCAGCGACCGTTGACGCCTTCTGCGGTCTCACAAGCCTGACCCACCGGCGCAGGTTGCTCTCCACAGGCGCCCTCTTTGCAAAGCGGTACCCAGCAATCGGTGGCGCTCTTGTCTTCACACCGCTTGCATTCCCCGCCGGGTCTACCGCACGCCGCGGCATCGTTGCCGGCGGAACAGATCACCTCAGCCTTGCTGACTACCGTCAGGCACCCGGGGCAACAGCCCGGCAGGTTCGCGGGGCTCACGCCGGCCGTGGCGCAGCGACCAGCATATTCGCGTCCCGCCAGATCGAGAGCGCGGCATTCATCCCCCGGAGCAGAGCTCATTTTCTCGTACTGGCACACGGCGTAGCAGGGGCTCGATGAGCTACCGCACTTGACAGCTGACTTCTCGAAACAGGTGTCAGCGCAGGTGACTTCGGCCTTCAAGCCATTGTTCGAGCACAGGCAAACCGGTGGTTTGAACAACGACTGACCCAGCTCCGCCGGGGCTGCTTCATCCAGGGGAGCATCGCCGCTGGCGCACCCGGCAACCACCCACGGCGCCAAAAAAGCCAGCAAACCGACCCAGCGCATCATCTGTAGCAACATAAGCAACTCGCCTCTTTGGTACCCTGATCCGTGTTTGCTTTAGAAGGTGCCCGTGACCCCTGCGGATTGATAGCCAACCCACGGAGTGATTCTCGGTTGCGAGGCGCTCGAGCTCCCCGAGCGGTCGAGCAGGAGCAGCGTCACTCCTGCCGCGATTCCGACGCCGCCGAGGGCATAGCCGACAATCGCCATGGTTCGAGCCGAGCCGGCTTGATCGTCCAGATCTTCCACCTTGCGCGACAAGGGGTCTTCGACCTTGCACTGACCATCGACTCCGCGCGACTGGCACTCGGCGAAGACGTCATTGGCATCGGAGCGCTTGCCCGCTGACTGCAGCGTAAAGACGATTCCCGCGCCCAAGCCGACGGCGCCGACACCGAAGGCGACATAGGCCGGCACGCGCAAGTTGCCGCCCTGAGAGGTACCCGGAGCAGTGCCGGAGTCTTCGGGCATCGCAGGTGCGGTGGGAGCGGGCTCTGCCGCCAAGGGGGCGTCGTTCGGAGCCGGCTCGGGAGCGGCTGTCGGCGCATTGGGATCGGGCTCCAACGTCAACGTGATGGAATCCGACCCTCCTTCGGCCAACACCACCTTCTGCTGCGCAGGGTAGTAGCCGTCCGCCTTCGCCTCGATATCGTGCGGACCGGGATCCACCGGTCGCGGCACGCCCAACAGCGCCGACGGGACCTCTTTGCCATCCATCGTCACGACGGCTGCCACGCCCGCGGGTACGGTCACCGAAAGCGTGAGCCTTGACAGGCGAGGCTCGATCTTCTGGATTTCGTCGCGGGCGCTCTCCTGTGCGTCGCGGAACGCCTGGGGCGCGTTGGCGGCCAGATTTTCTCGGATAATCTTGTTGTACAGCTCGCGAGCCGTGACCAGGTGACCCAGCTTTTCGTGGGCGCGCGCCATGAACAACAAGTGAGGAGGCGCGTGCACCAGGGATTCGGCACGCTCGAACAGGTCGACCGCCTTGGTATAGTCGCCCGCTTCGAATGCTTTCGCGCCCTGCGTCGCCGCCGAACGGGCGCCGGCGATTTCTTCTTCTGTTTGTGCCCTGGCAGACCCTGCGGTCGCCAACAAAGCCAGGCTTAGCCCGAGCCAGCTCCCCCAGCGAAAGCAAGCCCCTACACGAACCTTACGCATTGGCGCAGGGTAACATTTTCGCGGGGAACGCCAGCCGAAACTGCCGACCAGCGTGCAATTTGCAGCCGAAATGTAGGTGCCGCGTGGCGGCGTCGAAGCCTTCTGGGCAAAAAAAAACCCCGAGCTTCCTGAGAAGCTCGGGGTGGGAATTAGCCCGGCAGCGTCCTACTCTCCCACAAGGTCGCCCTTGCAGTACCATCGGCTCCGAAGAGCTTGACTTCCGAGTTCGATATGGGATCGGGTATGGCCTCTTCGATATCACCACCGGAAAACGGTGGGCGTCACAAATGCGAACTGTTCTAGCGAGCGTTCTGTTGCTGCGCTGATGTTGAACGTGATCCGTGTTCGTACACGAATCCGCCCGGACTCCGGGCGCCAACTCAGATGGTTGCCTTAGAGAATAAGGTCAAGCCGCACGGCCTATTAGTACTGGTTAGCTCCGCGCATTGCTACGCTTCCACACCCAGCCTATCAACCTCGTAGTCTACAAGGGGCCTTTAGTGCCTAATGGCAGGGACACCTAATCTTGAGCCCGGCTTCCCGCTTATATGCTTTCAGCGGTTATCCGTTCCGTACATGGCTACCCG
>CBFGRJ010000308.1:0-8694 GCA_965651135.1 uncultured Myxococcales bacterium
GCGAACGCAGTGGGGCGACGGAATCAAAGAATCGTGGCTCTACTCCGGCGCCGATCATCAGGTGCGGGAGATCGGGCGCCACGAGAACGACGAAACGGTCGACTCCACGACATATCACTACTACGCAACCGGCAACCTGAAGTGGACCTCGCACAACGCAACGGTCGAAGGCTACGTCTACGACCGGGTTGGCAGGCTCAAGGAGGTGCGAGCAAGCTGGAACCCCGAAGAAGGCGGGGACTTGCTTTGGAGCGCCAACTACAACGGCATCGGCAACCTCACGCGCCGCGACGATCACGGTGCCTATCACTATGATCATGCGGAAGCCTTCGGCGGACCGCATGCCATCGCGGCGACGGACTCGGGCTACTCGTTCTTGTACGACGCGCTCGGCCGCGTTCGCTCCCGCACGTCGCCAGACGGGACCGCGCGAGAGTTCGAGTACACGAGCTTCGACCTGCCGTCTCGCATCACGACGCTCGCCCCTGAGGGCGAAGAGTCGAGCTCGTTGCGGCTGGGCTATGACGCTGAGCAGCGACGCGCTTGGACCGATGAGCAAGACGGCGACGTGATCACGCGCTACGCCGGGGCTTACCGCGAAAAGACGACACGCATTGGCGCCGCCGCAGTGAAGAGCGCCGAATACTCCGTCTTTGCAAACGGCCAAGAGATCGCACGCGTAAGCCGCTTGCACGGCGACGACATCACGACCTATTTCCACCGCGACCGGTTGGGATCCGTCGCGCTCGCGCGCAACTCGAGGGGCGAGACGCAGCGCTTTCGGTATTCGCCGTTCGGACAGCCTAGTGAGGAGCGCAACGCCTTCTTTGCCGGGCACGAGATTGAGTCCGGTGCGGACGTCATCGACATGCACGGCCGCTATTACGATGCGGTCGTCGGACGCTTCCTCACGCCCGATCCGCTCGTGCAAGACCCGTTCAATGCCGAGTCTCTCAACCGCTACAGCTACGTCTGGAACAACCCGCTCAATCTCGTAGATCCCACGGGTTTCGAAACGCGACCCGGACCCCATCCCAAGCCGCCCGCTGACACGGAGAACGACCAAAACCTGAGCCTGGGCTACATCGCCTGGGCCGGTCGCGCCAAAGATGCCTATCTCTCTCGTCGCGAGAGCACCGGGACCACTCCCCCCGCTACGACGAGCCAGGGAGAAAGCAGCTTGGTCTCGGACGCCGTGGACTACATCGATCGAAACCAGCTCGTCATCCTCAACCGGGTGGGCGATACCGTCACCGGCTGGGGCGAGGCGGTGAGCTTCGGCGCGGGCGGCTGGCTTCAGGAAGAGCTTGGCCTCGATCAGTACGTCAACCACGACTCGACCGCCTATCAAGCAGGCTTCTGGGGCAGCATCATCAGCCCCGGGGGCTGGCGTACGCTGCTTACCAACCCGCGCGCCTTTGCGACAGCCACCATTGCCGCAAGCCGCTCAGCCATTGCGCTGGGAGGGAACGCGATACGCGCAACCGTCTCCGCGGCTGCAAGAGGCGCGTCGGGAGCCAAGAACTTCGTCATTCGTCTGGTCGATTCGCTGCCTGTTCCGGGGATCGGATCAGGGGGTCCGGGGACTGTGACGGTGGGCTCTCTTCGGGCGGCGGCGGCGTCTCGAGCTGCTTTTTCGGCCAAGAGACTTGCCTCTGCGCTCATCCAATCCGGCACCGCCCAACCTGCCGAGACTGTCGCCCACCACATCGTCGCTGGCGGAGCAAAGCTTGCGGACCCAGCGCGCAGAGTGCTTGCCAGGTTCAAGATCGGGCTTGACGATGCTGTGAATGGCGTGTTCTTGCCAGCAAACAAAGCTGCAGTGAATCCGACCGGCGCCGCTGTTCATTCGACGCTGCACACCAACAAGTACTATGCTGCAGTGAACAAGCTGCTAACACAGGCAGCAACCAAGGACGAAGTCCTGGACGCGCTCGACTATATCCGCACGGAGCTGCAAGCTGGACGGTTGCCATGAGTCGTCAGATCTACTTGCTGGAACCCACAGATGATTGCGAGTGGGTTATGCCCTGCGACGACGAAGGGATGGATCGGTTTCAAGAGATAGATGGGGCTCCGCTGCTCGAAGCATGGAAACCGATTCGTGTGGAAATCGTCCATGAGTCAGAGGGGCGCAAGCTGACCCCCGTCGACATCCCATGGTTCGGCGCCAACGTCCTCGTCATGAAGGATTCGGCATTGGTCGCTCTGCGAGATGTCTTGTCGGGTGGTGAGCAGCTTCCACTCCTGTGCGAAGAGCAGGCGCTTGCTCTCTGGACCCCAACCACGAAGATAGACGCTCTCAACGAGAGCGCATCGGAAGTGGTTCGCTTTCGAAGCAGTGGTCGGGTGATGAAGATCGCGAAGCACGTCTTCAATCCAGAGGCTCTCCCCGCAGCTCATGTTTTTCGCATCCCACAAAGCAAAGCGATCTATGTGGATCACGCTTTCGTGAGGGCGGTGCAGGGCGCGAAAGTTTCAGGGATCGATTTTGTTGAAGTCTGGAAGGGATAGGCCCTTCTCCTCAAAACGAGAAGCCAATCCACGTGCTCGCCCCAATGCGGACACGGTCCTTGACTAGCCTTCCCGTCTCTTCCGGGGCCGCTGCCGCCACTCCGGCCGGCACTTGAACCGTCTGCACGTGCTTCTTGTCTTCTGCCGCGATCGTCCGCTCGTAGACCAACTGCGGGCCGAGTCCGATCGCCACCGATGACGAGACATGAAAGGCCAGCGGAAGATCCAGCGAGGCGCGGAGAACGTGCCGATCGGTCTTCCAGGGACGATAGAAATGACGCCTCTCGATCAAGTTCACCTCGTCTGGTGGTATTGGCTGCGTGGTGGTCCACCTTCGAACCCATCCGGCATCGATCATCGGGATGATGCTCACGCGCTCCGAAAGCGGGAGCTCAATAACAGTCGCCAAAAAGGCACCCGCGTAGCGCGATCGATCACGCGAGCTGTTCCAGGTGTCGACGAACACGCCCCCGCCAGCACCCAAGCCGATGCCGATGTGGTCGGCCACGAAGTACACGACACGCGGCCACGCCGAGAACTCCCAGTCCGAAAAAGCCTTTCGGCGATTAAATGCCTCGTCGTTGGACCAGTATCCGTCGATGGAACCGTTTACCATGATGCGGCCCTTGTCGGTGAACCGGTCGACATCATCAGCTGACTGTGCTTGCGCGTTTGCGGCGCAAGCGACGAGAGCAATCAGGAAGCTCAGCACAGAACGCATTGCGCAACTACCGTATGTCGTGCGGGGCGGAGTGCCAGTTCGATCTCGCCAAAAAGGCGAGCGGTGATGGGGTACCTGATGGCGGTCGTGCAGGGCAGCGCCGAGGCCCACACGGCGTCACGGGACTACGAGCGAGCCCTCGAAGGGCTACAAACTTGGCTGCCCAACGATCTCGTATCCGTGCTGTCGCCGCCGCTCGAGCAGCTCTTCCCTGCGCTCGGCACGCGCGAAGTCCGAGTCGAACACCTCGGTGCGACTGTGCGCCCGGCCGATGCGCCCCCAACGAATGACGAGGCAGCGCTCGCCGAACAGCGTCGTGCCCTCGGCGATGGCGTAGACACGGAATGCGTTGCGCTTGGGATCGATGAGTCGGAGCTCGATGGTGGCCATGGCGCGTGAGGGTGCGGTTCGGGTATAGCGGGGGACCGCCGAAAGGTAGTGTTTGCGGCGCGCTCGCGTTCTGCGCGACCTGCCCCAGAAAACAAGGGGCTTCGCTTCTTGGTCCGAGCGAGTCTTTTTGGCGGTCCTCGGAAGATGGCCATTTTGCCCAGCGACCTGGTCACTGGGTTCCGATCTGCTCGAGCACGGCTTCGCGCTCGGCCTGCGCGTTGCGGGCGTAGCGCCCGACGTACTGCAGGCCCGTGTGCCCGAGCAGCGCCGCGGTCTCGGTGTCGGAGCCCGTCTTCTGGCGCACGCGCCAGCCAAACGAATGCCGCAGCTGATGGGGATGAATTCGCAGCGGCTCCGCGCGGTACTTGCTGGCATCGGCGGCGAGCTTGTTCAAGAGCCGGTGGACCTGGCGCCGATCGAGCGCGTCGCCTTTGGGACCGCAAAACAGCGCCCCGCTCTCGCACCCGCACTCATTGGTGAGGTAGTCGTCGAGCATGCCGCGCGCTTCTTTGGAGATGAAAACATCTTGGACGCGGCGGCCTTTGCGTTGAACGGCCCGCAGGTAGCGCCCGTCGTATTGCGCGCGCTGCAGGCCGACGAGCTCGCTGACGCGCAGGCCCGTCGCGAGCAGGACCTGCAACACCGCGCGATTGCGCCGTGGCCGCGCATTCTTTCGTTTCTCATCGGTGAGCACGAGCCGGTCGGCGGCCTTCAAGAGTGCACGTAGGTCGGTCTCCTCGAGCTTCTTGGCGTCGCCCTCGTCGACGCTGATCTCGCGCACGCCGCGCGTCGGCAGCCCAAAGCGAAACGGCGCGTCTTCTTGCTCCTGCACCCAGCGCGCAAAGCGCCGCAGCGTGGCGAGATGACGATTGATGGTCGCCGGCGCCCGGCCCTGCGCCAGCAGGTGGCCGAGATAGCCGTGGGTGTCGCGTGGCAGCCAGTCCTCGATCATGAGGTGCCCATTCTCGCGGGCGAACCACTGCATGAACGCCGAGAGGTCGCGGACCTTGGCGGCGCGGGTGTTGTCGGCCATGGCCTCGGCCTCAAGGTGACGCGCCGCCCAGCAGGCCATGGAGGCGTGGTCCTCGGGCGCGCTGCCGACGAGCGCGGCGAGCGGCGCAAAGTCCCCCTCAGGAAGGACAGAAACGTTATGGGACGTGTTGGGACGGGATACGAGGGCGTGGGTGTCCATGGCGATCGCGGCGCCGCAGGCATTGGGAAGGTCCCATAAGAAGCATTATGGGTCCCGCCCGCGACCGGCCCAGCAGATCAGTTCCCCGATCCCCCGTCAAGCGCCCGGCAACTCGCCGCTTTTTGGGATCGCTCGAGACCGGGTACCCGCCCGCTTGGCCTGATATGTGCCGGAGAGCACCATTGCGGCCGCCTATTACCAACATTTGGTAGCGACCAGGTCCGCGATTTACTAGATTTTGGTAACCACCGATCTTGCACCCAGCCGCAGAGCCAAAGTGCCAGTCGCCAGCGCCCTCAGAGCCCGCGCGCCGCGCCAAAGCGCCAGACGCAACGCAAGACGGACAAGGCAAGGCACGGACCATGAGCAACAAAACCACAAGCATCGCGCTCGGAGAGCACTTTGCGCAGTTCGCCGCCCAGCAAGTCGCCTCGGGTCGTTTCGGCTCGGTGAGCGAGGTCGTGCGCGCTGCTCTGCGTCTCTTCGAGGAGCGAGAAACCAAGCTCGCCACGTTGCGGGAGGCGCTCGACGAAGCACGGCGCAGCCCCATCGCGGAGAGCTACAGCCTCGAGCGCGTCCTCGACGAGATCGAAAGGACGCCGAAACGGTGACCCTGCATGAGCTTTCAACTCCGCCAAGCGGCCGTCCTGGACCTGGTGAACATCGGCGTTCAAGGACGAGAGGAATGGGGCGAGCCGCAGATGAAGCGCTACCTCGCCAAGCTGCATCACGCCTTTGAAACGATCGGGGACTGGCCGAAGATCGGTCGCGCGCGCGACGAGATCTCCCCAGGCCTGCGCAGCCTCCACGAGGGGCACCACACCATCTACTACGAGCTCGATGCGCGCGGCCACGCCGACATCCTGCGCATCCTGCACGAGCACATGGACCCGGACACCCACCTCTAGCCCGCAGGCTCGGCGCCTGCGGCGCGACGGGCGGCCGTGGGGGGCAGACGCGATCCGACACGGCAGCCTGAACGCGATCCGGGGGCAACGGCGGCGAACCGGCCTTCTAAGCCGGTGCTCTATGGGGCAACGGTCGCACGCAAAGTGGCACCAAATCAGGCCTGCTATGGAGCCACCGTGGGCCCAACGCAGGCCCACGCCGGGGCCACAGTGGAACCACTACCGCCGGTCGCAGCCGAGCCTCTAGCCAGCGGACCCGGCGCCTGCGGCGCGACGGATCGCGCGCAGCCGCGCGGTCCGCCACGTCGCCCGCAGCCACAGAAACCCGGGACCGCTTGCTCGCCGCACGCCCGACAGCGCGGCATCCCTCGATCTACGACGATGAGCTCGCCGCGATGCATGGGTGCGATGCCCACGCCACAAGGGCAGCGGAGCGGATGAGAGAAGCAGCGGGCTGGTCACAATGAATGGCATTTAGAAACCCCTTTCACCTGTGCCGGCGCATCAAAGCCTTATCGATCCGCGCCCGCGAAACCCGTTCTATTAGCCGCCGTGGGGGGCCGGCCCTTTGCGCGGTCCGCCACTTTTCGGCCGAAAACCATGCCTGCGAATCAGCGAACGCAAGCAGCCTGAAGAAGCGGCCGCGCGCGCAAAACCCATTCGTTACCGCGCCAGCTTTGGGAGCTAGCACCGCAAGAACCAGGCCCGAACTGGGCCCACTTTGGGGCCACCATGAGCCCGCTGCAGGCCCGCTTCGGGGCCGCAGTGGGCCCACCGAGGCCCGCCCGGGCAGCGACGACTAGCGCGTGAGAAACCGACGCACGTCGGTCCAAGCCGACAACACGAAGGCCCCCCGCCGATCGCTCCGAGCGCCACAGGAAGTCGAGCGCCTCTCCCTAGACCTGAGTCAACGAACCAGACGCGCGCATGCCCGTTTTGACGCTAAGCCGGCAGCGGGGTTGGCGGCACCAAATCGGAACCGTTTCGGCGCCACAGTGGGCCCGTACTGGCCCCAAAATGGCTCCACATTGGAACCTGCAGAACCGACACAGCTTGCTTCCGATCCGCCCTCCAATAGCTCGCTTTCCTTTGCATGGCGCCGCGGCGGGCCTATTCTGGCACCGTTCTAGGCCCACAGTGGCCCCGTGATGGGGCCGTGATGGGCCCACACAAGGGGGGGCAAAGCCCATGATCATTCTTGTTGGCACCGAAAAGGGCGGCACAGGCAAGACGACACTTGCCACCAACATTTCTGTCGCCCTAGCGAGGTCCGGCCGAGACACGTTGCTACTCGACGCAGACCGCCAGGGAACCGCTGCAAACTGGGAGGCCGAACGTCGCGAGCGCAGCGACGCCGGCAGCCGTCCCCGCATCCACTGCGTTCAGCGCTACGGAGATTTGTTCCAACCGCTCCTGGACCTGGCACAGCGCTACCAAGACATCGTCATTGACGCAGGAGGACGCGATTCAATCGAACTGCGCAGCTCGATGCTCGCTGCCGACGTACTGCTTTGCCCCTTGAAAGCATCGCAGTTTGACCTCTGGTCGACCGACCACGTTTCCGAACTCGTCCGACATGCGCAAGCACTCAACCGAAAGCTTCTGCCGCACGCCGTGCTGAACATGGCCCCGACTCACAACCGCGCCAGCGAGCCCGACGCCGCTCGCAGCGCCATCGCAGACATGGCCCCACTGAAACTCGCGAACACCGTCGTTCACGACCGAAAGGCGTTTCGCGATGCCTCCTGCCTTGGCCTCTCGGCCCTCGAACACAACGACCCCAAAGCCGCAGAAGAGATTTCTTCACTCGTAAACGAGCTGATCGATGGCAACGACATTCGCAGCGAAGCCGAAGCGCACCTCTGAGGAAGCAGCCCGAGCCGCATTTGTGGCGGGGGCAGAGTCGCGCGACGTTCCGAAGGACAGCGCCGAGCCGCAACTCGACCCAGACGCACCACCCAACCGCTCCATGTCGCTACGACTCAACGAGTACGAACTGGCGCGACTAAGGACCGCGTCGAAACGCATGCGACGATCTGTCCAGCAAGTCATCAAGACGGCCATTGCACAGATGCTGGACGAGCTTGAAGAGCAATCACCCAGAGAGCGCAAATAGGCCCACAATGGGCCCATAGTAGGCCTACTTCGAGACCAGATCGGCCCCATGAGGGGCCCGAAACGGAGTCGCCGCGGGCCCATAGTGGGCCCACTGTGGGCCCATCCAGGTTCGATCACGCTGCTTACACGGCGTCATCCTAAGTACGCTGTTTTGTTGCACTTACTAGTCCAGCTGTGCCACGGAATGGTGGCGCTGGGGCTTTGCCTCAACGCGAAAGGGTCAACCGTAGGAAGCAAGACGCGACCGATTTAAATACCGAAGCCCCAAACCTCCGCCGGCAAGCATGGGTTCAGGGCTTCGTTTAGGAACGAGATGGACAATATCGAGTCCGTGCTCGCGGGGCAAGCTATTGCCCTACGACGAGAAGAACATTTCATTGCCAATCGCCAACGAAGCGCCGAGGCGGCGTCCTGCTCTGGTTTCGCACGCGTATTTGGCCTTCTGAGGTGGCTTCGTTGGAGCGCCGAACTTGAGCTCAGTGAACGCGCGCGGTTCGTGCTCGTCTTGCTGGCTGAGCTTCAGTGCCGCTACGGCGAGGTGTTCCCCTCGCTGCGTTTCTTGGCGGAGCTCGTGGGCTGTTCCCCATCGTCGGTGCGCAGCGCGCTGAACGAGCTGGTGCAGGCGGGCATCCTGCGTCGGGTGTCTCGGTACGAGCATCGACCGTTCACGGGGGGGCGCCAGACCAGCAACCGCTACGAGTTCTTGCGCTGGCCCGAACGTGAGCCGGCGCTGGCCGTGGTGACGATCGTGGAGGAGTCCGGCGCCGGGGTGGATGTCGCAAACGACGACCACGACCCGAACCAGCTCGAGCTCGACGAGCGCATGCCGCCGAACGAGAGCGCGCCGCCCG
>CBFGRJ010000309.1:0-8693 GCA_965651135.1 uncultured Myxococcales bacterium
GACTTCTTGCCGCTCGACTTCTTGCCGCTCGACTTCTTGCCGCTCGACTTCTTGCCGCTCGACTTCTTGCGCGACGGGACCTTCGCTCCCTCACGCCGCGCTTCGGAGAGTCCGATGGCGATGGCTTGTTTGCGATTCTTCACCTTTTTGCCGGAGCGACCGGAGCGCAGCTTGCCCCGCTTGGCCTCATGCATGCTGCGTTTGACCTTGTTGCTGGCTTTCTTGCTGTAGCGACGGTTCGAATTCTTCTTGCGAGTTGCCATGGCCAGCGCTCAGCAATCCCTGTGCCAGTAGTCTAGTTCGGCGTGAGCAATGCCTTGGCAACCAGCATGGGTAACCGACATTCATGGGGCCAGGTACTGTTCGAGCGCGTGACGCAAGCCAATATTTCAGGGGACAAAGCTGCCGCACCGCGGCGCGCTTGCTCCGGATCCAACGAACTCTGCCCAAGCCGCTTCATGGCTCTGAAAACCTGATCTGGATCATGTCGAGCAATGTCCGCCGCTCGCCGGCCACGCCTCGCCCCAGGCGCGCCGCCGCGAGCGCGAGCTGCCAGCCATCCAGCCGCTGCCGATCGGATTCCGATAATCCGCAGCCCAGCAAGTAGTCCAGTCTCAGGCGTTCACGCATCAGCGGCACCAAGCGCCGAAGCAGCCACGGCGTCCCCGGCGGCAACTCTCCGAGCCGTAGGATCATCGCCGTCACTCCCACGTCTACGAGTGGATCCCCGCGGCCTGCCGTCCCCCAGTCAATCACCCAAGACCGGCTCGTACCGACCATGACGTTGCCGGGGTGCATGTCACCATGACACAGTTGCTGCCCGTCCGGCATCTGATCCACGATGGCAAGCGCCGAGCTTCGCTGGCCGCTGGTCAAGCCTTCGGCTGTCTCGATCAGCGTTCGAAATTGATCGACGAGTCGTGGCAAGCTCGGCGCGGTGCACTCGTGAATCGAGCCATGCAAACGGGACAGGATGCGCGCGCCTCGGCGCAGCAGCCAGGGTTTCGAAGACAAAAGACTCATCAACGATTGTCCCGCCGCACGCTCGAACACCAAACCCAAGCGTTCTCCCACCCGTACCTGGCCTTGAAACGCCGGTGTGCGGCCGCCCAGCGCCTGAGCAACCTGCACGAGCATCGCCTCCCGCTGTACCTGTGCCTCGAATCCTTTTCTGAATAGCTTCACCACATCGCTGGCGCCCCATTCGAACACCTCCGCGGTGCGCCCCTGACCCAACAGAGCGCCCAGCACTTCGTCTCCTACAGCCACATGCACGAGGTTAGGTCAGGTACCGAAGCCAAGCAATCCCAAGCTCAGGCGCAAGCTGCGTTGGCTCCGCTCAGCGTGCTCGCGTTGGCGTGACCTGGCCGCTCAACGTCAAGCGCGACCGAGTCAAGCTCGAATCAGCGACTGCTTGACCGGGCAGGTGCACGCGAACCAACGCGCCCCCCTCCGCGCGGTTGGCAATGACGAGGCTGCCGCCGTGGGCTTCGGCGATTTCGCGGCTCAAGGCAAGCCCGGTGCCGCTGCCGCGGGACTTGGTGGTGTAGAGCGGCAGCAGCGCGTTCTTGAGGGCCTCGCTCGAAAAACCTGGCCCGCGATCGAACACCTCGAGGTCGGTAGAGCCGCCGGTGCCCGTTTTGAACACTATCTCGATGTCCCCGGCGGCGCTGCCGGCTTCGCGCGCGTTTTTCACCAGATTGATCACCAGCTGTTCGATCTGCGCGGGGTCGAACCAGCCCGGCCTGGCAGGCGCTTCGTGCACTTGGATTTCGGGATGCAAGAGCGACAGCTGATGCAGAAATGGGGCCGCTTCGACCAAGCGCGGACGCGGGCGCGGCAGCCGCGCCACCGCCGCGTAGCCCTCTAGAAAAGCCGAAAGGTGTGAGGACCGCTCCTCGATGGTGTCGAAGACGACTCCGAGCCTTTCGTTGGCGTTCGGGCTCTTGGCGATCAAACGCGCCGAGTTCACGAGCGAGCTGATGGGAGCCAGCGAATTATTGACCTCGTGACTGATGACGCGCACGACTTGTTTGAGTACGTCGACCTCGCGCCGCGCAATCTCGCGAGTCAGGTGCTTGACCAAAAGGATGGTATGCACGTCGTCGTCCAAGGGGAAAGAGCGTCGAGACACGTGATACGTCTCATGATGGCCTTGAACTTCGACGCTGAAGAGCTGATCAGCATCCCCGAGCAATGCCTCGCGCAGCGGAGCCGGCGCACGCGCAACCAGCGTGAGAAAGTTGGCGCCTTCGGGGCGCTCACCATCGAAGAACAATTCACGGGCCGCCGCGTTCGAGTAGCGAATCACACCGGCATCCGAGAAGAACAAAACCGCATCGGGTGCCGCATCCAGCACGACCTGGACCAGCTCGCGCGCCGAATCTTGCGTGGAGAGGGTCGTTCGTCGAGCCTGCGATTTATCGGCTGTGAGAAGGCGACCGGCCAGGGCCGCCGCGAACGCGGCCAGACCGGCACCCAAGGCGCCGCCGTGGAACACAAGAACAGCGACGCTGCTGACACCCGCCGCGAACGCCGGCACCAAGTCCCAAACGTGGAATCGATCGGCCAGGGCTCCACGAAGGGTCATCTGGGGCCGGAGGGTAGCGCGACGCGCGTCGACAGGAAATCACCGGACTCGTCAAGCGACACTTGACCTCGACCAAGCCCGCGAGCACCCTGCACCCAGAGCCTCGTATGCAAGTGCTGGTCGTGGATGATCAAGACGCGGTCCGGACCGCGCTTCAGGTCATGTTCGAGGTGAACGGTCTCTCCTGCCTGACGGCGAGAAACCCGGCAGAAGCGCTCGAGCTGGTGCGTCACGAAGAAGTGGGGGTCGTGATCCAGGACATGAACTTCAGCCGTGACACCACCTCCGGTGAAGAAGGCAAGCAGCTGTTCCGTGCGCTTCACGAGCTCGATCCGGACCTGCCTGTGATCTTGATCACGGCTTGGACCTCGCTGGAGAGCGCGGTCGAACTGGTCAAAGAAGGCGCCGCCGACTACATCGGCAAGCCGTGGGACGACGCCAAGTTGGTACTGAACGTGCGCAACCTGCTGGCCTGGCGCGCAGCAGAGCGCGAAAACTATACCCACCGCGCGCGAGAAGCGCGCGCTCGGGAGGAGCTCGCCAAGCGGTTCGACCTGCGAGGCTTGGTCTACAAGAGCCGTGCAGTGCACGAGCTCTGCTCGCTCGCCGTGCACGTCGCTCCTGCTGACGTACCCGTGCTCATCACGGGACCCAATGGCTCCGGCAAAGAAAAATTGGCCGAGATCATCCAAGCCAACTCCAGAAGGCAGAACAAGCCCTTCGTGAAGGTCAACGCCGGGGCGCTCCCCGATCAGCTCTTGGAGGCGGAGCTCTTCGGTGCCGAAGCCGGCGCGTTCACCGGCTCCACCAAGCTGCGCATCGGCCGCTTCGAAACGGCTCATGGCGGCACCCTGTTTCTCGACGAGATCGGCAATCTCTCGAGCGCGGGGCAAATGCGGCTGCTCCGAGTACTGCAAACCGGTGAATTCGAGCGACTGGGCAGCTCGACCACGCGCAAGATCGATGTGCGCATCGTGAGTGCCACCAATGCCGACCTCAAGGCGGAAATCGCCGCCGGCCGTTTTCGAGAGGACCTCTACTTCCGCCTGAATGTCATCGAGCTGTCGCTGCCTTCTTTGGCGCGCCGCCGCGAGGATATCGGGCCCTTGGCCACGCATTTTCTCGAACGTCACCGGGGCGATCGCAAGCTCGAGCTGAGCCCCGCCGCGCTTTCGGCCCTCGAGCAACACGATTGGCCGGGCAATGTCCGTGAGCTCGAGAACCGCATCATGCGCGCTTGCTTGGTCGCCACGGAAACCAGGATCGAACCGAGCGACCTCGATCTCGGCGGCCCGAGCGCTCCGTCCGTCTCGCAGCCGGCCCGCCGCGCGAGCGCGCCCCCCCTCACCGGCGAGTCTACGCCTCCGAGTGCCGAGCGAGATCTGGTGGAAGGCGCGCTGATTCGGGCCGGCGGGGTCGTGGCGCGCGCAGCGGCCGAACTGGGATTGAGCCGCCAAGCCATGTACCGCCGCATGGAACGGCTTGGCATCGAGGTCGAACGGCGCATCCGCTGAAGCCTTGCGCCCGGCCCCCCCGAGCTCACTAGCCACTGGACGCTCGGCCATCAATTGTAGGTCGCGGTGAAGCTCACCGTGGCTCCCATGAAGCCGGTATCGAACTCCTCGTCGTTCGAGTCTTCACCTCGACCTGAACCGGCGAACACGTTGGTTGCTACGCCAAGCCCCCAGTTTTGAGAGACGGCCCATTCCTTACCGATGCCCACGCTGCCCAGCAGCAGGTAATCGGTCGTGTACACTTGGTCCTTCTCGGTCTCGAGCTCGTAGGCTCCATACATCAACGAACCGGTCAGGCTCAAGTTGTACGGCATGATGAAGTAGGTGACGCCAAGGCCCGCCGCGCCCATGCCGAACCCCTCGCCATCGAAATCGTCACTGCCGTCATCGACTTCAGCGCGCACGTCCGACCCGCCGAGCGCCATCAGATCGGCGTGTAGCACGAGATTCGGAACAATCGACGTGCCGATCTGTAGGTTCAGCGTTCCTCCGCCGGCACCAGCACCGACGTCGGGTGAGTCTTCGGGCATGATGCCGATACCGATTCCCGAAAAGCCAGTCGACATGCGCAGCATGAAGCCTTCGTGATCGCCTGCTTTCGACTCGTCGGTCGTGACGCCCCGATCAGCCGTGGGCATCGGCTCCTCGTTCACTACGTTCTGTGCTTGGGCGATGGCAGGCAATACGAATGCGCCCACTGCAACGAGGCTCGATAGATATCGGTTCATGAGTAGTCTCCTATTCCCTTGTTTGTGATGGGTTTCGTTGACTGCTCACAGCAAGCGACATGCCACCCCTCGCCCGCGTGATTTCGAGCGCCAAACCAGGCAGCGTGCGCTCGGACAGGCGGACACGTGTCCGAGGTGGCGGACGAGTGACCACGCTGCATCGCCATCGCGACTCACTTTCCGGGAGTCGCGCGGGAGTGCACCTAGTCCATTAACATATCGAAATAACTAGCTATATGTTATTTAGCTCATTTGCTAATATTTCCCTGGACAATATTAGCAAAGTAGCTAAATATCATCTCCACCCCAGGCAATAGGAATAGTCATGGGCAAGCATCACCATCACGACAGACCGCGCGCCAACCCCGACGCGCCCGTCACGAACATCGTCACTTACGTACCAAAGCAAGGCAAAGAGGCGGAGCTCTTGGCATTGCTCAAGAAGCATGAGCCAGCGCTCCGCACGGTTGGTCTCGTCACGAGCGAGCCGTTTCGCGTCTGGAAGGCGTACGATATTCGCAAGCAACGCGAGCTGTTCATCGAGCACTTCGTGTGGAAGGACGGCAGGTCCAGCGATGCGGCGCACCAAACGCCGGAGGTCATGGCAGTGTGGGAACCGATGGGACCACTGCTCGAGGAGTTGACCATCTGCGAGGCTGAGCCGCTCTGACGGACGAAGCCGCAGAAAAGTTGGCGGCTCTCGATGCCGTCGTGGCCGCTCTGGCACACCCTGCGCGCCGACAGATTCTTTTGACGATCCACTTTCGCGGTGCCGCCACCGCTGGCGAGATCGCCGGTCGCTTTGCGCACAAGTGGCCCACGACGACCCGTCACTTGCGCGTCCTCGAGGATGCCGGCCTGATCAAACACCAGAAGCAGGGGCGCAGGCGCGTCTACACCGTCGACAGGTCTCGCCTGGCGCTCGTGAGCGAGTGGCTGCAATGGTTCGAGTCACCCGCGCCATGAACGAGCCAAGAGAGATTGTCTTGCGCTACTTCGTATTCGGCGCGGCGAACGTTCGGCTCAGCCATTCGAGCCAACGCGGCTCGCTTTCGGCAGCGAGCTGGTCGGCGTTTTCACCGTAAAAGTAGCGCGATACGCTGACGTTCGTGCCCTGGCCCGCGGCGCTGTGCGAGGTAGCGCCTTTGTCGTAGGTAGAGACCAAGGCCACACCGGGGTTGGGAGAGTCGATGCGCAGCAGCACATAGCGCCGCTGTGGGGTTTGATGAACCTGTTCGACGATTCCGGACCATGGCTCGGGAGCTGATTCTGCAGTCCGACGTTCGCCGACGCTGGCACCAGTCAGGCCGAGGGCACCGCAAAGCCGTCGCCACACAGAGAGCGAGTCACCGCTGGCGCGGCTCATGCCTCCACACGAAGCGCCGGGTGCACCCGCGAAGTGCGACAGGTAGATGCGCAATACGTCGAAGAATGCGGGCCACCCGCTCTCGAATCCCTCTACCTGGTCATCCCAATCGTCCGATGTCGTGAAGAGCGAGTGCACCATGCGCATGACGCATCGATCGCCCGCTCGACCGGTAATGGTGATTTCGGTCGCAACCGGCGGCGCGCCTTCGTCCCATTCGCGTTCGACATAGCTGAACCGATGTGGAGGCTCCCATTCAGTCACCTCGCCGGCAGAGATCGCGCCCTGACCGAAGTCGAACCTGAGCGCTCCTCCGACACGTGGCTCGATCTCGCTTTTGGTGAACCACGCTGCATAGCCAGGGCCCGTGGCGATTGCTTGCCACACTTGCTCGGGCGTGCCTGGAACCAAGATCTCCATTTCGACCCAGCGTTTTCCCGTTCCGTCTTTCTTGATCGGCATGACTTCTCCTTCAGGGCTTGGCCTCTTTGGGCGCCGGATACGCTGCAACGACCAGCCGGTGCGGTCTTGCGCCGGTAGCCTTCTTGTCGTGGTAGCGAGCGGCGAGCGCTGCGATGGTGCCCGCGAGCTCGCTGGTGAAAGCCGCTCGATCAGCGGGCGACTTGAAATGAATGACCGTGTCGATCGTGAGCGTGGCGAGGCGCTGCTCACTCTTGCGCGCCCGCTGCCAGAGCTCGCCGACCTCCCGCACGAGGCGGGCTCCGACCGCAATCAAGTAGCTTGCCGACAGGCGATCGCTGGTGCGAGCCGGATCGGCCGCAATGGGACCGAGCGCCGCCGGTGAAACGACATACGAGGCCGCGGTGGCCACCACGCGCCTTTCTTTCAGCCCCCCCCAGCGCCGCTCTTCGACCGGTTCTACCAGGTGATGCTCTTCGAGTACGCGCAGGTGATAGTTCACCTTTTGACGCGTGAGCCCCACCTGGCTGGCCAGCGAAGCGGCCGAGCCGGGAGTGGTCAATGCCGCCAGAATGCGACTTTTCACCGGGTCCAAAGCGAGCGCCGCAACGTCGGGCTGCTGAATGACTTCGAGCTCGAGCACGGACTGAACTGTGCTCTTGACAACTTTTCTTGTCAAGAGAGTTTTGCTGGTTTTTGTATGTGGAACGTTCCCTACGAGCTTTCCGGCAAGGTTTGTCACGGGCGGTCCATGACAGGAGCAGGCCGCCACCAAGGGCTGCTAAAAGGAAGAAGTCGGCATGATTGCAAAAGCGTGGTCCTGGTCTGTCATCGTGATCTCAGCGCTGGCGCTGGCGTGTTCAGACAGCTCGGAGCCCACGTCTACGTCCACGGGCGGAACCGACGCTTGTAGCGGCTTGTGCCGAGCCGATCAGACGTGTGTGAATGGCAGCTGTGTGTGCTCTGCGGGGCTGAGCCCTTGCGACGGTCGCTGCGTCAACTTGTCGGGCGACAGCAACCACTGTGGCATGTGCGGCCGAGGCTGTGATTCGGGTATGGCCTGCGTCAACGGATCATGCGTCGACGGCGCCCCAACGGTAAGCGGGACGAGCAGCAGCGGCTCGAGCAGTACCGCCGCGGCTGCAACAGGCGCAGGCGGCTCAGGCGTGGGGGGCAGCGCCAATGGCACGAACGCAAACAGCAGCTCGACGAGCATGGGAGGCATGACGGGGGTGACCACGGCCATGGGCGGCGATACGGCGATGACGAGCATGGGAGGCGGCGCCGGAACCACGAGCACTTCGACAGCGGGTGGAACCGGCGGCGTGATCGGCACGACCGAAGGTGATTGGTACGTAGCCGTCGACGGAAGCGACGACAACCCCGGCACGGAGGCCGAGCCTTTCGCCACGCTCGGCCGTGCTCAACAGGCGGCCTCGCCGGGTGATACGGTGCTCGTTCGCGGCGGTGTCTATGCCTTCTCGAGCGGTACGGTGGGCGTTGCGTTCACCAAGGCGGGAACGGCCGACAATCCCATCCGCTACTTCGCCTACGCAGGCGAAACGCCGATCTTCGATCTGTCGGGCATCAATAACCCATCGGGTCGAGTCACCGGATTCGACATCACCGCCAACTATATCCATATCCGCGGCATGGAGGTGACCGGCGTCCCTCAGTACCAGGGCGGGCAAGACTCATGGGGCGTGCGCATTCGAGGTAACGGCAACGTGCTCGAGCTCTTGAACGTACATCACAACGAAGCACCGGGCATCTTCATCACGAGCGGCTCGGACAACCTGATCTTGAACTGCGACTCGCACCACAACTACGATGTGCTCGAAAATGGTGGCAGCGGTGATGGCTTCGGCTGTCACTCTACCGGCGCGGGCAACGTGATACGCGGCTGCCGCGGCTACGACAACAGCGATGACGGTTATGACTTCATCAACGCGCCCGGAGCGTGCACGGTCGAGGACTCGTGGGCGTTTCGCAATGGCTATGTCCCCGATACGAATACGGCCGCCGGCAACGGCGCCGGCTTCAAGGCGGGCGGGTACGGTCTCGACCCCGGCGAT
>CBFGRJ010000310.1:0-8680 GCA_965651135.1 uncultured Myxococcales bacterium
GGCTTCGAAAATACAAGCTCGCGCTGGTTGGACGCGTGCACTGGTTTTTTTCACTCGGCGGAGCTTGCTTCGCCCGATTTTTCTGTGGCTTCTGCGCGGGAAGCGGCGTTGGCGAGCTCTGCCTGGAGCCTCGCCTTGTGGCGTGCCAACAGCTCGTCGCCCCCCGCCTCGGCGGCTGCTGCCTTCCACCAAGCCTTCGCTGCATCGGGGCCCACACGGCGCTGGAGCAGATCGGCGAACAAGATTCGGCCCAACGGACTCGGCGTGACGGGTTCTTCGGCGAGCGCGGTCAGCGCGCGATCGAACGCTGCCTCTTGTCTCAAGAGGTCAGCGGCTGCGAGCTCCGTGGCCCACGCCGTTCCGTCTGCTGGATCTGCCGCGCGCACCAAGGCCGCCTGTTCCAGCGCTTGCGCCGCGTTTCCAAGCAACGCTCCGCGAGCAGCCAGCTCTGCTTCACCAAGTCCCAACTCGAGCGCACGTTGGCGAGCTAGCTCGGGCTCGTGAGCCACGATGGCTCGATCGACTGCAGAGAGCTCGGCAGAGCCAGGCTCGGGAGAACGAAGCGTTGCGCGAAGCGACTCACGCCAGTGCGCGGCGAGCGGTAGGTGTGGATGCAGCGCCACCAGGGCATCCAGATAGCGCAGCGCCTGCTTGGGACGGCCGAGCGCGACGAAGCAATCCGCAATCAGCTTGGTGGTGGGAAGATGTTGCGGGTCGAGCGCCAGCGCGGTGAGCGCCTGCTCGAGCGCGCTGGGTTTCCGACCTTGCCTGAGATCACAAACCCCGCGCTCGTACCACAAGAGCGCGAAGTCGGGTGACAGCTGCTCGGCTTCGGCGAAATCCGAGTCGGCTCCTGGCTTTCCCGAAGCGCAGCGGACACTCCCGAGCCTGGTCCAAAGTTGCGGGCTCTTCGCATCGAAGCGTAGGGCTTCTCGATACGCAGCTTCGGCAGCCTCGAAGTCGCCCTGAGCTTCGAGCAGCACTGCGCTGGCGTAAGCCCCGTAACTGACGTGGCTCACGAAGCGGCCTTCGTTCACTCTGCCGTCCACCACTCGCGTTACGCTTCCCGGGTGTCCGGCGCAACCGCTGGCCGAGCTCATCAGCATGCCTGCGGCGAATACCAGGCGCGCGCACCTGCTCCAGCGCGAACCGCGTCTCGCTCTCAAATGACCTCACCCAGTGCGTTCAAGAAGCGATCGTTTTCGTGAGCCAAGCCGATGGTGATGCGCAGGTAATGCTTCAGGCGCCCGCCATGCTTGTGAAAGCTGCGAATCAGTACTCCCCGTTTTTTCAGGTTCTCGTACACCAGTTCGGCAGGACGTTCGCTGCGAAACCAAATGAAGTTGGCTTGGCTCGCAGTCGGCTCCACACCCGTCAGGTCTTCGAGCGCCTTCGACACGCGCTCGCGCTCCTCGATCACGCGTTCACGAATGTGTGAGAGCTCGCTGCCGAGCTCGGAAACGACGACGCTCGCCAGTGCCTGCGTAGGCACCGCGATATTGTAGGGCAGGCGCGCCTTGTTGATTTCTTCGACGATCTCCTGGCGAGCCATCAGCCAACCCAGGCGTAGCGCCGCAAACCCGATCTTCGACAGCGTGCGCAAGAGTACGACATTTTCATAGTCGTGAAACAGCTGGAGGTGATCGCGTGAGGCGTAGTCGATGTACGCTTCGTCAATCACGACCAGCGAGTCGCGCGCATGCTCGATCAAGGTCCGCAAACGGTCTTCGCTGACCATTGTCCCGGTCGGATTGTTCGGGCTCGCGACGAATATCAAGTTGGGTTGGGCCACTTCCAACGCTTTGATCATGCTCTCGAGGCTCATGTCCCATGCGCCATCGAGCGGCACCTCGATGACGCGGTGGCCGTGGATACGAGCGGTCATTCGGTACATCACGAAGGTAGGCGTCGAGCTGAGAACGGTCGGGCTGCCGGCGCGAGCCCGCGAAAAGGTCATCAGCAACAGCGCGATCAGCTCGTCACTGCCAACCCCCACCAAAATTTGTTCAGGAGCGACACCACTCCGCTGTGCGAGCGCCTCTCGCAAGGTTCGGTTGGTGGCATCGGGGTAGCGCTGCCAGGCCACACTCCCGGCGGTGTCGAGCAACCGCTGTCGCGCGGTTCGGCTGAGCAGATCCGGAGCTTCGTTGGCGTCCAAGCGCACCGGAAAATCGCCGGGTGCCGGAGTATAGGCGACCAGCTCCGAGAGCACGGGGTTCAACAGGCGCTTCCAGGCAGGTTCGTCGTTCACCGATGCCCCCTGAGCTTGGCCAGGCTGCTCTGGGCGGCTTCCAAGGTGACGCGCCCGAGCTCGGCGATGGAGCTGGCCACCGCTTCCACCTCTTCGGCTACTGCACCGGCGGCGATGGCTATGCTGCGAGCGTGCAGTGACATGTGTCCACGTTGAATGCCTTCGGTGGCCAGGGCGCGTAGGGCGGCCAGGTTGGAAGCCAGGCCCACCGAAGCGGCAACCATGGACAGATCGGCGGATGAGGTCACCTTGAGGATCTCGAGCGCGAGCTTGGCGACCGGATGCACTCGCAGGGTGCCGCCGACGATGCCCAAGGCCAGCGGCATTTCCAGCTCACCGACCAGGTCTTCACCATCCCGTCGCCAGCGCGCCAGTGGCTCGTAGCGGCCCGAACGTGCGGCGTAGGCATGCGCGCCGGCTTCGACCGCACGAAAATCGTTACCGGTGGCGAGTACCACGGCATCCACCCCGTTCATGATGCCCTTGTTGTGCGTGGCTGCGCGGTACGGATCGATCTCGGCAAAGCGGGATGCCTCGACGACCAAGTCGATGATCGCCGCCCCGTCGAGCTCGGGAGGCGGAGGATACGAGCTCTTGCCGCTCTGGCTCCTGAGCAACAGGTCACGCGCGTGCACTCGGCAGGTCGTGCGCACACGACGGCGGTCGCACAAGTTGGAGAGAATGCGCAGGCCCAACCTGCCCCCGCTGAGCTCGGCTGCCCTGGGCCCAACCGCTTCGGCCATGGAATTGACCAAGTTGGCACCCATGGCATCCTGACAGTCCACTAATAGGTGCAACACGATGTCGCCTCGACCCAGATCGCGTACCTCGATGTGGTCCGGACCGCCGCCGCGCTGAATCAGGCCGGGTGCGGCGTCGCGGGCCAGCTGGAGGAGCTCGTCTTGGTGCTCTTCGAGAGCCCGAACCGCCCGCGTCGAATCTGCCACGTTGGAAAGCTGCACCTGGGCAGTCATCAGCGACTCCACCATTTCGGCGTGAAAGCCGCCGCTCGCGCGGATCATGCGAGAGGCATTCGAAGCGGCGGCAATCACGCTGGGTTCTTCGACGACCATGGGAACCAAGCGGTCGCTGCCGTTGACGCGGACGTTCAAGGCGATGCCGAAGGGCATACCGTAAACGCCCAGCACGTTTTCCACGACCTTGTCCGCGATGGCCGGGTCGAGCCCCCCGCTCGCTACCGCTTGCGCCAGCTCGGGATAAGCGACGCCGCTGCGCTCGGCGATGATCTGTCTGCGCTCGTCGAGCGAGAGCCGATAAAACCCAGGAATTCGTGAGCCTTCTGTCATGGTCCTGCAGGGGCGCCGGCCATTCGCACTAGACTCGGTGCAAGCCAGGGCTGCCCAAAGCGAGGTCTAGCGGGTTTTGCGCGAGGCGTCCCGCTAGCGCGCGGAACTCCGGGCCGGACGCCCGAAGCCCGGCAAAAATCGAAATATCCCCTCCGCCTGCGCCGGCAGGCAGGAAACAGCCGCCTTCACGTCGAGCCAGCACGTTCAATTGACGCGCAGCGTCAATGACGATTTCCACGTTCGAGGCGCGCCCGAGTCGTTCCAGGGCCGTGTGTTGCTCGGCCAGCGCGTCCACGAAATCGCAGGCCGAGCCCCGAGCGAACGCGTCCGCGGCACGGGCCGATGCCTCGGCCTGAGCGCCGATGAGCGAAGCGTATCGCGCGCCGTCTTGGCGCTCGAGCTCGAAAACGGCCCGCAGCAAATCGCTGGTGCGGGCCGCGTGCTCAGCCGCCCATACCTCGACCACCAGCGAATCCGGCCACGATTGTGGGTGGAGCGTGAGCTCACCGCCGCGGGTCCGCTGTGCCAGCAAATGGCCGCCGAACGTGCTGGCGGCAACGTCGATCCCGCTGCCGCCTCCCTGAGCCGCGCGATGTGCCTCGAGGGCCGTTGGGTAAATCTCGTTGCGCAGGGCCGCTTCCGCGAGCTCGGGTGACTTGACCAGGCGCTCGACTCCCAAGCAGGCGACCAAAATGGCAGCGCTCGAGCCCAACCCGAGCTTCCTATCCGCCTGCCTCAGGGCACTGGCGTCGTAGTCGGGCTGCATACGGCCCGTGTGAGCGGCGCGATATTCGGGCGTTTCGAGCTTGGCATTGGCCGAGCTGTCCGCGACGACGAAGCGATCCACCGCGCTGACGATGGCGGGTGCGCCCTCCAGCACCGCGTAGGCGCCCGACAGCACGACCTTGCCTGGCGCACGGGTTTTCATGGGCTTTCGGTGTCGGGCGCCAAGTGAGCGGCCGGGCCCGGAGCGCAGACGATGACATCGCGCACAGTGGCCAGGTGCCGGAGCTCGCGTTCGAGAGCGGCGGCCTGCGGGCTTGGAGTCAGGACCTTCACGTGCGGCCCGGCATCGATGGTGAAATAGCAGGGAAGCCCTTGCTGGCGCAGGGCGTGCACCGCGCGGATCACCGAGAGCGAAGCTTCGGTCAGAAACAAGATCGCTGGATTCGCCGCCAGCATGCTGGCGTGCATCATCAGCGTGCTTTGTTCCATGTTGGCTCCGAGGCGGTCGAAGTCTCGCTCGAGCACCGCGCGCTCTGCTTCTCGATACAAGGTCGGCGCGTGGGCCACCCACGCGGGGTAGTAGGGGCTCGACGCGCTCGTGCGCTGCATGGCTTCGGTAGAACCCACGGGTTTCTGTCCCTTTTCGGTGACGGCGACCAGCAGCCTGAGATCCCAATGGTCGCTGGGTGCCAGTGGCTCGGCATGCTCGGCGTGCGCCTTGAGACTGGCGAAGCCCCCGAACAGAGACCGTGCGGCAGAGGCCGAGCTTTGGCGAGCGAGCGCGCTCAGCGCCGCCGGCGACAGGTCGATACCGAAGCAGCTGGCCGCTGCGACCGAAAGCGCGGCAAACCCAGAGGCGCTCGAGGCCAGGCCGGCGGCAGTCGGAAAATCGTTCCGGCTCACCACGCGCGCGCGCTCATGGCGCTGGGCGAGGGCGCGCACGCGGTCGAGCAGCGCGACCACACGCGCTTGCTCGCGGTCGCTTGCTGCACGTCCGTCGAGACTCACGGCATCGGTCGAGAGGCTTGGGTCGAGCGAGACACGCGTGGTTGTCGTCAAACGATCGAGCGTCAGCGAAAGGCTCGGCACGGCCGGCAAGTTTTTCAGCGCGTCGCTCTTGCCCCAATACTTGACGAGGGCGATGTTCGAATGCGCAACGGCGGTGGCCGAACCGGACGTCACGCCTGCACCCCGCACTGCGCAACGAAGGCCTCGAGGCCGTGGGACTGCCATGCGGTGACGATGCGCTCCGGGGCGTCCGCCAGAGCAATGACGGCTCCTCCTCCGCCCGCTCCGGTCAGCTTGGCGCCGAGCGCGCCATGGTCGCGCGCCAAGCTGCAAGCCCGCTCGATCTCGGGAGTGGATAGGAACAGGCCGGATAGAAGCATTTGGTTATAGTCCATGAGCTTGCCGAGCCCGGTGAGATCGCCCGCGGTCAAGCACAGCGCGGCATTGTGCACGAGCGACTGAATGCCCTCCAAAGTCTTCTCGACCAACGCGGGTCGGCGCTTCTGCAGCTTGGCTACGCTGTCGACCATGGCTCTGGTACTCGCGGGTGGGCCCGCGACGGAGATGGCCAGCGAGAGAGGACGAGCCAATTGGACCAGCTCCGGCTCGTGGCCGCGGCGAAACTTGAGGCACCCGCCGTAATACGAGGCGCGCGTGTCGATGCCCGAGGGGTTGCCGTGGAACACGCGCTCCCAGGCGTCGGCGGCGGCAAGCACGCGCTCTGCCGTCGCTTCGACTCCGGCGCGTTCGGCGCAGGCCTTTGCGATGGCTACACCCAGCGCCGCCGATGCACCCAAACCGGCACCCGGTGGAATATCCAGCTGAGCGGTGACGCCGAGCTCCGGCGCCCCAAGCTCGGTCAAGAGCGCGGTCAAGGCCTTGTTGGCATCCGAGCTCCTTGGGGGCTCGCCGTTGATGGTCAAGCTCGACGGGCTCTGCAGCGTAGCCTCCGCGCGAGCGCCCCGATCGATGCCCACGGCCAAAGCCGGCACGCCGTACACGACCGCGTGCTCCCCCAGCAGAATCACTTTGCCGCTCGCGCTCGCCATCACGTCATTGAACACGCTGCGTGAGGGCACGCAAGGCCCCTTCCAAGAGCTCGCGTCCCTTGGGCTTGATGTGAGCCGATTCGAGTGCCGCGGAGGCGTGAGCGGAGAGCTCGTCGATGCGCGCCTGGACGATACGCCGGGCCCCCGAGCTTTCGAGCACTTCGATGGCGCGCTCGAGCTGACGCGGAGTCGCGCGCGCGTTGCCGTACGCTGCCTTCAACGCGCTCAAGCTCGATCCTTTCGCCCGCTTCAACCCCAACACCAACAGCGAGGTGCGCTTGCCTGCCTTGATGTCGCCACCGCGCGGTTTGCCGGTGGTCTTTGGTGTGCCGAAGACGCCAATCAGATCATCACACAGCTGAAAGGCGATGCCGGCGGGCATGGCAAAGCGATCCAGTGCGACCAACAGCTTGCTGGAGCCGCCGGCCAAGATCGCCCCGAGCCTGAGCGGTCCTCGCACCGTGTAGCTTCCCGTCTTGAGTGCGTAAGTCGCTTCGATATCCTTGTTCTTGCCCATCAGATCGATCTGCTGTCCCAGCACGGCATCGAGCTGCATTTCGGCGAAGCAGTTGAAAATGGCTTGAGCTCGCCGAGGAGGCATTTCCAAGCGCGACAGTGCGGCAGTAGCCAAGGCCACGGCGTAGTCACCGGCCAGAATCGCCGAATGCTCACCCTTCTGTTCCGAGCGAAAGCGTTTGGCCAAATGCGTGTGGACCGTGGGGCCGCCGCGGCGCACCTCGTCCTGATCCATCCAATCGTCGTGAATCAAGAAGTAAGCTTGCAAGAGCTCGAGGGCCACGCCCGCATCCAGCACCACTTCGAAATCCAGACTCTCGTGAGCCGCACGAAAACCAGCTACCGCCAGCGCCGGCCGCAGGCGCTTACCCCCGCGGGCGCACAAATCGCGAACGGCTCCCAGCATTTCGGCCACGTCTTTGCCGAGCGGCCGCGAGGCCTCCCGATGTTCATCCAAAAATCCGAGCAGGCGCGCGTCCACCTCTGTCTGCACGGTGGGCAACAGCAAGAAAAAGGGATTGGGATGAATGCTTTTGGCGCCCGCATGACCGCGGCCGCGACCCCGCCCCGAATGGCGCTTTTTGCTTTGGGCCATCTAGATCCGCTGAATCTATGGAGCGCCCGGCGGACTGTCAACTCGTGTTGGCGGCGCGATTGTCGAGCTTTCTCGAGCTCGACGCGTGCTTTGCTTGACAGAACGGCGCTCTCGTCTCAGTTGTCACCTCGAAAGCAGGAGGCATGAGCGAGATTACCCGCCGCAAGGCCGATCACCTCGACTTGGCAGCGCACGGCGACGTGGCTTTTCACAAAACCACCACGCTGTTCGAATGCGTCCGCCTGGTGCATGACGCCCTGCCCGATCTCGACTTCGCCTCGCTGAACACCGAAACCAAGATCTTGGGCAAAACCTTGAAGGCCCCGATCCTCATCGCAGCCATGACAGGCGGCACCGAGCGCGCCGGGCGTATCAACCGGGAGCTGGCGTCGATAGCCGAAGAGTACGGCTATGCGTTCGGGCTGGGCAGCCAGCGCGCCATGCACAAAGACGCGCGGGTCAGTGACTCGTTTTCGGTGCGCGATGTGGCGCCGTCCGCGTTGATCCTCGGCAATGTGGGTGTGGTGCAAGCGCGTGAGCTGCCTACGGCCGAGCTGGAGGCCCTGCTCCAGCGGGTCGGCGCCGACGCACTCTGTGTTCATCTGAACCCGGCCATGGAGCTGATCCAGAGCGACGGCGATCGAGATTTCACCGGTGGGCTCGAAACCATCGCTCGACTCGTCGAAGAGCTGAGCGTGCCAGTAGTGGCCAAAGAAACCGGTTGCGGGCTATCTCCGCACGTGCTGCGGCGTCTCCAGTCGGTGGGTGTTCGTCATGTGGACGTGTCGGGTGCAGGGGGCACGAGCTGGGTCGGTGTCGAAACCCGGCGCGCCGACACGGCGCAGCGGGCGCTGGGTGAGGCTTTTTGGGAATGGGGGATCCCGACTGCAGCCAGCGTGGCCTACGCCGCTCGCTATGGTTTCGAAACCGTCTTCGCAACGGGCGGAATGCGCAGCGGTCTCGACATTGCGAAAGCCATAGCACTCGGGGCCAGCGCCGGGGGCATCGCACGGCACGTGCTGGTGGCGCTCGAGACCGGTGGTCGAGCCGCCGCCGTGGAGTTTTTGCGAGGCGTAGAAGCCGAGGTCAAGAGCGCCATGCTGCTCACCGGGCAAGGCTCCGTGGCTTCGCTGCGGCAAGCTCCACGCGTCGTGACCGGCGAGCTAAAAGACTGGCTAGGGCCTGTGGACACTTTGTGAGCTTGACATGCGTTCAGTATGGCGTATGT
>CBFGRJ010000311.1:0-8650 GCA_965651135.1 uncultured Myxococcales bacterium
AGAAAACCGACGCTGCCCAACGTGGGCCGCGGGAAGTAGAACCACACCTAATGCAAAGACTTATGGGAAGCGTGAGCAGCGAAGAACTCGAATTTGGCCGAACCTCGAGCGGGGCTTCTGCAAGGCTGTTCGTCTTGCAGAACGCGCGCGGTATGCGGGCGCTGATTACCAATTGGGGCGGGACCTTGCTGGCGCTGGAAGTGCCGGACAGCCGCGGCACGAAAACGGACGTGGTGCTTGGGTTCGACACACTCGAACCCTATTTGTCGAACGAGCCCTTCTTTGGCGCGCTGATTGGTCGCTATGCCAATCGAATTGCTTCGGGCAGGCTGGTCGTTGCGGGTACCGAGCATCGGCTGGCGACGAATGAACCGCCGAATCATCTGCACGGCGGTCCCCGGGGTTTTCACCGGGTGCTGTGGCAGGCAGAACGGATGAGTAGCCCCACCGGCCAAGTGCTCGCGCTCTCGTACGTGAGCCCTGCCGGTGAAGAAGGTTACCCCGGCACCTTGTCGGTACGCGTGCGCTACACGCTGACCGAGGACAACGCCTTGGCCATCGACTACGATGCCGAAACCGATGCCACGACCGTCGTCAACTTGACGCAGCACGCATACTTCAATCTCGGGGGACACGATCGAGGTTCGATCGAGGGTCACGTGCTCAGCCTGGCTGCCGATCGCTATCTGCCGACGCGCCCTGATCAGATCCCCACCGGCGAGCTCGCCCCGGTCGACGGCACGCCTTTCGATTTTCGTGAGCCGCGTGCGCTCGGCGAGCGCATCGGCGCCGCCGACCCGCAACTGCTGACAGGGCTCGGCTACGATCACTGCTTCGCCGTTCGGGGTTGGGACGGCTCGCTGCGCCAGGTGGCCGAGGTTTTCGACCCGGCGAGCGCACGGCGGATGATCGTGTCGACGACCGAGCCTGGGCTGCAGCTCTACACCGGGAATCGATTGACAGGGCTGCCCGGCAAGAACGGCGCGCGCTACCTGGCCCGCTCCGGATTCTGTCTCGAGGCTCAACACTTTCCTAACTCGCCCGCTGAACCTGGCTTTCCGAGCACCGTGCTCGAGCCGGGGCAGCGTTACCGGCAGAGCACTCACTACAGCTTCCGCTGAGCTCGTGGGAGAGGTGCTCGGGTATGGCAGCTTGGTGATCACCGCCTCAACCCTTGACCGCCCCGGTCGTGAGCCCGCTAATGAATTCCCGCTGCAATGCGAAGAACAGCACAGCGGGAGGCAACATGGCGAGCAGAGTGCCAGCCAAGAATACGCCCATGTTGTTGGCGTAGCCGCTCAAGTAGATCCTGAGCACGATCGGTAAGGTGAGATTTTCGTAGCTGTGTAGAAACACGTTCGGTGCGAAGAACGCGTTCCAGTGGCTGAGAAAGCTGACCAGGCAGAATGCTGCGGCCATGGGTCGTACCAATGGCATGACGAGGCTGAAGTAGATGCGCAGCTCACCGCAGCCATCGATGCGGCCCGCGTCCAGCATTTCGTCTGGAACGCTCATGCACGCCTGACGAAACAGAAAGATGCCGTAGGCGCTGACGATGCCCTGCAGGATCAGCCCCCACAACGTGTCCACCATGCCCCAGCTGACGGCGAGCTTGTAGATGGGCGCCAAGAGCAAAATGTGAGGCACCATCATCGAGCCCAGAATGAAGAGCATGAGCCACTTTTTTCCGGCGAAATCGAACTTCGCCAGGGCGTAGCCCCCCAATGACGAGAGGACCAGCTGCGCGCACACGCTGACTGTCGTGTACACCGTGGAGTTGAGGATGAACTGCCAGAAGGAGATCTTGAAATGCACCATTTCTTTCGGTGCGAAGAGCTCCATGAAATTTTCGAGATTCACCGTTTTGCCGGACCACTCCGAGGGCGGCGGCAACAGGATGTACTCGTTGATCACCGAGCGATCTTTGAACGCCGCCGCGACCAGCCATGCGAAGGGAGACAGCACTGCGATGCTGGCGAGCACGAGCAAGGTCACGCGCGCGAAACGCAGCGCCTGACGCGGGTGGCGCGGCGAGCGCAAGAACAGCACGCAAAAGATCGCGAGGAGCACGAGCAATACGAGCTGAATCCAGTTCATCTCGAGCTTACTCCTTCGTCGCTCCGGTGATGCGCAGCTGGATCAAGCTGACGAACATGATCACGAGCGCGACGACCCAGCCCACGGCCGACCCCAACCCAAGGTCACCAGACTCGAAAGCGACCCGGTTCAGGTAGGTGATCAGGGTGAGGGCCGAGTTTTCGGGACCGAGGCCGTGCGTTTCGTAGAACATGGCCAGCGGCAGCTCGAACAGCTGGAACGAACCAATGATGCTCATGATGAGCACGAACACGACGACGTGCCGCATCGAAGGCAACGTCACGTAGAAAAAGACCTGGACGGAATTGGCGCCGTCGATACGGGCAGCTTCTTCCAGACTCTTGTCGACGGACTGCAGCGCCGCCAAGAAGTACACCATGTTGAACCCGACCCACAGCCACAGCGAAGTCAAAATAAGGGCGGGCATGGCCAGGGCCGGATTGTCGAGCCATTGCTCTTCGAGCCCCCAACCGATCACCGCGTCGAAGGCGCGGTTCACGAGCCCATAGCGGGGCGTGAACATTACCGAAAACAGAATGCCCACGAAGATTTGGCCGACCAAGTTGGGAGAAAATAGGATCAGTCGGAAGAAGCCCTTCGTCTTGCTCAAGCCCGAGTTCAACAAGAGGGCCAACCCCATGGATAGCGGCAGCTGCAAGAGCACCGAGGCCATAGCGAACACCGTGGTGTTCGAGAGCGCCGCATAGAACATAGGATCGCCAAACAGGTACTTGAAGTTTTCCAAACCGACGAAGACGCGAGAGCGCGGTCCATTCGTCTGGTAGAACGCGAGCCCGATTGCATCGAGGAACGGGTAGGCGAAGAAGACTCCAGCAAAGACCAGGTAGGGCGCCATGAACGCGTAGGGCACCCAGGCTTTTTTGCCCACCGCCTGTCGTCTGGTGCTCACTTGGCTCGCTCCAACACTTCGTTGCGGTGGGCCAGCTGCTCGAGCTCGGTCTGCGCCCGGCGGATCTCGGCGCGGACTTTCTCGACGAGCCCATTTTCTCCATGTTTCTCGAAGTATTCGGCGCTTCGATACAGCGCTTCGTCGAGCTTGCCACCCGCGACGGTGTGCACCGGCGCCGAGTATACGGGCGGGGTCGTCGGGGCCAGCTCAGCGTAGAGCTTGCCGATGCGCTGGCCGGAGTAGTAGGGGTTCTTCGCCTGAATTTCCGGGATGGTCCACGCCTCCTTGAGCGGGGGCAGGATGTTGGTGCCTTTGAAACGGGGCCCCATTTCGCGGGGATCGAAATACAAAAACTTCAAGAGCTCCCAGGCATCGTCGGGTCGCTTGGTGCTCTTCGAAATGCAGGCACCGGCGCCGCCCCACACCGACGTACGCCTGCCACCTGGGTCGAAGGCGGGGAGCGGCATCAGCGCCATCTTTCCTTTGTTCTTTGGAGCGTAGAGCTCGAACCAATAGCTGCGCCAGTCCGGAGTCCAAAAGAACAGCACGAGGCCGTCGCTCAGTGCTTTGGTGACGGATTGTCCCCATCCGACGTCGTAGCCGATGCGATTCGGGCCCCGTGAGTTTCTGATGTACCAGAGCATCGCCCTTTCGGTGGCGTCGTCGACGAAGTTGATGTCGCCGTTTTCGTCGAAGTACCCGCCGCCCAGCTGTGCCATCAGCGCTTGTAGCGCCCAGCTTCCGTTGGCGGGCATCTCCAACATGTAGCGGTCTCGCGTACCGTCGCCGTCGATGTCTTTGGTGATGCGCCGGCCTACTTCGACGAACTTGTCCCAGGTATCGAGCTCCTCTACGTCGATGCCGAGCTCTTCCACGATGTCGGTGCGGTAGGCGAGCATGATCGGGTGCACGTCGTGGGGCACGCCGTAGATCTTGCCTCGCGCCATCCACAGCGCGAATCGACTGGAGACGACGCGCTGGTCCAACCCGTCTCGTTTCAGACGCTCCGTGAGGTCGAGGAAACCGAAGTCTTTCTCCGGCCCACGCGTGAAGAACCCGAGCGAGCTCTCCATCAACTCGACCACGTCTGGAACGTCCACGCCTGCCAACATGGCGTTTTGTAGGCGGCGTTGGAGCGCGGCCCAATCGGCGAACTGGAGCTCCACTTTGAGATTGTGCTCTCGCTCGAAGCGAGGAATCGCCCGCTGGTATTCGGCGAAGTGGGCCGGCGTAAAGGTCACCATCACCAAGTCCGCGCGTGGCGGTTGCTCACCACGCACCACGGCTGTGAGCACCGTCGAAACGGCTGCTATCACGAACAGCCAGAACGGCGCTTTGCCATAAGGAAACTTGTCTATCATACCTCGCTGGCGCGCTCGGAGCGCGCCCAGTTTCTAGGCGATGGCCGCTCTGCTTAGCAACAGCGCTCCGGCCGCTTGGAAGCGTTTTCACCCTTAGGCGTCCTGATGCAGGTCAAAAAGCCGCCTTTCACGCGATGGGTTGAAGCGCTCGTCAAAACCGAGTGAGCATCTGGTGCGAGGTTTTCATGCGCTCCAAGACAAAAACGATCGGAATTCTCACGGCCGGTGGCGATTGCCCCGGGCTCAACGCCTGCATTCGCGGGGTCGCCAAGGCTGCCATGCACTACGGGATCCAAGTCATCGGCATTCAGGACGGCTTTCGAGGCCTGGTCGAGAATCGGACGATACCGCTGGACAGCGCGGCGGTGAGCGGGCTTTTGACACAGGGCGGCACGTTGCTCGGTACAAGTCGTGACAAGCCGCACAAGATCATGATGGGCGGCAAGCGCATGGACATGACGGACGTGGCTATCGCCAACATGCACCGCATGAACATGGATTGCCTGGTGTGTCTGGGCGGCAACGGCACCATGAAAAACGCGCTGCGCCTGCGAGAGTCCGGGGACATCCCCGTGCTGACGTTGCCCAAGACCATCGACAACGACGTGGCTCAAACCGACGTCACTTTCGGGTTCGACTCGGCGATGGCGATCGCCACCGAAGCCATCGATCGGCTGCATACCACCGCCACCAGTCATCACCGCATCATCGTGTGCGAGATCATGGGGCACGACGCAGGTTGGCTGGCTCTTGGTGCAGGGATCGCCGGAGGGGCCGACGCCATTCTCATTCCCGAAATTCCCTACGACCTCGAGGTGGTGGCGCGTCACCTGATGAATCGCCGTCGCAACGGCAAGCGCTTCAGCATCATCGCCGTAGCCGAAGGCGTGCGCAGCAAAAACAACCAGTCACCGCCGCGGACGAAATCGAAAAAGGAGAAGAACGGCAAAGAAAAGGACGAGCCGCAGGCCCCCGCTCCCCAAGATCCCCATGACGAGGAACTGCGGCTGGTCCAGGAGCCCGTGGCCAGCCGCATCGCCCGCAAACTCCAGCAGCTCACCGGTACCGAGGCGCGCGTCACGTCGCTCGGGCACGTACAGCGAGGTGGACAACCCACTCCCAATGACCGTTTGCTGTGCACTCGCTTGGGGACTACGGCCGGCACCTTGCTTGCCGAAGGGGTGTACGATGTGATGGTCGCCATTCAAGGGGCTGAGACGGTGCCGGTACCGCTCGCGAGCGTTGCCGGTGTCAAAAAACTCGTGCCTCGGGACCACACCTGGATCGAAACTGCCCGCCTCGTCGAAACCTGTCTGGGCGATGATCTTTGAAGGGCCTACGAGCTCACCAGGCGGCCAGGCTCCGCGCATCCATCCAGTGGGGGGCCACTTGCTCTCGGGCGAGCTGGTAGTGCAGCACGATCAGACCGCCCACCCCCGCCTCTGCCAGGTCGCGCCAGTGGGAGACGTGCTGGGGCTTGGTGCTCCACGGTAAGTGCCAGACGCCCAGCTTCGCGGAGCGCTTCACCAGCTCACTGGTGACCCATTCGGTGTTGACGCTCACCACTTCGAACCCGAGCCGGGCGGCGCGCTCGACCATTTGCTCGGTCTCTTCCACCTTGCGCGGGTAGCCCTTGAGCCCTGCACGCAGCGCGTGGCGCTCGACCGTGGCCAGCGACTCGGTGCTTGTCTCGTAGAGCAGGAGCACCGCCGTGCGCGTGCGGCCGCGCTCGAGCACGACCCGGGCCGCTTCTTCGACGGCACGAGCGCCGACGCCGGCGTCCTGGTCCAGCGTGTCCTTCAAGTCGAGGAATACGCCCTTGAAGGGCAAGTCGAGCACGTCTTCGAGGCGTGCCAACCGGAGCCCTCCGCGAATCCGGCAACCCAGCACTTGGTTGAGCGTCATTCTGCTGAGCGTGCCGCACTCTTTGACATACGGCTGGTGCGCCGTGAAAAGGGTGCCGTCGGCGGTCAGAACCAGGTCGACCTCGATGTAGTCGATACCCTGCGCGTGCGCGGCGCGGATGGCGTCGAGAGTATTTCCATCGATATACGGGTCGTGAGCGGTGCCACGCATCGAAGTGACCTGAAACTCCTGTGGGAAGCGCGCTCTCGTGGGGGGCGCTTCGTGGCGGGGGCGTGGCTGGTCGGCACGCGAAGGTTCAACCGACGCTAGGGGGCCGGCGCTGGCGCTCGGGGCGGATGCTGGCTCGGGGCGGGGCGCTTCGTGGCACCCGAGCTGAATGAAGCTCGAGACGAGCGCTGCGCCGACCGCGGCGTACCAATCGTAGGGGCGCTTAGAAAGCAGTTTCGATCTCCACGACATCCGGATGGTGATCGTTTACGAGCCGGGCACGGGAAGCTTGACGACACGTCCCCCTTTGGGAGGGGGTTCGACCGGGGGCAGAGCCAGCACCAAGCGCTCGATGACCGGAAGCGCATGGAGCAGCGCGGCCTCGGCGTGCAACTCGGAATACGTCGTCTTGAACACCAAGAGCAACACGTAGATGCTTGCAAACGAACGCGCGAGGTACCCGAAGTCGTCGGCATGCACGACCTCTCGGAAATGACCCGACGGGGGCGCGTCTTCGTCGCGCGAGCGGCGCACGTGGGCAATGGCGCGCGCGGTGACTAGATCTGTCACACGCCGCACTGGATCGATCCCGCGAATCCTGCCGAGCTCGCGGCGCAGGGTGGCGCGGCTGGCCTCGTTCAACCGAGCATCATTGAGCTTGGTTTCTATTTCGTCCGAGCCCAAGGCACACAGGTCGAGCAACGAAAGCCCACCGCGCTCTGCCATTTCGGCTACCTGAGCCAACTTCTGAGCGTCGGTGACACTTTCGTCGCCGAGCCGAGGCTCCGAGGTTCCCCAGACCACCGGAGACTGAAAATCGATCACCAGCGCGCTCGCCGCGCCGGTACGCGCGGCAAGGGCGCACAGCTCGTCATCCAACCGCCGTGTCGTCCAGTTGGCGTGGCCATCGGGGCTCGGTTCGGGACCTTGCGGTGCGAGCTCGAAAAACGAGCTGGCGAGCTGGCGTAGCTTCAGACTCTTCTGCTTGGCCTCTTCTTGCCGGCGCTCGAAGCGCGTCACGACTCGCCAGCCGCCTGGCAGAGGCGCCCACAGGGTGTCGGGCTCGTCCGGCGGCTCGCCCCCGAACTCGATGCGAGCGTCGCGAGCCCCGAGTTCACGAGTGATCAGCTCGAGCAGCCGTGTAATCGAGTTTTCGGACAAGGGTTCCTCGAAATGTGGTGCACTTTGCCACTAACCGGCGGCAGGTCGTGCGACGCCGGCAGGCGACCCGCCCACGGCGCGATCGGGTGAGGGCGTAGGAGGTAGGCGACGCTCGGGCAACTGGAAGGGAGCCTCAACGGGCCAACTCTTGGCGCCGGTTGGAATCTTGTAGGTCTTTTTGGCCTGAATCACGCTCGATCTGAGACCGTTGGCTTGCTTGATGGCACGCACCGTCGTGCCGTAACGCTTGGCTAGCTTGCCCAGGGTCTCGCCCTTCCGGACGCGATGGTAGCGGTAGATCTGTACCTTGTCGATCAATTCATGCTCGACCAGGGTCGGATAAAGGCGCCGTGCCAACGCCTGCGCCAATGGATTGTAGAAGCGAATGTGCATGTGCGTGGCGTGGCCCGGGGCGTGTCGCACCAAAGCCCTCGAAGCTCGCGAGTGCTCGAAGATGGTCGCGAGCCACGCGGCATCTTCGCCCTGGCGCACGGCGTAGCTTCTGAGCGCGTGCGACAAGCGGCTATCGATCAGGATCATCTCCACATCGGTTTCAGTGATCAGCGCACGAACGAAGGCCCACGTGCGAGCCAAGTCCAGGTTCGTGGGTGTGGCGCGCTGGTACCAACGTCCGTCGTCCGTATAGAAGTAGCTGATGTCGACGTCCCGTCCCGTTTGATGGCTCTTGTGCGGACTCAGCCGCCCGCCTCGTTCGGCACTGAGGTGTCCCACGTAGAGCTGCGGCGAGCCGGGGAACTGGGCATGCACTTTTTCGGCGGCGCTTCTCAGATAGGCCAGCGTTTCGGCGGTTCCCCAGGCGTGGGCAGCGTCCACCGGCTTGAAAAATCTGTCTTGTGCCAGTTGCTGCCCGTTGAACAGTCTGCCCGCATTGGGCGCGCCAACGGACAGCGAGCCGATAGAAGCTGGGTCGGAGAGCAAGCGAGCTTCAAGCTCTGCGTCGCTCAAGGACAGAAGCGACCCCGGCGCTTGCGTGTCGGCGACCGCTGGGGCGCTGCCAATGCGCAGGCATACCTCGGGCTGATCCTGG
>CBFGRJ010000312.1:0-8607 GCA_965651135.1 uncultured Myxococcales bacterium
ATACTTCGACATCGAAGCGAGGGCGAACGGCGTCGTGCCGAGGATCGGCAAGTCACCGTCGGCGCGCCGCCGGCCGTAGCCGCGCGCCCACTTGATGGTGGGGCCCGACGCCGTCCGGGTGATGACGGCGATGCTGAGACCCGTCACCTTGAGCGCCTCCATCCGGTCCCAGATGCTGTCGCTACCGCTACCGAGATTCCACTCGATGTTGCCGATCGGTGTGGTCGTCGAGCGCGGGTCGTTGGTCACTCCCTGCACGATGTAGTCCGTGCCGAGCCCCATCACGAGCAGGTTCGTCTTCTTCGAACTGGCACTCGCCCTGTTTCTCAGCGTCGCGCCCAGCGCTGAATTCGACAGGACGGACGACATCGGGTTGTGGTCCGCAATCAGCGCCCACTCCTGGTTGAAGTCGATGGCCAGGGCCTCGATCGAGCGGCCCGCGGTCTTGCGATCGAGGATGGCTTTCTGCAGCTCCGGGTCGAGGTTGTTCGAGTGCGTCGCTTGTCCACCCGTGCCGATGAAGACGCAGCCCGATTCGGTGATCTCTACGTCTTGAATAGGCCAGCCGTGTGCCTCGAAGTTTGCGAGCTGGCTCGCAAAGCACGAGGGGATGTCGGCGGTGTTGAGGGTGCTCGAGCTGAAGTCGTCGTACACGACGACGCAGCCTCCGACCTCGTTGCAGTCCGCCGCCACAGCGCGCCTTCCGTTGCCGAGCTTGGTCTGGATCTTCGTGAAGAGGCTGTCGGAAAACCCCGAGCTGCGATTGATCGCGCCGCCCACCGTAAGGAGCCAGTCGCCGTCGGTGCTCACCATGAAGGCGTCGATCTTGGTGCCCGTACCGTCCCAGGCGTCGATGGCGTTGGCGAGGTTCGTCGCGGACTTGAAGTTGCTGAGTTTGCGGGCGTTGTTGGCGATGGCGGTGGAGGTGACGAGCAGAACCGCCAGCGCGCTCAGGCACTTGGGAATGGGATGCATCAGGGATCTCCTCTGGTGGTGCGCCTGTGCAGGTTGCGTGCCATGACATCGACCGTCGGGGCAGCGCGTGGGGTGAGCCGAAAGGAGCTTGAGCACGCGTCGGCAGCATGCGCGCACGCTCCTTACACGCCCAGTTCCTCCTCTCGTCCGAGGCGACCGTTCAGAACGGGTGGATGACCATGGCGGCGGCGACGATCTCGTCGGGAGTCCCCATCATGATGAAGTACTCGCCGTGATAAGACTCGTAGGTTCCGTCCGACTTCGGCCGAAAAATGCCACGATTTTCGCACGCGAAGCCGAGGACCTGCTCCTTGCCGTTCGCGGCAGCGGGGTTGGTCTGAAGTTGGATGTTGGGCTCGCCGGCGTCGGTGAGCGCGTCGCGATTGAAGCGATCGGTGACGTTGCCGTCCTCGTCGAGGCGCAGGTTGGAGGACGCGTTGATGTGGTTTCGCGGGCGATAGACGGCGATGGCGCGCCCGGCATCCGGCGTATCGCGAGCGGCGACGATCACGAGCGGCGCGTACCGAATGCCCACGTAGCGACGAACGGCGCCCGTCTCGGCGGGCGCGAGCGAATTCGTGGAAAGGTCGTAGGTGAAGGTGTACTTCGCGTCCCAGCGGGCCTGGTCGAAGCGGAGGTTGAACGCCACCCTCACACCCGCCATGTCGTACTTGGCAGCCGCTCGGCCTGGCTCGATCTCGTAGCCGAGGAAGCTCGGGTCGAGCACCGGCGTCTTGCCTGAGCCTACGAGAAGCTCGCCATCCAAAAACTGCGCCAGGTGATGGCTGGCCGAACGCCGGTAGGAGTACTGGAAGTAGTGGCGAAAGCAGGGGATGCCCACGCTGTGCCCTATCGACTCGCACGTCTTGTACGAGCCGTTGTAGTCGAAGTTGCTCGTGACTTCGGTGACCTGGCTGCCCGGATCGTCGTAGTCGTCGACGTCCTTCTCGCCCCCGTAGAGAGCGCTCCATTCCGGTTCTGTCTCCGAGTAAGGATCGACACAGACGTCCTCCTTCGAGGTGAAGTCGTACTTCCCGTCCCCCTTCCAGAGCGCCAGCCGCCGTCCCGGCAGCACGAGCTCCGTCGGGTTCGTCGCGTTGGGCTTCGGCGAGATCTTGACTTCCGTCCCGCACGTCTCGTTGAACCCAGCCTGCGTCGGGTTGTACACGTGCGAGTGAAGATCATCCCGCAGCGTGGACTGGCCGCCGCGCCCGTAGCTGCCGGCCACTGGACCAATGAGGTTCGCTGGCGAGTTGGGAAATTTGAGCCGATTGATGTAGCCACCACCGTACGCCGAGATGCCGAGCTCGCCGCCCTCCGAAATCAACGAGTGCGTCGTCGTCCGAGGGTTCGACTCCTTGATGAGCGCGATCGTGTTGGCCGCGATTTGCTGGTTGGTCAGCGCCGCGCGCTCCTCGTCGAGTTCCTCGAGCAAGGGCACCTCGCCTCCACTGCAGCCGAGGGTGGCGAGACAAGCAAGCATGGTGGTTCCGGCATGGTGCACGTAGTTGAAGATGCGCATGGTGTCCTCCTCGCTTCTCACGCGAGCAAGCACCGTGCCGACGGTCGCGCCGTCGAGCACACGATGTGCCAACCGCGATCGAGGGAATCTTCTTCCCCCATCTCCGCGGCACCACAGCCGGCACTCGAGGCCAACTGCACGAAGTGGGTTGGCCCCCACTGGTCGAGTTGCCCGAGTTGCCCGAGCTGCCCGAGCTGCCCGAGCTGCCCGAGCTGCCCGAGCTGCCCGCGGGCTGCATCGCATATTAGGCGATCCGCAAAGTCCCGCGCGGCGGGGTGACGTCGATGGAGCGCGTTTGCTCGGACTATCCCCCGTCGCGTCGGCGCACTTGTCGTTCGCGAGCTTGGCGATAAACGCCGGACCGGACGGGCGAACATTATCGGGCTCGTGCGTGAGGTCGCGCGCTCCTGTCTTCTATGCGTGCGCGACGGGCGGGGTCACGGTTTTATTGAACCTTGCGCACTGATTCCGGAATACTCGGCGGCCGTTGCGTGCCTGAAAGCGTCGAAGATCGAACTCCGAGCTAAGCGCACCGCGCTGAGCATAGTCGGCATGCGCCAGCGCGTCGATGACGGCCGCACGCACGGCCACGGGAGGCAGATTCCAAAGCTCCTTGCGGCGTACGACCCCGACCCTTGCGCCATACAGTGTGTGCTTTTGAACGAATGGGATCGCCTCATCGATCGCTCGCACCGGCAGGGGAAGAATGCTTTGTCGCTTTGTCGGTTGACGATGTGACTCTTCTTGGTCCCCGAGAATGGGAATACTACCAACGAACGTGCCCGCGACCAGCCGGCAGTTCATGGGGCCTGTCAGCAAGGCGACGCGCCACAGCCTGCTCGTCGGTGTGCAATGGCCTCTTGGGCAGCGCCGCGAAACTGGGCTCCGTACTCGGAGTTGATTGAAAGGAGCGCCATTGGTTAGGTCCGTCATTGCGCGCGGCTGTCGTTCGCAGAGTGGTCTGGAGAGGTCTCCATTTTCAGAGCGCTGTCGACAGCTTCTGCAACGTCTTCAGGTTGGAAGAGCGGCACCATGTGGCCAGCGGTGGTGAGCGTGCGGAAGTGCGAGGCGCCACCTGCGTCGAGGATGCGGCGATGGACATTTCGGGCGTGCGAAAGAGGGACGAGAGCGTCCAACTGCCCATGAACAAAAGATACCGGGCAGGTGACTCGCGCGGCGGCTTCTAGCACCTGATGACTCGGGTTGCCACGCGCCAGCTGGACCATGGACAGGAGTGAGTGGGGGGTGGCACAGAACATATCGAACATGCGTTGTTGGAGAGCGGGCGGCGCAGGTTCTGGAAAGCAGGCGTCAGCAGCGGAGCGGTGGATGGCAGACCTGGAGATCGGCCGCAGGAAGGGCACGCGCAAGGTTGCTGCGACGAGTCGCATCGCCAACGCCATGCCGGGAGTGGCAAGCACTCGGTAGGCTGAATGGGCGGGCGAGCCAAGGCTGCCGACGAGTACCAAGGCAGCGACCCTTCGGGGAGACGCTGCAGCGAGCGCAAGTGCGATGCCAGCGCCATGGCTGTGCCCGATGAGGACCGGCTTTTCCCAAGACAGGGCGTCGGCGACGGCGAGAACGTCCCCGGCGAGTTCGAGGAGCGTGAAGCGAGCACGTTTACGCTCAGAAACTGGGCTCAGCCCGAACCCCGGCAGATCGATCGCGGCTACCGCGGTGCTGCTCGACAAAAGTGGAATGACTTCCGACCAATCTGCCATGGAGCCCGGGTTTCCATGAATGAGCAGGCACTGGCGTTGAGGCACGGGCTGCTGGCGAACGACTCTGGCGGCAATGGTTGCGCCGGTGGCCAGGTCGAGACGAAGCACTTGGTCTTGGACGTCCACGATGAGAACGAAGCCTATTCACGATCCTCGAAGTGAACGACCAGGTCAAGGAACGACGAAATCAGCTTTGGCACCCCAACAACGCGAAGCTGAATTCTTTGGCTACGGCACCGAATCAGCTGTGGTCGTGGGACATCACAAAGCTGAAAGGTCTAGTGAAGTGGAGCTGCTTCTACTTGTCCGTGGTGCTCGAAGCCCATGGCAGCTGCTTTGTCGGATGCTGGGGTACGCCGCCATAGCGCCTGGATCGGGCCGATGCCACACCTCGTCCCCGCGGCCAGCGCCACCGAAGCTGTGTCGCCACCGCTGTCTCGCCGTGCGACTTGCCGCGTGCTGCTTCCCCCACGCGAGCCGGGGTCGTATGTTCAGGCATGGGTGCTCGACAGCGCGTCGCTGCTCGAGCCCGCTGGACGAAAGAGGTTCGGCATGTAGGCCCCAGCCTTTTCAAGCGGGCGCTGGATCGCACGGGTAGGAGGGCGTTCTGTCGCGGCGAACGAGTCTCAATGCGAGAACGTTCATCCCTACATGAACCCACGAAAACGAACCCGGAACTCAAACGGGGCATCCATTTTCTACGGCGGCATCGTCAAGCGATGCTGGAAGGAATAGACATGGACAAGCTGCTATTAGCCCCTGATGGGACATTCCATCAGTTGAGCTGAGGAGCAGAAAATACTGGAAGGAGCCCTTTCGTCTGTGTTTGTCTCTCGTTACCACACTCAAGACAAGGCCTCCGTCTATCGTCTGATCGTGACGCACGGTGAGGACGAAGTGGTCGGCTCGAGCCGTTCGATGCGCTCGAGCTGGATCTCGGGGCCTTGTGGCCAAGCACGTAGCGTCCGACGGGAATGCCTGGATCACGTCATCATCCTCGGCGAGAGGCACCTCCGCTCCATGTTGGCCGAGTCCGTTGTGTACTTCGCCAGGGCTTCCGGTAACCATGTCCTCGGCATTCGACGGCTCAAGGCCCGACTTTTATCGTCGCCCAGCCGTTGCCGGGCATTGCAAACTGGTACGACGTGCCACCGATGGAAACAGCGTAGTTGGCGTTCGCGCCCCCGCTATTGAACATTACGACCACCGTGCTGCCATCCGGGTTGTTGAAGGCGACAGCATCGCCGCCGGTCGTGCTGACGACCTTGGCGCCGGGCTGCACGTACTGCGAGAAGTGACGGAACACGTAGTACGTCGGAGTCTTCGTTACCATGCCGCTATCACCCACGAGCAGTGAGTTCTGCGCCCAATGCCGCGTGGTGTCGTTGCCCAGACCGGTGCTGTCGAGCACCGCGTTCCAGGCATTGTACGAGGTTACGCCAACCGTCTTGATCGCGTCCCGGATGTACCCCCAGCTCTCGACGGCATACGCTTGGTCGTTGGGAGGCGTTTGCGAGTATGTGGGGTAGCCCGAAGGATTCCACGGGTAGTTGCCACATTTGTGCTCGCTGGCCCAGTACGGAAGCCCCGAGTTCAGTCCGTCGAGCTGGCCCTTGTTCAAGGTGTTCCACTGCACGCCGATCACGCTGAAGTAGCCCTTGGCTTTGGCGTTGGCGAGCGCCGTCGAAGCAATCATGAAGTCCGTCATGTCGTTCGACAGCGAACCCAGCATGACCGAGATGCCCTTGGCATCCATCGCCGGGCCCAGATGGTCCGCGACGAACGAGGCGTACGTCGACCCTTCCCACAAACACGATGGATAGTTTTGGTCATAGCCGGGCTCGTTCTGGGGAGAGACTACGTCGATGTCGATGCCCTCTGCAGCGTAGCCGTCGACGAACTTGACGAAGTAGTTGGCGTACGCCTCCAGCATCTCGGGTTCGCTTCGCATGGTGCCGCCGTCGTAGAATGACGGCCTCATCGCGTCTTGGCTGCTGTCGGCGCCGCTGTTCGTCTTATATCCGGTCTTCATCCACACCGGAGGCGTCCACGGGCTGGCCCAGAACTTCAGGTCGGGCTTCTCCGTCTTCGCCGCCAAAATGTAGGGGATCAGCAGTTCCTTGTCGCGATCGAGCGAGAAGTTCGCGAGCTCCAGATCCGCAGGCGGACGGTTGGACTCGCCGTTGGGTATGGGGTCGCGGTCGCTGCCGGTGTCGCAGAGGGTGTAGCGATCCATACCGTAGTCGCTCGCGCCGATTGGAATGCGGCCCCAAGCGAAGTTGGCGCCCTCAGTCGCGCTGAACAGCAACGTGATCGCTTCCGCCTTCGCCGCGTCGGTGGTGAGGGCTGCCCAGCCCTTCTCGTTGAAGGCGGCTCCGAAACCCTCCCAGGTCTGCGCTTCCTGAGTGCCGACCGTCACGATCGCCGTGCCGCCCTCGGTCAATGTGCCATCCGTTTTCCAGTACTCGTTGGGAGCCGAGGTGACGACCGGTGGGAGGTTTACTGGGTCGGGTCCGCCGGTGGTGGTGGTGACGGGGCCGGCGTCCGTCGCCGCAGAGCTAGTACCGCCTCCACTAGTCGTGATTCCGCCAGCGGCCCCACCTTGCCCGCCCGTAGTGACGGCGTTGCCAGTAGAGCCGGTGACCGGACCGGCGCTCGTGCTACCCGTCACTGTCTGAGCAGCGCCCGCGGAGGTCGCGGTCTGTCCTGCGCCAGCGACGGTTGCCTCTGAGCCCATGGTCGAACTGCCAGTGACTCCATTGGAGGTGGACTCAGCCGTCCCAGTATTTGTGGACGAGGCATCAGAGGAACCTGAGCAACCCCACTGCAAGCACAGCACACTGGCCAAGATCACGCCGCGATGCAGCTTGTTGGATACGCCACGTTCCATGGATTCCTCGCTCAAGTTGAGATGTGTGACCGACAGGTATGGCCTGGAGTGAAGCATCGTCGCCCCTGGCTCAGGACTAGTCCCGCTTTCGCATGTAATGATCACGGCATCGGGGAAACTCACCCAAGCGTGGAAACGATTGCTACTCGTGCACCATCGCCTGGATGATGGGCTGCCATGCTTCGCCATGATCCCCGTTGAAGGTGGACACGGCTTGGGGCATAGCGGGCAGCAAATTGACCGGGCTTGACCACCAACGTGGGCAACAGTGGGAATCGTCCTGCATTGGCGTGTAGACTGAGCTTCATGCATGCCTTGAATGCCCGCGTCGTGAACGGCCGCTACGTGATCGATGAGCCCGCCGATCTCCCCGAAGGCGCCGAGATCCAACTCCTGGTGATAGGAAGCGGTATGAGCGCTGAAGAACGAGCGGCTCGTCCAGGCGATTGACGAGGCCGAGCATGACATCGAGACGGGACGCGTGGTTGACGAAGCCGAAGTGCCAAAGCACTGAGAGTTCCCCGTAGGCTTCCCAGGTAGGCAAATAGGACCTGGCTAAAGTTGCTGCCAGTGATTGGCGAAATGGTGCCCCGAAAAATAAAGCTATCGCGAATATAGAGACCCATCGGCCCCTCGGAATCGTCGATGCGCAGCACACCTCGAGGTCCACCGCTCTGCCAAAGCTGCAGCGATGCCGGCCGCGTAGGAATGGCAGGGCGCTCTCGCAACCACCCCCGGTTTGGTGGCCCCAAAAAGGGATACCTGCTAGGCTCGGAACGTGTTTTCACCTGCGCCAACGCAATTCACCGAGGCGGAGTACGTGGCTCTCGAGCGAGCCAGTGATCGCAAGCACGAGTATGTAGCGGGGAATATCGTAGCCATGGCCGGCGCCCGCCCGCCTCACAACCTGCTCAGTGCGAACCTCCTGGCTGCGCTCGTTCAACTCTGCCGGTCCGGTCCATGCGTGACCATGACCAGTGATCAGCGTGTCCATGTGCCCACTACCCGCCTGTACGCCTATCCCGACGCAACGGTCGTTTGTGGAGAGCGCAGATACGACGACGGTGAACCGCCGTCCCTGCTCAACCCCACGGTCATCGTGGAGGTGACATCGGACTCGACGGAAGACTTTGACCGCGGAACCAAGTTTCTTCACTACCAGGCGATCAGCGAACTGCAGGAGTACGTGATTGTTTCGCACCGCGAACCGCGTATCGATCACTATCGTCGACTCGATGGGGGCCAGTGGCGATTGGTCACCCTCAATGCCGATTCCGCCGCGCTCACGCTAGCGTCACTGAACGGAACGGTACGGCTTGCCGACATCTATGGCGACGTGGATCTCAATGAGGGTAGTCGAGTGCAATCGAAGGCGTGAGAGGCGATCGCAATAGACTGACGCCAGCAACGATGTCTAGCGAGCCTTGCAGAGCACCCCCAATTGCGTATCCGGTGCATGAGGCCCGTTCTGGACGAATCGCGCAGAGGCGAGCGAAACT
>CBFGRJ010000313.1:0-8605 GCA_965651135.1 uncultured Myxococcales bacterium
CGTGTGCTCTTCCGATCTGGCCTTCTTACCCTTCTTCGCAGCTTTCTTTGCGGTCTTCTTTGTCGACCGCTTCTTTGCCTTCTTTGCAGGCGCTTTTGCTTTGGATTTTTTCGCGGCTTTACGTGCAGCCATGTTCATTCCTTTGTCTAGTGGTCACAACTTCTCGACTGCTTCGGACACTTGCGATGACCGGCTGCTTGAACGCCAGCGGTTGCGATTGAGTGCTTTGACAGTCGCTCGTGATGCCAACGTCAAAGATTTTGCATTTAATAATTCCTCGTCGTCAAGAAGGCATCGCGACTTTTTTTTCGATCGCGATCGTTTCGAAGAGCGGGGAGCGAGCTCACGACGTGCACGCTCGTGACCCAAGTCGGAACCCCGGCTCACAGCATCCGACATCGATTGAGTGACGTGCTGCCCAAGCGGGTGCGCTTCGAGACACGGCGCTCCGAAGCAGTGAGCGCAGCGATTGAACAAGGGTGTCGTGGCATCTCGAAGAGCCTCCGACACCGTTCGCCGTAGGCGCCAATTCAGCATGAATTCAGCCTAATTCGTAGTTCCACGCCAGTCTCGTCGAGGCCGCTCCAACTCGTGCATGCCGTCGCGTGGACACCACGAATCAGACGCCACCGACACGTCGACGGCGAGCACGCACGCTCAACTTCAGAGCGCACGATGGGACTCGATCTGTGTCCCTACGCACACACTCGAGTGCGCGATTCCGCCTCACCACGGCATCGCATCGTTGCCGTTCGTCGTTCACACCGTTGCTCTTTCGTTGAGCGGCTGGCGGTGTTGGTTCGACGCCAAGGGTGTGGTGACGAACCGCGGCCGGAGTGTTCAGCGGGCCTCGGGGCGCCGGCGTTCGAACTAGTTCGGGCTAGGAAGATCGCATACGATTTGGCTGATAAATAGGCCAAATCGCAGACACGCCGCCAACCCAAACAGCCCGACACCCCACATCGATTTCGGCTCGCGCACGGACGACCTCGAGCCTCGCCCTCGGGTCGCAACCATGGCCGCCAGCCACGCGAGAGCCAGCACAGGACCGATACCTGGGCCGGGCTCGAACTCGCTACCCTACCCTCGAAGCGCGACGGTGAATCTTGTCGACGTCCACCCGTTGCCGACCGGTCGGCTACCACACGCGACCGTGAGCCACGCGGTGGGTAAAGGCTTCGACTCGCTATCGAACAGCCCACCCGAACACGAGGGCACCTGCTCGCAGGCAGGTCGACGCAGCAAATTGGGCTCCTTTTCCGCGTCCCGCGCGTGTCACCCCGGGCCCTTGGTGGCTTGGCTCGCGGTCACGCCAACGCCGTCGATCCGGACCCGGCTACGTTGCTTTCTGACGTTCTGGCTTGCTGGCACGGAGGTCGGAACATCGACGCGCCACGAAGACACCAAACCCTTCTGGGTCGACCAAGGAGCGCCCGAGCTTCGCGTTGCTCGAAAGCTTTGGTGCTAAACCCCGCGAGTTGTTTGTCACTTTGACGCCTGTCCGCTGCGCTAGCGATTGCGGAAAGTCCTGCTCGCCAAAGCTCGTCGTCGACTCGACACGTGCGCCCAGAGACGTCGGGAACAGGCCTCGGATGAGCTCTAGCTTCCGGCCCGCGAGTGCGAAGTGCTCCGCGACGTGTGAGCGGGCCGGCAGCTGGGGCCGAGGTAGGCCCAGTGTCGAGAAAGGCTGGAGCATGCGTACGCTTCTGGTCGCATTTGCCCATGCGCTCTCGGCACGCGCCCTCGCGTGAAGGTAGGGCTCACCGTCGAGGCACCCGCTTTGACGGCATGGACATTGCAAATCTCGCGCTCCAGCTAGGCACTTGGCCGAGCCTTCGCGTGCGTTGACCTGCTCTGCGTGTCCGCTCGAGTGCAGGCGAGCGCCGGCTAAAAAAATCCTGGGCTTTCTCGTGCTACGCTCGGCCGCCGATGCACCGATCGAGCTTCGCCTGGATGGTCACCTCGTTGGGGCTCGCGCAGTGTGCGAGCGTCCCGACACCCTGCACGAGCGCAGCCACGTGCGACCCGAGTCGAGAGTGCTTGGCCAACCGCTGCGCGGAGCTTGGGTCCGAGCCAGTGGCGGAAAACGCCAGTCGCAGCATCGCGCGTGTCACCGAGATGGCGGTGATCGCCAGCGATTTGGACTATGCCGGCAGTCTGCCAGGGGCCGTGAGCTTTGGTGCTGAGCAGGCGGGAACCGTGGAGCTGCTGTTGCGGTTCGATCCCATATGGCGGCGAAGCGGCAGGGTCGAGCAAGCGTTTCTCTTGCTCGACCCGCTCCCCAGAGGGCGCGCGTCCGCAGCGAACGTCACGGTAGATGTCTGGCGCGTCGAGGGGGCGTGGTCGACGTCCGGGCTCAGCTGGATGACCCAACCCGACCTCGGCCATCCCAAAGCGGAGGGCATCGCCAGCGCGAACCAATCGCCCCTGCGAGTCGATGTCACCCAGCTGGTCCGGTTTCTGAAACGATTCCCGGAAAAAGACCACGGCCTCGCCGTCCGCGCGGGGGGTCATGACGCGGCGGGGGTCAGCTACGCAACGGGCGTCGCAGGCGGCAGGGCGCCCCGCATCGAAGTTTATGCGCGCTGAGCCGAAGCCATCGTGACGGACAACGTATTGACCCTGGACAGCCTCGCCCTCACGGTCGCCGACCAGCGAGTGTTCAGCAACCTGAACCTCACGCTCGCGGCCGGCCAGAGCGCTGTGATCGAGGGGGCGAATCTCGCCGGCAAGTCGAGCCTGCTGCGCGCTATGCGCCGAGAGGCTCCTGAGGTCTTACGACTGACCGGCAAGCTTCGATTTCGAGGCACCGATGTCCTTCAGCTTTCCGACGGAGGCTATCGCGATCAGTTCTTGCGGCACGTCGGCTTCGTGGACGAATGTGCGGGTGATAGGCTGATTCCACCGCTGAGAGTGCGGGAGCTGTTTCGCGGGGCGACGAAGCTGAGCAAGCAACAGCTACTGGCTCTGCTTTCGTCGCTGGGCCTCACGGACCCTGAAAGGCTTCTGCGGCAGCGGGTGGCGCAGCTCTCGCGCGGCACGAGGTTGGCGGTCGCGATCGCCCTCGAGCTAGGCCGCCAGCCGTCGCTGCTTTTCATCGACAACGTCTTTTTCCTTCTCGATCCCCTGAGCACTAGGCAGTGGCTCACCCAGGTGCGCCACCTCCAGCGCACCGCGGGCATGGCCGTCGTCGCTCTAGCATGCTCGCCAGACGATGCCGCGGAGCTGGAGCCGGCACGCGTGATACGGCTCGCGGGCTCAGTTCGCTTGACCCTGCCACGGCTGGCGCCTCACGATGCCACAGCCGAGGCTCAGCCTCGCACGGCCGTCGAGTCGGTCGGCAAACCCTTGCTGCGCGTGGAGTACGTCAGCAGCGTCCGACTGAAAGACGTCGGCTGGAGGTCGAGGCCGGAGCCGGTCGTCGCGCTCGACTCGTTGAAACTCGACCTGTGGCGGGGAGAACTGCTCGCGTTGGTCGGCCAATCCCCGAGCGGAAAGACCACGCTCGCGCACATTTTGGCCAGAATCTTGTCACCCACCCTGGGCCGCGTGGCATTGCGGGCACGCGACGAGCAGCAGGGCCGCTCGCGGCGGCTGGTGCTGTGCTTCGAGGATGCTCCCGATAGTTTCGACCCGCGGCTCACCATTCGCCAGCAGCTCGACGAGGCGCTGCCACTGCGGCCCCGGGGGCAACGACCGGCGCGGTCCGGGGAAGCACTGCTGAGCTCCGTGGGTCTCGATCCGGGCGTCTGCGAGCGCTATCCGCATCAACTGAGCGCAGCGGAGGCCCAACTGGTCGCCCTGGCCAGAGCCAGGCTGATCGAGCCAGCCGTTTTGGTTCTCGACAATGCGCTGAGCGCCGTCGATAGGGCTCACCGTGATGCGCTGCTCAGCCAGCTGCGAGAAGAGTTCGCCGCTCGCCACGCCGGCATTCTCTGGCTGTCGCACACCCTCGGTGCCGTGACCCAACACGCTGATCGGGTCGGTGTGCTGTACAAGGGGCGACTCGTCGAGCTAGGCCCCAGCCAAGAAGTGCGTTCCATGGCGCGTCACCCCTACACCCGCGCTTTGTTTTCGAGCCACCAACGGACCAAGCGCACCTTGCAGCTGGTGAGTGAAGGCGAACACCCTGCCTCGGGGCCGACGCTCGGTGGGTGCATTTACTTCAGTCGCTGCCAGCGCGCCGAGCCCGGCCATTGCGACACACAAGAACCGTCATTGCGCGCCTCGACCAGCGCCAAGCACTTGGTCGCCTGTTGGCACCCCCACGAGTGAACACGAACAACGGCGGGACTTACGTCACGCGGTGCATCCAGCCATGCGTATCTTCGATGTGCCCATGCTGGATGGCCAATAGCGTTTCCCGCAGCCGCGCGGCAACCGGTCCAGTCTGGCCACCATTGATGCTCCATTCTCCCCTCGCCGATTTGACCGCTCCAACCGGGGTGATCACGGCCGCTGTCCCGCAAGCGAACACCTCCGTCATGCTCCCATTTGCCAAATCGCGCTGCCAGTCGTCGACGGAAATGAGCCTCTCGTCGGTGTCGAATCCGAGCTCGGGGGCCAATTCGAGGATGCTGGCTCGCGTCACGCCTGGCAAGAGGCTGCCGGTCAGCTTGGGGGTCACCAGCAACGTGCGGCCACCTTGCTGATAGACGAAGAAAAGGTTCATGCCTCCCATTTCTTCCACGTAGCGCCGTTCGACTGCATCCAGCCACACGACTTGGTCGCAGCCTTCTTCGAGAGCCTGCCGCTGAGCCACGAGACTGGCAGCATAATTCCCGGCGCACTTGGCATCGCCCGTGCCGCCCGGAGCAGCTCGCACGAAGTCGTTCGAAATCCAAACGGTGACCGGTTTGACCCCGTTGGGGAAGTAGGCCCCCGACGGAGAGGCGAGCACGAGGAACATGTATTCCTTGCTTGGGCGGACACCCAGCGCCGCCTCGGTGGCGATCATCAGGGGCCTCAAGTACAAGCTCTCGCCCACCGCGGGTGGAACCCAAGCCTGATCTTGGCGAACCAAGACATCCGCCGCTTCGACGAAGAGAGCCTGCGGCAGCTCCGGCATCGCCAAGCGCTTCGCCGAATTGGCAAAGCGTTCCGCGTTGGCATAGGGGCGAAAGGTAGCTACCCCACCGTCTTGCTGGCGGTATGCTTTGAACCCCTCGAAAATGGCCTGACCGTAGTGCAACACGGAGGCCGCTGGGTCGAGAGCGATGGAGTGATACGCTTCGAGCGATCCGCTTTGCCACGCCCCCGCTCGGTACTCGATGATCACCATATTGTCGGTGAAGACCGTCCCGAATTTCAGGTTCTGCAAACAGAGCGCCCGCTCCTCGGGACTTTTGGGTGTAGGGTTCGGCTTGATCTCGATGCGCGGTGACATGGGGCGACATCACGCAATACCACAATGGGTGCGCTCAACAGGTCCTGATTTCTCGCTGGGCAAAACGGCCCAAGCCAATGGTTCCACGTCAGTCACCTCGCCAATCCCATTCAGCCACAAAATCAGCGCCCTCACTCCGTCTGTGGCGACTGGCTAATCCAGTTGAACGCTGAGCCACGCACCGCTCCGGTGAGGCTCTGGTCTACCAAAGCGGTGCTTGCGCGCGGCTCTACGGCTTGCCCCCTGGCTCCACGTCAGCCTTTTTCGATTCCGGCTTGCAACGAGTCACGGCCAGGTCCAACGCTCGCCCGTTTGGCGTCGCCGTCAAGAAGCGACCTCCGCTGAGCGCTAGCGGCTCGCTCCTGCCCAGGCCCGGCACGTCGACGAGAGGCGCGCTCAAGGCGCCCTGGTCATCGAAGAACCCCACGCGATTCAGACCGGCCTTACCCATCAGCGACAGCCAGACGCGAGGAGCACCCTTGGCTGCCTCGTCGCTGAAGAGCCTGGGTGTGCCGGCCGCGAGTTGCTCGTCGTCGATGATTGCCGTGGTGACGCTCCCGTCGGCCCCCACCTTGGCAAGAGACACCTTGGGCGCTTCGGTCCCGGGAGTGCTGGGGTCATCGCGCCAAGCAAGCAAGACCCCCGCACCGAGCGGCACCATGTCATAGGCCACCACGTGAGCGGCAACGTCAGTCACGAGCCGCGGCTCGGCCGTCGGCACGCCTCGATGGTCGAGCGGCACGAGCTTGATCCGTCGCGGCGCGGTATCCATCACGCTCTGGAGCGCGGCCTTCGGCGCTGACGCTACGCCAGCCGCTCGAGCGCGTGCCGGGGCTTCAACGACCGTGTGCGACACCCAACCCAGCCAAAACCCGCCTGGGCTGGCAACCACGCGCGGCATCTCGGCATCTTCAGCGGGCGTGCTGAGCAACGTCGGCGGCCCCGACGCTTCCAGACTGTTCGGATTGAACGCGAGCGCTTCGATCGTACCCCGTGCGCTCCGCTTGTCCCAGTGGTCCCAAACGAGAAGCCCCCGCTCGTTGCCAAGCGCCAAGTCGAACGCCGTCGACCCATCGCGTTCTCGAGACACTTCAGGGCCGCGGGTGATGTGAGGCGTTTCGCCCGTGTGCTCGACTCCGAACAACGTCAACGTCGCGCCACCGGCATCGTTGCCCACCAGCGCTCCGACCACTCGATCATCTCGACTCGCCAGCTTGGGCGGCTCCACATCGCCGTGCACCTTTCCCACGGGCACTTCGGCCCCGCGAGCTGCGCTGTCAGCCACCGCTACCAGTACCGCATCGTTCCCCTTGAGCGCAGCCACAGCGAATCCACCGGCAAAGGGCACGGCAGAGCCGACCTCCACGGCAAAGGGAAGATCGATGGCGGTCTCTTCGTCTTGCTCACCGCTCGGCGCATGCTTACCCGGTTCACCGATCATGAAGCGTGAGCCGGTCTTGGTTTCGTGGCATACCACGCCCACCAACGTTTTCGACGACAGCGTTTTCGACGAAGGGTGCCCCGCGCTTGCTTGGCTGCCGGAGGGTGCCGGCGTGGTGGTCGCCTTCTTCGATGCATCGCAACCGGCCAGCACGAGCACGGCCAGCGCTGCCGAAAGCACGGGGCTCAGGCCTACACGATGACTGTGCGCCCAGCCGACCAGCGCAACTGGACGCGAAGCGCGGCATGTCGTGCCTGGTTCGAGTGTTCGGCGAGGCATGGCGACTCGGCCTAGCAGAAACTTGCCCACTTGCGAAGCTCGGGGCGCCCCCCCTACTCTTGGCGCCAGGCACCACGTTTTGCGTTTTCGACACCGGCTCCAGCAACGACACGGCGCCAGGCCGTATTCCTACCGCTCGGTCACGCAGCTTTCATGACGAAATCCGAGCTTACCCAGACGTATCGTCCCAATCAGCTTCTACGGGCGCTCTACCGTCATTTCTTCGAATCCATCCAGGTCGACGAGGGATGGGCGGACACCATCCGCTCCTGGGCAGAGCAGGGCACCGTCATCTACGTGCTCAGGAACCTCAACTGGCTCGACTTCTTCGCGCTGGACTATCTGACCAAACGCCACGGACTGCCTGAAATCCGCTACGTGCCCGATCTGGGGCTTTGGGTATTGAACCCTATGGGCAAAGGCTGGTTCAACGCTATCGTTCCCAAACGTGGCGTGACCCCGCTGCGGGAACTGGAAGACGCCTTCGAACGAGGTGGGACCGGTGCACTGTTTCTGAAACGGCCCCCCAATTTCTGGGACGCCACCCGAGGCTACAGCGGCGAACGCGGCCTCAGTCAGGGTGACGAGGTGGTGCGCGCCCTGTTCCAGATTCAGCGCAAGCGCGAGCGGCCGCTGTTGCTGGTACCGCTCGTGTTCTTGTGGTCCAAGTTCCCGGACAAGCCCGGACTGAAACCCATAGACTTCGTACTGGGGCCACGCGGCTGGCCGAGCCCCGTGCGTTCCATCGGACAATACCTGGTCAATCGCCGACACGTGGCGCTCAAGCTAGGCGAGCCCATCAACCTACAAACGTTCCTGGCCAACACCAGTGGCCTTTTGGACGAAGTTCGTGTGCGCCGGATCACCTACGCCATGCTTCGGCGTTTGGAACGAGAACGACGCAGCATCACGGGGCCCGCGCAAAAACCGCCTGCGCGCGTACGCCAGGAGATCATGCGCAGCCCGAAGCTGAGGAGCGTCATCGACGACCTAGCCAAGAGCGAGGGTGGCGATCACAGGCGCCAGAACCAGCGCGCACTCGGCATGCTGCGTGAGCTCCAGGCCACCCCCAGTCAAGCCACCATCAAGGCGATGGAGGTCTTCTTCACCTGGGCCTTTCATCGCATTTACCGCGGCATCGAGTACGACCAGCAGGACATGGCGCGGCTGCGGCAGGCATCACGCGAGGGCACCCTGATTCTGCTGCCCTCACACAAAAGCCACATCGACTACTTGATCTTGAGTTACATCTTCAATGAGCAGAATCTACCCCTGCCTCGGATTGCGGCCGGCGACAACTTGAACTTCATGCCCGTCGGTCCGATCCTGCGCCGTGGGGGTGCATTCTTCATTCGACGCACATTTCAGGGCGACAAGCTTTACGCCACGGTGGTCGACGCCTACGTGCGGCGTTTGCTCCGCGACGGCGCTCCGATAGAAATCTTTTTGGAAGGAGGGCGCAGCCGCACCGGCAAGCTCCTGCCTCCCAAATTCGGCCT
>CBFGRJ010000314.1:0-8585 GCA_965651135.1 uncultured Myxococcales bacterium
CCATCGGTTACGTGGTGCTGTCGGGCGGCCCATGAGCTAAAGTTCGGCCATGTATTGGAAGTGTGGCGTGGCTGGGCTGGCACTGCTCACACTGCCGGCCTGCACGCAGGCGCCGCCACCAGCAGCCCCACCCTCAGCGTCGACGGCCGCGGCCACACCAACGAAAGATTTTGCCGGCAGCCCGGCACAAACCCCAGCGCAAGCTTCCATCGAAGAGCCGCCCGGTGCCGACTCACACGACGTTCGTGTGCAGTTCCACCACGACGACTTTACCGGTGCCCTGAAGCAGGCGCGCAGCGAGGGCAAGCTGCTGTTCGTCGATGCTTGGGCGGAGTGGTGCCACACCTGCAAGAGCATGCAGGCCTTCGTGTTCACCGAGCCCGCGCTAGTGCCATTTGCCGAGCGCATCGTGTTCGCGGCACTCGATACGGACAAACCGGAGAACGCCGCGTTTCTCGAAAAGTACGAGGTGCGCGTCTGGCCCTCACTGTTCGCCATCGACCCCGCGACGCAAGGCCTGGTGGGCTTTTGGCCGGGGTCGGCTTCACTGGAGGAGCTCCGGGATTTCTTGACGAGCTCGCTGCAGGCGCAAGAAGCGCTCGGGCAAAGCAAGCTGGCGCCCGATAGCCCGCTGGCCTTGCTGATCCGCGCCCGAGCGGCACACACCGCGGGAGATGCCGAGGGAGCCCTTCGCCTGTACGATCGCACGCTGACCAGAGCACCGCGAGACTGGCCTCGCACCAGCGAAGTGCTGCACGGCAAGCTCTGGGCCTTGGCTCAGACGCGCCGCACCCGCGAGTGCATCGCGTTCGGGGAGCAGCACCTGACCCAGGTGACCGGTACGTCGTTGCCCGGGTTTTTCGCCAGCATTTTCTTGGATTGTCTGGAGCACGAGCCGGATGGCTCGCGCCGCTCCGCATTGCGTCGCACTATCATCGCCCACCTTTCGAGCCTGCTCGCCAATCCGCCGCCGAGCATGTCCGCAGACGATCGCGAGGACACCTGGCGCATCGTAGCTGAAGCGTGGGCGGCAGAGGGAGATGCTGCCGAGGCGCGAGCTGCACAACAGCGGCGGCTCGAGATCATGGAGCACGCCGCAGAGCGAGCTGACTCACCCAGCGCAGCAGCCACGTTCGATGCAGGTCGTGCCAACGCCTACGTGGCGCTCGGGCGAGGCGAAGAGGCGATTGCACTGCTACGCGCCCGCATGGCGGAGCTGCCGGACTCCTACGAACCGCCGGCGCGCCTGGCTCAGGTCCTCGAGGCTCTGGGCAAGACCTCGGACGCGTTGGCCGCCATCGATGTGGCGCTGGCTCGCGCTTACGGTCCGAGGCGCCTGCGTTACCTCGAACAAAAGGCGCGCTTGCTGGGCGCGCTGGGCAGAGTCGACGAGCAGATCGCGACGCTGGAAGCCGAGGTCCAAGGCTACCGAGAGCTGCGCGGGGGCCATGCCAGCATGGGCCGGCAACGGGCGGCAGAGGCGCGCCTCGAGCGAGCACGTCAGACAGCCCGCCGCTGACCGTCGCGTGTTCCGAGCGCCACGGCTCGGCGGGCAACTAGACACACCCCCGAACAGCATTCGTGCAAGCTCGACTCGCTGACCGTTGGCATGCCGTTCGCAGCACCGCAGGCGTCGAGGAGCCACACCCATGCTGCCCATGAGTTTCGAAGTCGCCCATCACTCGTTCACACCGAGGTCACGTTCGCGAGGTTGGTTGTATTTCACCGCGTGCTGCTACCTGGCCTTGATACTGTTGGCTCCCCGACTCACCAGCGGCCAAGTTCCCGAATCGCCGCGCCATGACCCACCGGAATTCAAAGCAGCGATCGCGCTGGGAGGTCGCCTGTTCGTGCTGCACGAGCAAGCGACCAGCCCCATCGAACGCAGCAACGGGCTCGAAGCGTTGCCTCTTGTGCAGGGTCAGGCGCTGTTGCTCAGACCAGCGGGTAGGCCGCTGCACTCCGCCTATACCCTCGCCCTGCCGACGAACACCTGCAGCGCCACGAGTCGACGCAGGGTAAAGCTCGAGCTCGATTCGGGCGAACCCGAAGCGCCCTCGGCACTCGGCCCCGCGTGGCTCGCCGATGAAGTGAACGGATGCGGCAGCTCGGTCGAGCTCGCCTCGCCGGTGGTTGCCCTCGCGGGTCGCCAGCGGTTCCACTCGAATTCGGCTTCGGCGATCGTGCCGCAGCGCGTTATCCAGGGCTCGCACCCTGTCGATGCGGCGCCCTGCGAGCTCGGCAGCGACGAATTTCTTGACGCAGTACTCGAGCTAAGGCAGTCGAGCTTTGCGGTCTTGCGTTCGTTTCGGGATCTCGACCGTCTACGCGTCGTCTCACTCGATGGAGCCTCTCACATCGCGCTAGACGTGCGTGCATCATTGTTCTGGGATGATGAGTTCGTGGGTTGTTGATCGCGGACGTTGATCGCAACCGAATCCATTCCCGCGAAATAATGCGTCGTCAGCAGACGCAGGCGTGAGCGTTTGGCCAGAGTGCCAGTGCCGGACAGGCCCCTGTGCTCACCCCCTAGCTCAGGAACTCGCCCAGGATGCGAGGTCACGAGCCGGACATGAAAAACTGATGATCGACTTCCAGTTTGGGCATTCCCCTGGTAAGAGAGGCCGCCACGCTTGGCGACCCAGGCGCCTGATCAGGCGCATCATTCACCACCGATCGCAGGGAAATACTAAGCATGCGGACCTTCAAGACCTTGATCTTCTTCTCGACCCTCGCCATCGCCGGCCGTGCTTTCGCACAAGACGAAGAAGCGGCTGCTCCCGACGAGGACCCGGCAGGCCTCGAAGAAGAAGCTGCCGCTCCAGAGCCCGCCGCCGAGCCCGCCACGCCGCCTCCACCGGCAACGCCCGCACCCGCACCCGCGGCCGCTGAACCCGCTACGGCTGCTGCTCCAGCGGCACAGCCCGCCGCTCCAGCTCAAAGGGCTGCGACCTCGCGCCCCAGCCCCGTATCGCGCGGGGGCGAAGACGATTCGGGCAAAGAGTGGACGTTCGACTACCACGGCTATTTGCGCGCACCCTTCCGTGTCGGTATCGGGTCCCGTACGAATCGATATTGCTTGGACCCGAACGCCCCAAGCACCGGAGCTATCGTCCCCACCCGAGCCTGCAACGCAGGCGAAGTGCCCACGACGGAGGAGCAGAGCGGCACTACCTTCCACCGCCCGCTGGTGCCCGACGACCAATACCTGAACTGGCAGTACAGCGGTCATCAGAAGGGCGATTGGGCCGAAATGTTCTTCACCATGGGTAACGACGTGGTAAGCGGAACCCTGGCGATCCAGGGCTTTCAGTACACCGACGGCTCCTGGAAGAACGACACGGCGCAGTTCGGCATCGGCCAAGGCTGGGTCGAGTTCAACAGCGACCTAGGCTACGAAAATATCAAGTTCAACGCCAAGGCGGGCAGCTTCTGGGCGCGTTACGGCATGGCCGGCAAGTACGACGCGGGCGAATACGATACCTATCTGTTCGGTCGTACCCATGCCATGGGCGCCGTCTCACGCGTCGATATCGGGCTCGATGACGAGTACACCCTCGGTCTCGAGGGTGGTTTCGGTGGCCGCCGACCCGATCCCAGCATCTTCAATCGCGCTCGCTTCACCATGCTGGGACACGCGCACGCCTCGATCAACTGGGTCGACGAGGTCGAATTCAGCGCGCACTTTTTGCACAGCTTTTCTCAATCGGAAACTCCCATCATGCAAGAAGGCGCCACCGTCGACGACCCGACGGGCGGTAACTCGCGCCCCAACGGTAGCACCACGCTGCTGTACGCCGAAAACACGGTCGACGACACGACTCCGGACGGGAGCTTGAGCGTCTGGGGCGCCGATGCACGACTCGATCTGGATATGGCGGGCTACTTGTATGCTGGCTTCTCGCAGATCCGCGCCAAGACCGCATTCACCGTAGCGCCCGCCATCGAGGTGATGCACTCGTTCGGTGGCGGCGAGTTCACCGGCGGCGTCATCGACAACTACCTCGAGTCCCCTTTCTGCGCGAACAACGGCTACGGCGATCCGGGACCCGGTCTGCCGCAGAACCTCAGCGGAACCTGTAGCAACGGCACGGGTACCATCAACAATTTCTTGCTTCAGTACGAGCTCAGCCTGGCCAACTTCGGCCTCTTCGAAGGTGGACAGGATCTCAAAATGAAGGTTTTCGGGATGCTGAACCTGATCAGCACCGACGACCGAGCCGCGTTCGAGGCGAACACGGTTTTCTACGACGGCCCGAATGACCCGCGCATCGACGACCACACCCAGGACGGTACGCGTAAGCTCAAGTTCGGTGCAGATTTCGAATATTTCGCACTGCCATGGTTGAGCGCGGGCGTGCGCGCCGACAGGTTGCAACCCCACAGCAAGGTTCCCGAGCAGAGCTTCACGGTGGTCTCGCCGCGTCTCACCTTCCGGTCCAACTTCGTCACACGCGAGGCCGTATCGCTGATCTACACGCGATACTTCTACGCTCAGCGCGAATGTGAAGTGGGCAACCCGGCAGATGATCCCTTCTACACGACCCCGCCCACCAGCGAGTTCAACGACGTCAACGCGGCCGGGTTACCGGGGCGCATCTTCTGTGTGCAACCACCGGGAAATCCGTCGCTTCCCGACGGGTTCGGCGCCCACGGCAACAATCAGGACGCCGATATGCGCGGTGCCCCCGGCAATCGACCGGACATCAATACTATCGCCATCCAAGCAACCATGTGGTGGTAACTCCACTCACTTTGCACAAACGGGCAGGGTAACGCGGAACGCGCGGGTGAACATTTCTTCCCCGCGCGTTCTTGCATTTACGAACACCCTTCGGACGCGCGCCATGAGAACCGGCCCCACGGCATAGGGAAATTAGCGCCACAAACCCGAAAATAGCATCCCCCGCTCGCCGCAAAACACAGCTAGCATCCCCTCGCCTCCGCTCACCCGGAACGCGGGGGAGCGTCAGATCCACTTCCGTTATACCGATAGCTCGAGCCGTGAACGAACCAAAAAAGATCCGCCATCCCGCGCTTTGGGTCGTCAGCAACTACGTCGCGATGGGTATCCCCTTCTCGATGGTCATCTGGGTTGCTGGCACCATGTTCAAAGATCTTGGCCACAGCGACAGTGAGATCACAGTCGCCACTGCGAGCATCGGCATCGTGTGGTCGTTGAAGCCGCTTTGGGCCGGCTTCCTCGACATGTTCAAGACGAAGAAGTTTTGGGTTCTATCCACCGAATTCTTCATCGGTGTTTTGTTCGTTCTGATGGGGCTCGCCCTCAACATCCACTCGTACTTCGCTTCGATCATCGCGATCATGTGGATTGTCGCGTTCGCATCCGCGACGCAGGACATCTGTTCGGACGGCATCTATATTTCTTCGCTGAGCAAAGCCAGGCAGGCAGCCTACATCGGCGTGCAGGGGATGGCCTGGAACCTCGGACGCGTGATCGCTGTCTCCGCCGTGGTTTGGCTCGCAGGCTGGTTGCAAGAGTCAGCGGGCATGACCCCCACCTCATCGTGGATGTATGCGCTCTTCGCCTCCGGCGCACTGATGGTGCTGTTCGGGCTCTACCACATGCCCATGCTGCCCGTGGGCAGTCTGCCCGAGGACAAGGGACACCAGACCGGTAAAGAGGTCATCCGAGACTTCATCGTCAGTGCCGCGGATTTCTGCAACAAGCGCTCGCTCTGGGGCATGCTGGCGTTCGTCTTTTTCTACCGCAGCGCAGAAGGCTTGTTGCTGGTCGAAGCGCCCCTCTTCATGCAGGGCTGCATCGAAGACGGTGGTTTGCAGCTGAGCCTCGTCGACAAGGGCACGATCGACGGCACGGTGAGCACGGTCGTCAGCATCCTCGGCGGATTGTTGGGAGGCGCTTTCATCGCCAGGTTCACGCTCAAGCGAACGCTGTTCATCTTGGCTTTGTGCGTCAACGTTCCCAACGCTTGCTACCTGTACCTCAGCCACGCCGTGTCCCCGGAAAACCCGCTGTCGTTTGCGGAGATTGCCACTTTCGTCAGCCTGGAGAAGTTCTGGTACGGCTTCGGCTTCGTGGGGAACATGCTGTACATGATGCAGCAGATCGCACCCGGTAAGTTCAAGATGACGCACTACGCGTTTGCGACTGCGTTCATGAACCTGGTGCTCGTGCCGACCCAGATGGTGAGCGGCCCCTTGGCGGACACCTTGGGGTTCAAGGAGTTCTTCTGGTTCGTGATGCTTGCGACCATTCCGTCGTTGGTGGCAGCCTGGTTCGCTCCGTTCCCGCAATTGCGCGCACCGGATGAAGAAACCGCCGTCGACGACGAAAAGCTGCTCAGCGAAGCCGACAAAGAGGTGCAGGCTGCGGCGCGGCGAGCGACCATCTTGGCCTTGCTCGCTGCTGTCGTCTTCCTCTACCCGGACGTGTTGTCACTCGGTTGGATGAGCGGAGCGACGACCGGCGGCTTGCTCGCTTTCTTTTTGGTGCTGATTGCCATTACGACCGTTTTGAAGCTGTGGCTCAGCGTCAGGGCGATTGTCGCCGGCAAAGCCGCGTTGGGCGTGGCGACCCGTGTTTCGGGCGGGGCTGCCTACGTGAGCAATGCCAAGGGCGCCATCATAGGTGGTTCCGTGATGCTCGTCGTGTCGCTGATCCTCGCAGGGTTTTGCCTGAACAAGGCCGCCGCCACGGATTGGGACTGCGCGTTTTCGGAAGGCTCCGCCGCCTGCCTACAGCCCAATGCAAAAGGGCTGAAACAGTGCGAACGCGAAGTCATCGAACGCTGAGCGGGGCGCCCCCCTTGGAGCCAATGGCCAGCGGTCAGCTGGCTATACGACGCATTCCACGTCGACGGTCGTGCCGGCCTCGGCGTAGGGCACGACCGTGCCCGAGATGCTCTGCCCGTCGACCTTGAGCGCCACGTTGCCGGTGCCCTGGTTCTTGACGCGGATGAGGTAAGTCGCACCGCGGCACCTGCGGGTGACCTGATAACCCGTGATGCTCTTGTCCAAGCTCGGTTCCACCCTGAGGCCGTGGAAGTCGGGACGCACGCCCAAGAGGTATTGCGACACGGCAACGAAGTTCCAGGCGGCCGTACCGGTGAGCCACGAATTTTTGGCTTCGCCGTGGCGAACCGCATCTTTGCCCGCAATCATCTGCGAGTACACATACGGCTCGGTCCGGTGGATGTCGCTGATCTCTTCGAGATAAGCAGGCGCAATCTTCCGGTAGTACTCCCACGCGCGCTCGGGGCGTTTGATGACCGTCTCAGCGATCATGATCCACGGGTTGTTGTGGCAAAAGATGCCCGCGTTTTCCTTGTATCCCGGCGGGTAGCTCGAAATCTCGCCTAGCTCGAGGTGATATTCACTGTAAGGCGGGTTGTTCAAGACGATGCCGTATTTCGTATCCAGCCGCTCCTTGACCGAGTCGAGCGCCTTTTTGGCTTGCCCCGTCTCGACACCGATGCCGGCCATCACGCAATACCCTTGGGGTTCGATGAAGATCTGCCCTTCGGCGCACTCCCGGCTACCGACCTTGTTGCCGAAAAAGTCGTAGGCACGCAAAAACCATTCACCGTCCCAGCCGTGCTCGAGCACGACCTTCGACATCTTCTCGACTTCGCGTCGCGCGCGGGCCGCCTCCTGGCTTTGACCCTTGAGCTCACACAAGGCCGCATACTCGGGCCCAATCGCTACGAACATGCCGGCGATGAACACGGACTCAGCGGTGCGCCCCTCGCGATTCTCGGTGGTTTGGAACGACTCTCCGGGCGTTTCAGAGAAGCAATTCAGGTTCAGGCAATCGTTCCAGTCGGCGCGGCCGATCAGCGGCAAGCCATGCGGGCCTAGATTGTTCGTGACATGGTCGAACGAGCGTTTGCAGTGCTCGAGCAGGCTCTCTGCTTTGGAGGCGTCGTTGTCGAACGGCACTCGTTCATCGAGAATCGATACGTCACCCGTTTCTTTGATGTACGCCGCAACGCCCAGGATCAGCCAGAGCGGGTCATCATTGAAACCGGAACCCACCTCGTTGTTCCCGCGCTTGGTGAGCGGCTGGTACTGATGATACGCGCTGCCGTCTTCGAACTGTGTCGCCGCGATGTCCAAGATGCGCTCCCGCGCGCGCTCGGGCACCAGATGCACGAACCCAAGCAAGTCTTGATTGGAGTCGCGAAAGCCCATGCCGCGACCAATGCCCGACTCGAAGTACGAGGCGCTGCGTGACATGTTGAAGGTCACCATGCATTGGTACTGGTTCCAAATATTGACCATGCGGTCGAGCTTTTCGTCGTTCGATTCGACCGAATAGCCCGACAAGAGCCCGCTCCAGTAGTCTTTGAGCTTCTGGAATTCCCGCGCTACCTGCTCACTGCTCGAAAACTTCTCGATCAATGCGAGCGCACACTTCTTGTTGATGACGCCGGGGCGTTCCCACTTCTCCTCTTTGGGATTTTCCACGTAGCCCAGCACGAATACGAAGCTCTTTTCAGCACCAGGCTCGAGCTCCACCTCTAGGCAGTGCGAGGCCACGGGCGACCAACCGCTCGCTACCGAATTCCCCGACTTGCCGCGCACGACCACGTCGGGGTTGG
>CBFGRJ010000315.1:0-8575 GCA_965651135.1 uncultured Myxococcales bacterium
AGGTGCCGCACCCGAGCTCCAGGACGACTTTAGGACGCAGGCGTTCCAGATAGCTCACGATTTCTCGCGCTAGAAAGCCGTCGATGGCCCATCCTCCAAAGAAGATGGGGTACTTGAACGGAAGTGTCGAAACCACACCTTGCACGAGCACGGCTTCTTGATGCGCCTCGAGCAGCAATCGTGTGTTCGAACGATACTCTTCGGCGAAGTCGTTCACTCGGCGCTGAAGCTCACGCTGCTGCTCGTTCAGAGCCTTTAGCTGCTCCAACCCCCGTTGGATCTCGAGCAGCTGCTTACGCTGGCTTTCTGTCTGTTTTCGGAACCGGTTGCGCGTTTTCAATGCAAAGTACAGAAGAACGACCAGTGTTGCCAGGCAGCACGCCAGGCTCGCGATGAGAAGCCAGTCGCTCATTGTAGTCACAAAAGCGTAGTCCAGCCGAATTGGAACACAAGCAGGTTGCTCTCTCTTCAAACATTGCCCGAGCGCATTGCCCGAGCGAGCGACGCCGTTCTCCTCCACCCATGAGGCCCGCGCACTGGGGTGGCCACCGTCGGTTTCTGTTCGGCATCTGTTCGGCAAGGTCTGCCATTGTCCGCGATGGGTTGACCCAGATCGGTGTTGCTGCTATCCGCAGCTTCGGCCGCGAACGCGAACGCAGGCGCGATGTCGTCCGAAGAAGACTTTAACGATGGGCCCTCAGCGGAGCAGAACGCTGAGGGCAGTCAGAGCAGCGGCAGCGCCTCGGAGGGCAGCGAGAGGGCCCTGTCTGGCTTGGTGGAGCTGCATCAGAAGTACCTCGCCAGCCTGCGCGAGCTGAGCCAGCGACTGGCCGTCCTCGAACGCCGCCAACAAGCCGGGCTTGAAAGCCGAAGGCTGGCGCTGGAACTCCGCGCCGCGCGGAGCGAACCGCGCCTACCTTTGGGCTGGATCGCAACGCCGCTCAAGCAGCTGGCTCGGCAGGTACTTGGGCGTGCAAAGTACCGAAAGCTGGATTTTCAGCTCGAGCTCGAGCGCTCCCTCGATGCGTACGGCATTCCAATCACCGTTGCATGGGCTGAATCTGCGGTCCAAAAGGGTGAGGTTGAGGCGGACGTGGCTTACCCGCTTTTGGTTCCCGCCCTCATCGCTAGGAACGACGTGGTCAGTGCGACGGCGCTGGTTCGTAGGCTTCGAGAACGCGCGGGAAGCGATGCTTCGAAGCAAGCCCTCTTGGCGCGGCTAGACCGAGAGCTCGCGGAGCCGACTCCGAGAGTCCATGGTGAGCGCATCGTGTGGAGATCCGATATCGGCCCTCGCTCGCACGTTTTGGCCGTGCCCTCCGTTCGTGCGGGCCGTGGAGCATGGGAGCGAAGCAAGGCGCTCCGCGGGTCGTGCATTCGCCCTGCCAGATTGACGGCGATCACGCTTGGGCAGCCCCAATTGGCGCGGGTTCTAGGCGATTGCGTAACGGTGATGGAGTCTAGCACGACCAGCTGGCGACAAGACTTAGCCAGCTATGGGCCAGACCTCGTCATTGTCGACTTGAAGGTCGTGCAGCGTGGGAGCCCAACGGATGAGGGAGTCGACTTGGAGCAGGTTGCCCAGGCGGTAGAAGCCGTGGCGGCGGTGCCGATCCTGTGGGTGGGCAGTGAGAGTCTGCCTGCCGACGGAGTGCCCTTGGATTTTTGCGTGCCGACGATAGTGACCACGTTCGTCGACACGAGCGCCACGGCCCGGCGACTGCGTCAACGGGGAGTCGACATTGCCGCGCACCGGCTAGGCGCCCTTGTGGACAGTCGATTCGATGAGCTGCCTCCGCGTCCGCCGCTCGATACCCTCTTCGTGTTGGATCTGTCCGCCAACGGAGGCGATCTTCTGGCGCGAGAGCTCTGCACTGCGCTGCCGGAGTGGTCGATCGTCGCCTGGTCTGCATCGGCAAGTGGAGGGATGCTTCCGCTCGGCGACAAAAGGCTCGCTTCGGTTCCGCTGCCGGCAGGTCGACGCGCCCGACAGGTGGTCGTGGTCTCGGGTGATCTGCAGAATGCCACTCCCGAGCAGCAAACCAGGTTGATTCAGACGTTGATTCAGGGAGCAGCGTTGTTCACCCACGAGCGCAGCGGAGACACGTTCGACCCACCGCTGGCGCAAGCGCCAGCCGTTCGATTCGACAGCGCTACTGCGCTGCTCGCCCAGATTGGCGATTGGGAACGCCAACACGAGGCGTTTGCCCGGCAAGAACAGCTCGTAGCTCGATTCGCACGCGAACATCTGACTCAGGAGGCCGCTCGGGGCCGCTTCGTGGCACACGCTGGGGTTCCGAGCATTGTCAGCAAGGCTCGCCGCATCAGCGTGTTATGCGTATCCAATCGTCCGGAGCGCGCCCGCGCGTGTCTCGAGGCGTTCAAGAAGCAGACCTACCCGCATAAGGAGCTCGTCTTCGTTGCCAATCTCGATCGACTCGACGACGACTGGGTCGAACGCTTCATCGAGGAAACACCGGGCATTATCCTGCTTCGCACCGACGCTGACTACAGCCTGGGAGAAAGCCTGAACCGCGCGCGCGCCGTGGCCAGCGGTGAGGTCTGGGCCAAATTCGATGATGACGACCACTACGGCCAGAACTACCTGCGAGACGCCATGCTCGCGCTGCACCACAGCGAAGCCGCCGTCACCGGAAAGGGCACGTTCTTCTGCTATGTGAAGGATCAGGACAAGCTCTATGTCAATCCACAGAATCCCGAGAACTCCTGGGTGAGCCGTTTCGTGCACGGCGGGACGCTCGTTGCCGATAGGCGCGCTGTCGAGAGCATCGACTTTCAACCGGTGCGCCAGGGGACCGATTCGCTGTTTTTGCAGCACTGCCGGTTGCAGGGGCTCAGGATATTCAGCGGAGATCGCTACAACTTTGCCTACATTCGTTACCCGGCGCCCGGTCATCACACCTACGGCGTCAGCAATGACAAGTATCTCCGATCCTGTCGCTACGTGAGCGACGGCTTCGATGCGTCCATCGTCGACATTTGACCCTGATTCACCCTAGAGTCCGCCCATGCTCGAAAAGCCCGTGTGTCCAGCTTGTGGGAGTCTCTCGTGGAAGCGGCTAACAGAGCGCGTTTACTCTGCGAAGGCGACGACAGGTAGCGAGTACGTCAACCGACGGCTTCGCATCTTGTTCGAAGTCTGGGTGCCTGGTCAGACAGAGTTCGTGGCGCGCTTCGTGATGTGTCGGCGCTGCGGGTTCGTGTGCTTCGTTCCGCGCCCGACCGCGAGCGAGGTTGACGCGAAGTATAGAGCAATCACCGAAAAAGGCGGGCCGAGCAAGCCGCTCGGGCAAACCACCAACTCTGGTCAGCACGCTACCCGTCCGCTTAGTGAGCTCGAGGCTAGGCGATCCGACGAGATGTTTCGGCTTCTCTCGCCGTTCTTGGGTAGCCGGCGAGATCTGTTGGATTTCGGGGGTGGCAGGGGAGCTCTGCTCAGCAGGTTCCGCCAGGAAAAGCTCGAATGCAGCGTTGTCGACTACACGACAGGAACGATCGAAGGAGTGGCTTGGCTTGGCAAGACCCTCGACGATTTGGCACCTGAGGCTCGTTTCGACACAGTGCTTGCCAGCCACGTCTTCGAACACCTTGCCGATCCAATTGACACCGCCAGACAACTGCGAAAAGTGCTGCGGCCAAATGGCTTGATCTGCATCGAGGTGCCTTTGGAAATCGTGGGTGCGCCGCCGAAGTGTGCCGAGCCCGTGACGCACATCAACTTCTTCTGTCCGTCATCGATGCGGGTCCTGCTCGAGCGCGCGGGTTTCGAAGTACTGTTGTGCGAGCGACAGACCGGTCTGTTCGCGAGCGGAAAGTACAGACCCGCAGTGCGCGCCGTAGCCCGCGTGGCGGATCGAGCTAGCAAGCTGCGCCTACCCGGAAGCGGTGAGGCGCGAGCGCTGCTTGGTATAAGGAAGCGCGATCAGCTCGCGGCGCGCGCGCATCGGGTGGGCGCACAGGTTCAACGCGTCCTACGCGAGTCACCGAAAATCCGCGCCGCGAAAAAGCTGCCGAAAGCGCTGAAAAAGAAGGCGCTTCGCTTCGCCCGAGGGCGCGCATGAGGTCGCTCCGCGAAAGGCCGCGGCTCTTCCCTTCATGATCGAGATGCAGCCGAGGGAATTCGCAGATTCCGAGCTGTGGGTGCTTACCCGCTCCGATCTCTCCGCTGTGTGCCCGCCGGTCGAGCACCTAGCGGGCATCGCCTTCACGAAGAACGCCGCCATCGTGGGAAGCGAGGGGCTGCGCCAGTATCGCGCCAGGCACACGAGAGTCGATGCCAACGACTTCACCGACGGTCGCTTCTCGCTGGTGATTCGGCAAGGCGACAGCTATGTCGCGAAAACCGACCCTTTGGGCCAGGACGTCATTTATTACTATGCTGAACCCGATGACTGGGCGGTTTCCAATTCGTTTTGGGCGTTGTGCCGCGTCCTCGGCGAAGCCTCCAAGAAGCTGACTCTCTACGAGCCACCCCTGTTGGCTGCGTTTTCTGGACATTCGCTGTTCGATCAGTTGATTTCGAATCGCACACCGTTGCAGCAGATCAGGGTTCTGCCGCTGAATCACCACATCGTCATCGATGCGCGTTCCCATCAGCTGTCCGTGCAAAGAGTTCAGCCCACGAGCGACTCCGGGGTTTTGACCCCTAAAGACTATCCGGATGCGCTCGAGGCTTATGCTGCGCTATGGACCGCACGGGCTCGCGCTCTCGTGGGTCGATACGCTGGCCGCGTTACCGCAGACATCTCGGGTGGCCGAGACTCGAGACTGGTTTTGGGACTGCTCTTGGCCGCCGGCATCGATCTGCGGGCCATCGGTTTTCAGTCGAATAGAAAACTCGACGCAGACTATGCCGTCGCCACCACGCTTGCCGGACGGTACGGCTTCGAAATCAGAAACCGTGGCGCGGCGGCGCCCTCTGTGCTCTCCGAGGACGCCCTTTGGCTGTGGAAAGCCGGCAATCTCGGTGTTTATGCGCCGGTCTACATGCCTCGCCACCGCCAGCCGCCAGCGATACTGCATTTGCATGGCGCAGGAGGCGGCCTACACAGGCAACCCTACGCGCACCCTCCGAAAAGGACGCTCGAGCTCGTTCGCAGTCACTTTGCCGAGCGCGACCAGTATGCGGTCGTAGCGCAGGAGTTCTTGGCGTCGTTCATCGAAATGGACGTCGATGTCGGCGATCCCAACGCGATGAACTACCACTACCTGAACTTCAGGTCCCGCTTCCATTTCGGTCGAAATTGGTACCGGCAGCTGACCTATCCGCTGTTCACTCCGCTCGTTTCATCCGATCTGTGGCGCCTCGCGAATTCGCTTCCCCACGATCGTCGTGCAGCGGGACAAATCACGTACGACCTCATGACGCTGCTCGAGCCTTCGTTGACGGCCACACCCTTCGACGACCCCCGCAAGGGCTTTCCGCGTCAAATCGTGGAGAGCTCGCCCTTCAAGCATGCGCGCGGCCCGGCAGGCGTGCCTCAGCACGACGTCGACTACTATGGGCCCGTCGATGCTGCCTTGCCCAAACGCCCGGACCGCGCTCGGGTGATCAACGACCAGCGGGCACGGGAGGCGCTCTTGTTCGAGCTTTCTGAGTTGGGGCCTCGGGCGATGTCGCTGGGATTCATGACACGCGAGTACGTCGAAGAAGCCAGACGTGGGCTCGAGTCGGCAGCGAGCCTGGCCAAAGCAGCCAAGAAAGCGTCACACGTGATGACGATTGGCGAAATGGCGCGCCTAGCGGGTCGTTGAACCGACCTCGGGCAACGGAAGCACCTGGTCCGAGGGCTCCTGCTCCTTGAGGTGCGGGGTGGTTCGGGCCATGCGACTGAACTCCGGGCTCGTCTCTAGAAGCTCGTCATAGCTGCCTGATGCGATGATGCGGCCTTTCTCGACCAAATGAATCACGTCACTGCCCCGAATCGTGCTCAGGCGATGAGCGACGCAGATCACCGTTTTCGTCCCGGCAAGGCGCGCAATGGCATTGGTGATCTCACTCTCCGTGATGTTGTCGAGCGCGGCAGTCGCCTCGTCGAAGACGATGATATCCGGATCGTGGTAGAGCGCTCGCGCAATGCTGATGCGCTGACGCTGGCCGCCAGACAAGCGTGCTCCCCCGTCCTTTAGCGGCTCATTGAGCCCTTTGGGCAGCTCGCGCACGAAGTCTGCGGCCGCCGCTTGCTCCAAGGCGCGCCACACCTTCTTATTGTCGATACGAGTCTTCGGCACACCGAATGCGACGTTTTCCTTCACGGACGCCGATGCAATGAACACGTGTTGACCAACGTAGCCGATGTTTCTGTGCCAGCTGCGAATGAACGTGAAAATGTCTCGGCCGTCACATTCGATCGAGCCGGATTGCGGCCGCATGATTCCCATGATGAGCAGGAGCAGCGTAGACTTCCCGCCTCCGGAAGAGCCGCAAAATGAAACGAAGGTCCCGCGGTCTATGCGCAGGGAGACATCCTGAATCGCTGGCGGGCCGCCTTGGAGGTAGCCAAAATGCACGTTCTTGAGCTCGAGGTGCTGCTGCATCCGCCCGTCGAATCCTTCTGGAAGCGGATTTTCGTCTCTTAGGTAGTCGTTCTCCGGTCTAGCGTCGGCTTCGCGGAAAACTTGGGGAGCCACCTGCAGCACGGCACGGTAAGCGCTTTCGAATTGTTCTGCTTTCTGACGTAGATGTTGAAGCGAGGAGTTGATACGCGACATGGCGCTCGTCAACTTCAGGCCGGCGAAGCCGAACAGCCCGAGCGTGGGCAGCGCAGCATGCATGTCGGAGCCGGACAAGGTGACGTAGAACACCGCGCCGACGATCACAATCGTCAAGAGCATTTCGTTCGAAGATCTCGGTAGACGAGCGAGCGCGGCCTTGCGCCGCATGATCAAGGTAGTCTTCCGCAGGGATGAGGCGTACCGAGAGACGAAGAACCCCGCCGCGTTCCTCAAGCGGGCCTCTATGATGCCGCGGATCCCGTCGTTCAAGTATGCCCTGGAGGTATGCCGCGAGTACACCTCGGTGCGCCCCATGCGCACCAGCGTTCGCTGCATGACGCGGTAGAGGCCAGAACCCGCGAGTAGAAAGACCAGCGCGCAGCCTAAGGTCAGCCAAGGATCCACGAAAACCAGCAATGAGATCACCATGGTCAGCATCACGGCGTCGGCTAGGACCTGAGCGGTCGCCGCGAAGCAGGTGGAGAAAACGTCGAACGTGGTGATAACGTTTTCTGCGGGGTTGCCGAAGTAGCCCGTCTTGATGCGCTCGTAGGGGGCACGCATGTAGCCTTCGAACAGCCCAGCCGACACCTGGTGATTGAGCTTCATCAAAAAGCGGTTGAGCAGAAACCGGACGACCGTGGCCGACAGGTTCCGGACCAGCATGATACCTATCAAGCACACCCCACCTGCGAGCGCGTACTCGTAGTCGTCGAGAGGGCCTGCAAACAGGTGCTCCAGGACACGCGCCAGCTTGCCCGAGCGGTGGCCCGTTACCGCATTGCTGGACAGTCCCTGGATGTAGCCGAACAGGGCCAGCATCCCCAAAAGCTCCATGGTGCTGGCCACGAACAGCAGGACGGACAGGCTCAAGAACTTAGCACGACGCAGCCCATCCAGCATGTCCCAGAGTGTCGACAGAACACGCGCGAACGCCATGTTACCTGCTCGCCGATGCGGTCGTGAATGTCACGAGACTACGTTAGCCGCAGCAATGGAAGGGTGCAACGGAACGCGTGGAGGCCGCCGGACTCACGTGTGCTCTGGCGCTGATTTTGTGGTGATTGGGTGCGACCAACGTGCAGGCTCGCCCTGATCGGCGCGAAGACCGAGATGCAGCAGTGAGGGTGTGCGGGTCGCGGCGGCGACATTGGCTCGAGCAGTTCAACGTCGCGCTCCTCGAAAATGGCATCCGCCGTGCCGTGAATGGTCGCCGCTAGATCAAGGATCCCTTGGTGGCGCTCGGCGTTCGCGGGCAGCTTGGCGTGGAAATTGGCGCCTCCAACCGCTACGGCCTACGGGGATGAACTACCAGGGGGCTCGGCCCAGGCGCCAGTAGCCTAGAAAAATCTCACCTCGCGCTTGGGCTGGCCAAGGCTCGGAGCTAGGCTGCCGACCCATGTCGAAAGCACTCCTTGGGAATGGGCTAGTGGCAGGCCTGAGAGTACACGTGCTGAGCGCCGTGCTCCTGGCCGTGGTGGGCTGTGGGAAGAAGGACGCCGAGATTGTCCAACACTGGGACGGTAAGACGACGTTGATTCACTACGCCAAGCTACCGAAAGCGCGGGCGGCCTCGAAGACCGATTTCAAAGCCGTGCCCCTGGGGCGAGACAAGTTGAATTTGACGCTCCCCGCAAATTGGAAGCAGAAGCCCCAGGGTCGTTTGCACAAGTGGGAGTGGATGTGGCCTCTGCTAAAGGCCCATGAGGAGTCCAAAGACAAGGAGTCGCTGCGTCGTTCAGTCGAGCTGGCGCTCGATTGGATCAAAGCGAACCCACTGCAAACCGGCAAGGGGACGAATCGCGCGTGGACCGCGACCAGCGTGCCATGGCGAGCGCGT
>CBFGRJ010000316.1:0-8566 GCA_965651135.1 uncultured Myxococcales bacterium
GCGTAGCTGTAGGCCTCGGGGTCCGTGGGCTTCAATTTGAGCAGCAAGCGGTATGCCTCGATACCTCGCTCGTAGTGCGCTTGATCGTAAAACGCTTCCGCCAACGCTTTGACGATGCGATGGGCGAACTTGTCTCCACCCGCCTGCACCAAAAACCGGTGCATGTCTTCAGCGCGGTTCTTCTCGTCCTCGACGAAGACGTTGACCAGGTTCTTCAACGCTTCTTGCTGGAGATCTCGAAGCTCTTGCGCGCTGCGCTTTTCGTGCTTGCCACCCGATTCGGCAGCTTTGAATACGGTCAAGAAGCGCTTGGCCGCCTCGTCTCGCTTCCCGAGGCGCCAGAGCGTCCAGGCACTCTTGAACAACGCCAGATCGTGGAGGTCGCTATCCTTGTACTTGAGGACTTGCTCGTATTCCTGATAGGCGACCTGATAGTTCGGCAGCTCTTTTGTGAACTCGTACTCGGCCCGCACCATGTGCGCGTCAGGCACGAAGCGGCTCTGCGGGAACCACGCCAGAATCTTGTTGAAGCGTCCCAGCGACTCCGCAAACTTGCCCTCTTCTTGCGCCAAAAAGCCATCCACATAGAGCGCCAGATCGTAATCTGGATACGTCTTGTACTGCTTCAGCACCGTGAGAAAGCGGCGCCGCGCTTGTGAATAGTCGGGATTGGGGGGCTCGCCTCGTGTCTCGACGGGACGCGCCTCCCACTTCTTGAACTCGAGCAGGAACTGGTCGCGGCCATCCTCCCATTCCAGCTCGCCCAGGCGCATCAGGGCTTCGGGCATTTCCGGCGCTTGTTTCGAGGCTTCTGCAACGAACTTGCGCAGAAGCCCCATAGCCTCGTGCCGCAACTTCTTGCTGTCGGCGATGTTACGGGTGATCCGCGCGTCGATCTTTTTCTCCAGGGCTTGGCGCAGCGCTTCGGGGATCTGCAGACTGACGCGAGTGGCCCGGGCCTCTTTGGCTTCTCGCTCCGCTTTCCGTTTGACGGTAGGGCGTTCAGCCCTGGCAAGCTGACGCTCTGCGCGAGGCTGGATCTTGGACTCCGCGCCGGCCGCCGCACTGCTAGCCGCTCCGGGGCTGACCTCTGCAACGGCGTCCGGACACTGCACCGCCAGCACACAGCCGGCAACGAGATACGGCGCTAGGCCGCGCCGAAAACGAAGCATCACGTTCGGCGATTTTAGCAGACGACTCACGGCTCTGGATACGAAAGGCGGCGCCGCGAAGCAGCACTCGGGCCCATCAGCCGGCGGGTCACGCTCAGCGCCTCTCTGCGAGGAACGAGAACTGGTCGACCAGCTCGGGCTTGGCGCCCTTCGCCAGCGGGTCCGTCAGCCCCAAGCACCAGCCGTCGATCCGTTCTTCGTCGGGACGCACCCTGAGGCGCAAGAAGTGTTTGAAGCCGGGATGATCGAGGGCGGTGAACGCCTGAGTGTGCTCCAAACCCACACGCGTGAGCAGCGCCAGGTAGGCGCCAAAGATGAACGCGCTGAGAAAGCAACTGAGCAGCACCATGATCAAGGCGGCGACCCAAGGGCCGAGCGCGAGCCCGGAGATGCTCATCAAGGCGGCGGCTGCATCTGCGGCAGCCAGCGGAACACAAGCCGTCAACGCGCCGGTGCAAGCAGCCAGCAGTGAAACGAGCCCATGACGCCCGCGCCGAACGCCGCCAATCAAGGCGTAGACCGTGGTCGTGATCACGAACACGGCGGCGAACGCCCCCAGCTGTTGCACGACACTGGGATCTTTCGTCAAGGCGACCATGAGCTGGGGCGTGAACATCAAGGCGTACACGATGTGCGGGATGAAACCCGAGCGGCCGCGAGCCACCTTCCACGGAACACCCATCAATAGGCGCGCAGATTGGCGTGGGCCGGGCCATTCCCGATCTCGTGGCGCCGCACTCCGATTGTACAGCCGCGCCGGGTGCAGAAACGCACCGCCGCCGCCGGCGGTGACGAAATCGGTCTGCCCCTCGGACCAGCGCGCATAGTGATGCACGTCGCCTGTCATGATCAGCGCACGCTCCGCGCCCAGCCGGAAGTTCAACGCACGCAGCATCAGCATGCCGTTACGCGCCGGTTCGCCGAACTTGAATGGGGGATCAGGGAGTAAGATCCACGGCGTGATGCCCGGATTTTGCAGTCGCCAATCGTTGAAGAATCGGCGCTGTCGAAAATCGAGGCTCTTCAGCTGTCGATCCACCGCAAACAAATGGATCTTCGGAGTCAGCGGCAGCAAAAAGTAGCTGGCGCCCTGCATGGGCGCGTAGCCCAGCAGGTTCAATGTCTTTGGCTTCTCGATGTGCCCACCCTTCATGAACTTCTTCGCCCAATCGGCGTACTTCTCCAGGGTGTGGTGCTCGATATTCACCACCGAAGGTCTCGCGATCTCGTCGTCCTGGTCCGGGCGCACTCGGAACATTCTCGCAAAACCGTCGAGCCCGTCATACCAATCGTGGTTTCCCGGTATGCCGAGAAGGGCACGCGATTTTCCGTCGTCAACGCGCTCGAGCACCCGGTTGAACGGTACCATCACGCGGTTGTTGATCTCTTCGCCGGTGGCTACCGGGTAGGCGGTATCGCCACCAAACAGCAGAATCTCACCGCGGGGCGCGCGAATCCAATGATCCGGCCTGTCTGGGTCCGGCAACTCGTAGTCAGCGGCGATCAGCTCGGCGACCCGTTCGCTGACTTCCCCATCGTCACCCGTGTCCGCAACGAAATCGATCCAGATGTCTCTGCCGAGGCATTCGCCAAGCGTGCTCTTCGAAGCATCCCCGCCCAAGCGGTTGGCAATACGCGCAACCAAGACTTCCGGATCGTCCGGAGTCATCCAGTCCCGCGAGTCGACGTCCTCCGTCGCGATCGCACTCGCCAAAAAGTGGCGCAGGTGCCCCCAAAATGAGCTCAACCCGAACCACACCACACCTCTGGGTTTGGTCTTGCCGCGGCGAAAATGCGCGCGAGGTTCGTCACCCTGCGCGCGGGCAGGTCGATAGGCAGTCGGTTGCTCGTTCACCTTTGTGGACTCGAGTCGTACCGTATTCTAGGTTTGGGAGTATTCGAATCGCTTTTTCCTTCGGGTGCTTCACACTTGCGTAAGCTCATGCGACGCGCGCCGGCCGCTGCATCACTCCGAGGTCGTGGGTGGCTCTGCTTCGCGCAGTTCTTCTGGCTCGGCCTGAGTTTCGCGGGCTACGCATGGCTGTTCGAACGCCCGTGGAGCGTGGGGGAGCTCAGCTTACGTGAGCAGCCCGCAGCCGCGGCAACCAACCTGTTTTCCAGTCTGCTCGTAGGGGCGGTTTTGGGCGCGCTGCTCGGCCTTTTGTGGCTGGGCAGCTTTGGTGGCGAGACTCCCAACCGCGTGGTGACCCGCCAGCTTCAGGCGCTGGCCGGGCTCCCCTCGCGGATAGCGGAGTGGCCCGAGGAGCGGAAGCGCTGCTGGATCACTCGGATGTACGCGGCGGCCCTGCTGGCGAGCGTAGCTGGCTGGGTGTCCTTCTGGGCGATCCGCGAGCTGGTGCTTCGCATTGCGCGACCCAGCAACGTGGCGCTGGCCGTCATGGCGACGGAGCTCGCGGTTGCCGTGTTCGTGCTCACCGTCTTTCGCGCGTGCTGCCGCGCTGTCGGCGCCGTCGTAGCTCGCTTGCCGTTAGGAGGAGTCGCTCTCGATCCGCGCTGGCATGCTCTGCTGCTTGCTCTCGTTGGTGGTGGGGTATGCACCATGCTGATGGTGGCTCATTGGGCCGTAGTCCAAGCGCTGCCCTGGTGGACCGTAGGCTCGCTCGCGGGCGCGCTGCTCTGCGCTGGCGTCACCTTGTATGCATTGGAACGCGCCGGTCCGACGCTGCGCCGCATCCTCGCGGCGACTACGGTGGGTGCCTTCGCAGTCAGTGGCGTGTGGGCAGCTTTCTACGAGCCAGCCGCCATTGCGGTGCACGACACGCAGCGAGGCCCCTTGTCGCGCTTGGGACAGGTGTGGCTTCGCACCCTTTCCGATTTCGATGGCGATGCCCACTCGTCCTGGTTCGGCGGTCAGGACTGCGCGCCGTTCGATCCAGAGATCCATCCGGGTGCCGTCGAAATCCCGAACAACGGGATCGATGAAAATTGTGATGGAGTGGTGGCGAAGCACTCCGACGTCATCGTCGCAGGAACACATCGGCACGCCCTCCCCGACACGTGGCGTGAGCCACCGGACCTGTACTTGATCACCGTCGATGCATTCGCGACCGACACGATGTCGAGCTACGGCGGCGCACTCGCAGCGGCGCCCAACCTCGATCGCTTGGCCGGTCGTGCGGTTCTGTTCGAGAACTACTTCGTGCAAGGTCCTTCCACCCGTCTGTCTCTCCCTTCGATGTTCACGTCCCGGTTCGACTCGCAAATCGACCGCTTGCTCGTCGGGCGTTTCCCGTTCGAGCTGCCGGAGTCGAACGTCATGATCGCCGAAGTGCTAGCCGAGGCGGGCTACCTAACGGCGGCCGTGCTCCCTCATCCTTACTTCACCCCGGAACACTGGCGTGGCTTGACCCAAGGGTTCACCGAAGTCGATACCGAGCCGGCAAAGGGCTATTCGGCAGCACGGCCGCACACTGCGAGGGAGGTCACTGCGCGCACCCTAGACATCCTGCGCAGGGCCCCCCGGAGGCCCCTGTTCGTCTGGGCGCACTACTTCGATGCGCATCCGCCGCACCAGGTTCCAGAGGGAGCTCGAACGCGCCCGGCCGGTCATGAAGAATCGGAGCAAGGCGATGCTTCCGAACAGCGCTCGTACGCGGCGGAGGTGAGCCTCGTCGACGAACACATCGGTATCGTGCTCGAGGAGATCGAAGCGCGCGGGCCCAATCATGTCGTGGTGGTGACCGGCGACCACGGCATCGCCTTCGACCATCCCCGGCACGCGAGGGTGCACTACGCGCACGACCTGAGCACGCTGGTGCTACACGTGCCCCTCTTGATTCATTCGCCGCGCCTCGAAGCTCGGCGCGTCGACGCGCTAGTCAGCGGACTCGACCTGGCCCCAACGCTCGCCAATCTGGCTGGCGTAACGCGCCAGCTACCCTTCTTGGGCCACAGCTTGGTGCCACACCTGCTGGGCACGCCCGTGCGCCTACCAGAGGTGCGCTTCTCGCAGCTCTATATCGGAGAAGACGTCTTGAGAGGTACGGATCCGCTGCGCCTGGTCAGCGCACGCACGCAACGATTCAACGTGGTGCTCGACCGCCGGACAGGAATCGTGCAAGCCTGGAACTGGCGCGCCGATCGGCAGGAACGCAGGGACCTGTGGCACGCTCTGCTGGCCGGCAGGGAACCAGAGCACGCCACCGAGCTGCGCTCGCTGCGCGCCACTCTGGAGGCCTTCGTCTATCAAAGTCATCGCCAGTCGCCCTCCAGCCCCGACTTGACCCGCTCAGTCTCAGATTGAGACCGGCACCAGAACCCACGCGAACAGACCGGGCGAGCACCGCGGGCAAGCCAGGACCAAGCTGGCTCTCAGCTCTCGAGGCGACGCTCGCCGTTGTTCGAAGACCCGGTGCCAAAGACCCCGGTGCTTTCACATTGGTGAGCCTGCTGGCTTACCCACAGAATTGTCACAAGTGGTTGCCCCCGCACTTCGGAGATGCGGGCTGTCAGATGAGCAGTGTTGACCGAAGGGCCATTTGCCGGGCCCAGAGCAGCGCGCCTGCCAACCGGCGGATATGTGAGCATTCAGTAAAAAGGGAGTATTCAGGTAGAAAGCTGGACCGAATTCAGGGGCTTCAGCGTCTCGGGAGAAGACCCTCAGGTGCGACGTTCGCTGTGCGTGGACCCTATGCACTGCCGCGGTGATACTGCCGCTCGGGCAAGCACGAGCTCCCGTTTCAGCATGTCGAACCGACGGAGCGCGAGAGGTTTGTGGCGGTCATGCCAGAAAAGAATTGAGAGACCCCGCAAAACGCTAATAATAGCGCGGTCGGCGGTACAACCGATGAGCCAGTCACGCATGAGTGAGGTGTATCCGACCACTTGGCTCATGGCGACAGGCACGGCGATGGGGTGCCCACACTACCGCCATCGTGACAATTTGGGCACCCGGTCCGAGTATTGGCTGGCCTGCCTCATCCCCGCTCGTCGGCCCAAGGCGCCCAGCGTCGCGCTTTATCCGTCAACATGCGCCAATCGCGCCAATCGCCCCGTCACCCAGTCACTCAGTCACTCCATCGCTCATCCCAGCGCGAGAAGATGATTCACTTGTGTGTACGATCTTGCGCGAAGAACTCTTTGTGAGACCTCTGAGAATTGGAAATTTGCCGAAATTGTGTTGTACAGACTGGCGCCGCTTGCTGTATCGTTTAATCTTAGGCTAACTCACAACGAGGCAACCTATGGCTGCAAAGAAGCGAACCACGAACAAACCCGTAATCCGTCAGGGGGACAAAGCCGCATTCGTCCGCAACCTTCCGCGCTCGATGCCCGCGAGTGAAGTTGTCGATCGCGCCGAAAAGAAGGGGATGATCATCTCCAAGGCGTATGTGCACAACATTCGCTCTGCAGCGAACAAATCAGCCCGTGCGCTAATGGCCAAAGAGGGCAAGCGTTCGGTGAAGGGCTCTCGCAAGAAAATGGAGAGCCAGTTCAAAGAAATCGTCATCCAGCTCGGACCCGCGCGCGCCAAGAAACTCTTGTCACAAGTCGAGCTCGCTCTGAAAGCGGCTGGCAAGAAGCTGGGCCGACGCTAAGCGACGGAAGGGGGGGAACCGCGAGCAGGCTCAGCCCACGGAGAGGCCAAGCCTGGCTAGACGCTGGTCCTGACTTCGAGAGGTTCCGAACACGGAAGCGGGCACGCTTCCCAGCTACGATGAACTCTCCATTTGCTCGGCAAGGTAGCGCTCGATGCCGAGCTCGTTGACCAGATGAAGCTGCGTTTCCAGCCAATCAACGGCCTCCTCCTCATCGCGGAGGATGTCCTCGAGCAGCGCGCGCGTGCCATTGTCGCCTAGGTCCCGCGTCAAGGCGATACCGCGGTTGAGTCGAGCCACGGACTCCAGCTCGAGAGCCAGGTCGACTTGGTGCTGCTCGACCGGGTGTTCACCGACGCGAACCGGATTGAGGCGCTGCATGTTCGGGAGGCCTTCGAGGAACAAGATCCGCTCGATCACGCGGTCCGCGTGCTTCATTTCCTCGATGGACTCCTCCCGCTTCTGCCGCGCCAGGCGCCCATAGCCCCAGTTTTCGAGCATGCGGTAGTGGATGAAGTACTGGTTGATCGCAGTCAACTCCGAGGTCAGCACTTCATTCAGTAGTTCGATCACGTCTGGATTGCCTTGCATTTGCCTCTCGTCGTTGCATGGCCCGAGCTCGGACCGGTCGCAAAGACCCTAATCCGCCAACGCGCCCAACCGTAGCCTTTTCCCTCCGCGATGGGTTCACCATCCATTTCGCTCTTACTGTAATTGAAATCGATGTTGAAAGTCATTTTCAGGATGCTAGAGTGTCCCTCTGCCGGCCGCCGAGCGTGACCGGAAGAGAGCTTCCGTGATTATCTGCCATTGTCACCAAGTCACCGACCGCGAAATCCGCAGCGCCGTAGCGAGCGGCGCTCACACCATAGAAGCCATCGGCGAAGTATGTGGCGCCGGTAGCGGGTGTGGCGGTTGTGTCAGTGAGCTCGCGTCCCTTCTGTTTCAGGAACGCAGAGTGCTGCCCTTGGTCTCGGATTTGGTGGGCAGCGACCTGGAACAGGCCAGCTGACCGTCAGTAGCTACCGGCTACGGCCAAGCGAAACAGGGGAGCATTGAAACTCAAGGCTCCGAAGTCTTGCTCCTGAGCGCGCTCAGGCACTCGTGAGCCTTCGCGCGATGGCTCGAAGCGCAGCGAAGCGTCGCCGCTTAGCGCATAGCCACCCTCCGCGACGAACCACCCCCGGGGAAGCCTAGTCTCCCCCGAGGCGGCACCGAAAAATTGTACGGCAACCCCGCCGGTGAGCTCGCTCGAAAAGGCCCAATCTTTGGCTACCCATTCGCTGCCGGTGAGCTCATTGGAGAGGACTGCCTTGCTGTACTGCGCGCCAAGCCCGAGCCTGGCGAAGCCGTAGAAGCGGTAGTGCAAGTGATAGCGCAGCTCCGGCCCCAACTCGAACCGATGCACTCTCACATCGGTAGCGTCGCCTCGTGCATCCGCTTCCTTTCCGGCCGTCTCCCAGAGCAGAACTCCGGCCACGCTCAGCTCACCCAGGCTGATGGCAACCCTTCCTGCGCCGAGGCTGAACGCAGTGAATGCGTCGTTCGTACCGAACATGTCGAAGCGTTCATCGCGCACGTAGTCGTTCCGAACTCCGAGCCACGCGAACCAATGCTCCTGATGAAAGCCCAGTGGCCCGCTATAGGGTGCCTCATCGACCGGGCCCGGTTCCGAGGCGCTCGAGACCACGGGAGAAGCGGCGGGGCTCGCACCGGCAGGGGCAGCCTGCTCGCTCGTGAAAAACGCACCTCCAGCACCGCCCGGAACCCCAGGCGGCGGCGATGCGTCGGGCGCGCTCGCTGGCGCGGGTTGCTGCACCTCCGCAGCGCCCTCTT
>CBFGRJ010000317.1:0-8542 GCA_965651135.1 uncultured Myxococcales bacterium
CTGGATCACCTCGACGCCGCACTTCTCGCACACGATGCCGCGGTGCTTCATGCGCTTGTACTTGCCGCAGATGCACTCGTAATCCTTTACCGGGCCAAAGATCTTCGCGCAGAACAGACCATCCCGTTCCGGCTTGAACGTCCGATAGTTGATCGTCTCCGGCTTCTTCACCTCGCCGTGCGACCACTCCCGGATCTTCTCGGGGCTCGCCAGCGAAATGCGCATGGCGGAGAAAGACAGTGGGTCTTTGGGCTTCTCGAAAAAGGAGAAAATATCACGCATTGGCTATCTCCAGAAAAACACGGGTTTTTGCCACGGTTTCTACCGCTTAGTCCTCGGCGGCCACCGGCGTCGTACCGGGGCCTTCCACGAGCTCGACGTTGAGACACAACGACTGCAGCTCTTTGATCAAAACATTGAAGCTCTCGGGGAGTCCCGCCTCCAGGGCGTACTCACCCTTGACGATGGATTCGTACATCCGCGTCCGGCCCTGCACGTCGTCGCTCTTGACCGTCAAGAACTCTTGCAGGGCATAGGCTGCGCCGTACGCCTCCATGGCCCACACCTCCATTTCGCCGAGGCGTTGACCACCGAATTGCGCCTTGCCACCGAGCGGCTGCTGGGTGACCAGCGAGTAGGGACCGATCGAGCGCGCGTGAATCTTGTCGTCGACCAGGTGGTGCAGCTTCAGCATGTACATCACGCCGACGGTCACCTCCTTGTCGAATGGTTCGCCGGTGCGACCATCGAACAAGATCTGCTGCCCCGAAGTCTTCAGACCAGCCACGCGTAGCGCGCGCTTGATCATGTCTTCGGTGGCACCGTCGAACACCGGAGTCCCGAAGAAGATGCCGCGCCGGCTCTTTTCAGACAGGCGGATCACCTCTTCGTCGCTCAACCCCTGAACGAACTTGGCAAAATCCGGGTCGAGATCGTTGGCCTTGATCAGACCGTCGCGCAACGCATCGGCCGTGGCGCGGTCTTCGAGCAGCTTGTCAATCTGCCGACCCAACATCCTGGCGCCCCAACCGAGGTGCGTCTCCAGGATTTGTCCCACGTTCATACGGCTCGGTACGCCCAGCGGGTTGAGCACGATATCGACCGGCGTCCCATCGCTCAGATAGGGCATGTCCTCCACAGGCAGAATGCGGCTGACCACACCCTTGTTACCGTGGCGGCCCGCCATCTTGTCGCCCACCTGCAGCTTGCGCTTGATGGCCACGTAGACCTTGACCATCTTGATCACTCCGGGCGGCAGCTCGTCACCACGGCTCAGGCGATCGATCTTGTCTCGGAAGTGCTCCTCGCGCTCCCGAACCATCTCCTCGAGATCGCTCAAGAGCTGAGCTATCTCGTCGGTGCGCTTCTCGACGGGAATGCCGCCCCAGTACTTGCGCGGCACGCGGTCGAGAACTTCGCTGCTCAGTGCCGTTCCTTTCTCGAGCAGCACGCTGCCGTTGTCGTCCACCACCTTGCCCGTGGTCTTTTGGCCACTGAGCGCCTTGGCAATTCGGCGATAGAACGAATCGCGCAGGATCTTGACCTCTTCGTCCCGAGTGCGCTCGAGCTTGGCTTGTTCTTGATCCTCGATCGCCTTGGCTCGTTCGTCCTTCTCGGTGCCTTTGCGCGAGAAAATGCGGGCATTGATCACGATGCCGCCAACGCCCGGCGGCACCTTCAGCGAGCTGTCGCGCACGTCGCCGGCCTTTTCCCCGAAGATGGCTCGCAAGAGCTTCTCTTCCGGGCTGAGCTGGCTTTCACCCTTGGGCGTAATCTTACCAACCAGAATGTCTCCCGGCTTGACCTCCGCGCCGATGCGAACGACACCCGCATCGTCCAAGTCTTTGAGCGCTTCCTCGCCGACGTTCGGAATGTCCTTGGTGATTTCTTCCTTGCCGAGCTTCGTGTCGCGAGCGACGCACTCGAACTCCTCGATGTGCACCGACGTGTACACGTCGTCCTTGACCATGCGCTCGGAGACGAGGATGGAGTCCTCGAAGTTGTAGCCTTGCCACGGCATGAACGCGACCAACACGTTTTGGCCGAGGGCCAGCTCTCCCATGTCGCAGGCGGGCCCGTCCGCCAATACGTCACCCGGCTTGACGATTTCGCCAGGTCTGACGATCGGCTTCTGGTTGTAGCAGGTGCTTTGATTCGAGCGCTGGTACTTGGTCAAATGGTAAATGTCGGGAACGACTTCGCCTTCCGCCGTCTCGGCGCGAATGACGATGCGCTCGGCATCCACGCTTTCGACCACGCCGCCGCGGGCAGCCACCACGCAAACACCCGAATCGATGGCGACTCGGCCTTCCATGCTGGTACCGACCAAGGGGGCCTCGGTGCGGATGCAAGGCACGGCCTGGCGCTGCATGTTGGCGCCCATGAGCGCGCGGTTGGCGTCGTCGTGCTCCAAGAAGGGAACCAGCGCCGCCGCAACGCTCACCATTTGGTTGGGCGCCACGTCTTGCAGCTCGATCTGCTCACGCGTGGTCACGCGGTAGTCGCCGTTCAAACGGGAGCCCACCAGGTTTCCGGTGAAGCGCCCCTTTTCGTCCACGTCGGCGGTGGCCTGAGCGATGTACTTGCCTTCTTCTTCGAGAGCGCTGAACCACTCGACGCGATCGGTAACGGCGCCTGACTCCACCTTGCGGTAGGGCGTCTCCACGAATCCGTACTCATTGACGCGCGCATAGGTAGAAAGCGACGCGATCAGGCCGATGTTCGGACCTTCAGGTGTCTCGATTGGGCAGATGCGCCCGTAATGCGTGGCATGGACGTCGCGCACCTCGAAGCCCGCGCGCTCTCGCGTCAGACCGCCCGGCCCGAGCGCGCTCAAGCGCCGCTTGTGGGTGACCTCACTGAGCGGGTTGGTCTGGTCCATGAACTGCGACAGCTGAGAGCTGCCAAAGTACTCTTTGACCACGGCGCCCACGGGCTTGGCGTTGATCAAGTCGTGCGGCATCAGCGTGTCGATCTCTTGCGAGACGCTCATGCGCTCCTTGATTGCGCGCGCCATGCGCACCAAACCGATCCGGTATTGGTTCTCCATCAGCTCGCCAACCGCGCGCACGCGCCGATTGCCGAGGTGATCGATGTCGTCGACCGAACCCTTGCCGTTCTTGAGGTCAATCAAGTGGCGTACGGTCTGCAAGATGTCGTTCTTGCTCAAGACGGACTGGGTCAGCTCAGGAATTTCCTCGTCCTTCTTGTCGCGGTAGAACTTGTAGTTGAGCTTCAGTCGACCGACCGCCGAGAGATCGTAGCGCTCGGGATTGAAGAACAAATTGTTGAAGAGCTGCTTCGCCGTTTCGAGCGTGGGCGGGTCGCCAGGACGGAGACGCCGGTAGATCTCCATGATGGCGTCTTCCATCGTCTTGACCTTGTCCGCGATCAGCGTGTCCCGGAGGTACGGTCCGACGTTCAAGCCATCGATGAACAGCACCTTGAGCTCGGTGATCCCCGCTTCGCCCAAGCGCTCCAGAGTCACTTCGGTGATCTCTTCGTTGCACTCGAGCAATACTTCGCCGGTTTCACGATCGATGACGTCTTCGGCGCTGACCTTGCCGATCACATCGCTGAGCTCGATGGGCAAGCGGTCGATCTTGGCGCTCTTGAGCTTCTTGATCGCGGCCCTGGTGAACTTGGTGTTCTTGCGCACGACGATCTCGTCGCCCACCTTGATGTCGGTGGTGGCACGTTGCCCCGGCAAGAGGTCGTACTCGATGCTCTTCTGGAACTTCCCGGCCTTGTCCAGGTAGATGGTTTCTTTAGCGTAAAAGAAGTCCAGCAGCTCCTGGGTGCTGTAGCCCAAGGCGCGCAAGAGCACCGTGGCGTGCATTTTGCGCCGACGGTCGATACGAACGTAGATGATGTCTTTGTGATCGAACTCGAAATCGAGCCAAGATCCGCTGTACGGAATGACGCGCGCCGAATAGAGGAGCTTGCCGCTGGAGTGGGTTTTGCCCTTGTCGTGGTCGAAGAACACGCCGGGGCTTCTGTGCAGCTGCGACACCACGACGCGCTCGGTACCGTTGATGATGAAGGTACCGGTCTTCGTCATCAGCGGAATTTCGCCGAAGTAGACCTCTTGCTCCTTGATGTCGCGTACGATGCGCTCACCACCCTCGCGCGCGTCGTACACCATGAGCTGCGTGGTGACTTTGATAGGAGCGGCGTAGGTCATGCCCCTTTCGCGACATTCGTCCACGTCGTACTTGGGCTTCTCCAAGTTGTACGAAACGTAAACGAGCTCGCTGGTCCCATCGAAATCCTTGATGGGGAAAACGCTGCGAAACACCGCTTCCAGACCGATTTCTTCCCGCTCGCGGGGGTTCTTTTCGGACTGCAGGAACTTGTCGTAGCTGCTCTTTTGGATGTCGATGAGATTCGGGATCTCAACGATGGGCTCGCAGCTGCCCAGGTTGGTTCGATGACGAAAGTTCGAAAGGACCTTGGACGCCATTTCAGTTCCTCCAAAAACGCCTAAAAACAAACGGCCCCGCGGGGGTGACAAAGCACTGCCACCCCGCGAGGCATCCCCTCACGGACAGGATTCTCCCGCAACGAGCGGGCACCGAAGTTCTCCGAGAACACGAAGCAAACAGAATTATTTGACCTCAACCTTGGCGCCTGCGGCCTCGAGCTTCTTCTTGATGTCTTCGGCTTCTTCCTTGCTCACGCCTTCCTTGATCGACTTGGGAGCACCTTCGACCAGATCTTTGGCCTCCTTCAGACCGAGCGAAGTGATCTCGCGCACGGCCTTGATGACCTGGATCTTGCTGGCACCAGCATCTGCCAGGATGACGTCGAACTCGGTCTTCTCTTCCGCAGCTTCGGCAGCTGCAGCACCGCCAGCAGCGACGGCGCCGGCCACAGCAACCGGTGCTGCGCTCACGCCCCACTTGTCTTCCAACTCTTTGACCAGTTCGGCGATCTGAATCACTGGCAGGTTCGAGAGGTATTCAACGACTTGTTCTTTGGTAACGTCGGGCATTTTCTTACCTTTTTATCATCTGAGTCCGACCCGCCGGGTCGGACTGTTCACTTTGTTCTTGTTCTGTTTCGGTTCACTTCGACGCCGTGAGGGGCGACAAAGAAGATCTATAAGTGTCGAGAGTGTTTCAGCCACCCTCGTCCTTGCGTTGCTTGGCGCTCAATACGAGCACCAGGTTCTGCGCGGGAGCGTTGAGCAAGCGCACGAAGCTCTGCGCAGGAGCCATCATGGTCGCCAGCAGCTGAGCGCGCGCTTCGTCCTTGCTCGGTAGACTTGCCAGCTGGTTTTCGACGGCTTTGGCATCGAGCACCTGTCCGTCGAGTACGCCTGCCTTGATCTTGAGCTTTTCGTTCTGCTTGACGAAGTCTTTGACGACGCGTGCGGCAGCGCTGGGTTCTTCGAAGCTCCAGGCCACTCCGGTCATGCCGCGCAGAGCTACGGATAGGTCGCCTACCCAGGTCTGATCGGCGAGCGCCTTTCGGACCAGAGTGTTCTTGACGACCTTGTACTCCACGCCTTTGGCTCTGAAGGTGTCTCGCAGCTGCCCGACCTCTTCGACGCTCATGCCACCGTAGTCCAAAAAGACCGCGGAGCTCATGCGGGTGAAGCGGTCCTGCAGCTCCTTGACCGCCGATTCTTTCTCCGAGCGCAACATCAGTGTTCCTCTTCTTTCGCTGCGATCGACGCGGTATCGATGCGCACACCAGGGCCCATCGTGCTGGATAGCGTGATGCTGCGCAGGTAAATGCCCTTCGCAGCCGGCGGTTTCTTGGCGACGAGCTCGGCAATCAACGCCTTGGCGTTGGCGGCTAGTTTCTCCTGCTCGAACGAGCGGCGCCCGATACTGCAGTGCACGACGCCGGCCTTGTCGACGCGGTATTCCACCTTGCCGGCTTTGGCCTCCTGCACGGCTCGTCCAACGTCCGCCGTAACCGTACCCACTTTGGGGTTGGGCATGAGTCCACGCGGACCCAAGATACGGCCCAGCTTGCCCACTTGGCCCATCATGTCTGGAGTAGCGATCACGCGGTCGAAGTCGAGCATGCCCTCCTGAACGCGCTTCACCAGCTCCTCGGCACCGGCAAAATCAGCACCGGCATCCAGAGCCTCTTTTTCTTTGTCACCCTTGGCGAACACCAGGACGCGGACGCCCTTGCCCACGCCATGCGGCAGCACGATGGCACCGCGCACCATTTGATCGGCATGCTTGGGGTTGACGCCCAAGCGCACCGCGACGTCGACGCTCTCGTCGAATTTCGCGCTAGCCACCCGACGCACGGTTTCTACACCCTCTTCCAGGGTGTAGCGCTTTTGCCGATCGAACTGGGCGACCGCGGCGGCTCGCTTCTTCGTTAGTTTCTTTGCCATAGTCTATCGTCTTTCGACTCCTGGAAGCAGTCCCGAGAACCCCAGGGCTCGGCGAGCCTTGGGTTGGGTGCTCCAGTACTCCTCTAGTGGTGGGCGGCCGCGTTCAGCGATCGACATCCACCCCCATGCTCCGAGCCGTCCCAGCGATGGTGCGCGCGGCAGCCTCCAGGTCCTTGGTGTTCATGTCCTCCATCTTGACCTTGGCGATCTCGAGCACTTGGTCCCAGCTCAGCTTGCCGACCTTGTTCTTGTTCGGCTCCTTCGAGCCGGAACCGGGTTTGCCGGTAGTGGCGAGGCCGCAGGCTTTCTTCACCAGAATGCTCGCCGGCGGCGACTTCATCACGAACGAATACGACCTGTCGGCGTAGACGGTGATCACGACCGGAATGACCGTGTCGCCCAGCTTCTGACTGCGCGCGTTGAAATCTTTGCAGAACTGCATGATGTTCACGCCGTGTTGGCCCAGCGCCGGACCAACCGGAGGCGATGGGTTCGCTTTGCCGGCCTGCAGCTGCAGCTTGATGTAACCTGAGATCTTCTTCTTGCTTGCGGCCATGGTTCTACCGTCTTCTCTAGTCTGACTGCTCTAACCTAGCGTTCTCTTCTGGTGTTTCCGTACTAGCGCTTCTCTACCTGGCTGAACTCGAGCTCGACCGGCGTGGGTCGCCCGAAGATGCTGACCTTGACCTTCAGCTTCTGTTTGTCGGGCTTCACTTCCTCGACAGTCCCCGAGAAGTTCGCGAAAGCACCCACTACGACACGCACCTCGTCGCCCTCTTGGAATTGGTGGCGTGCCTTCGGCTTGACTGCGCCCTCGACGATACCTTTGCGCAGATCGGCAATCTGTGGCGGCTTGACCTCTTGCGGCCGCTGATTTCCGATGAACCCGGTCACCTTGGGTGTGTCTTTGACGAGGTGCCAAGCGTGCTCGCTCATCGCCATCTCGACGAAAATGTAGCCAGGAAAGCTGGTCTTGGTCTTGACGCGCTGCTTTCCGTCCTTGGCGGACTCGGTGACCGTTTCGGCAGGAATCAGGATCTCGCCGAACCGGTCTTCCATTCCGTGCTGCCTGATTCGCTCGAGCAGCGCCGTCTTGACCTTGTTCTCGTACCCCGAGTACGTCGTGACGACGTACCACTTCTTCACGGGTTCTTCCGTGTTTGCTTCGGTGTTCATGCGCCGTACACCAAGTTGGTCAAATAACCCCAGAACCTATCGAGCAGTGCGACGTACACCGTCGCCACCAAGCTCGCCACTAGCACCACCATGGTGCCATTGGTCACCGTCTCCTTGTTCGGCCAGGTGACGCGGCTCAGCTCAGTGGCCACCTCTCCGGCCCATTTGCGCACCGATTCCTTGCGGTAGTACCGAATGACCACGGCTGCGCCGATCACGGCGCCAATCACGAGTGACAGCGTGCCGCGCTCCTCTTCACCATATTGAATCAGCTGTGGCACCTGGCGTACGGCCTCCGGCCAATCGGCAAGCATGTTCCAACCCGAAAGCACCAGCTTGCCTGCCAAATAAGCCGCCAGGATGCCGGCACCGAAAAACGCTGCGTGCACATAGCGCGCTGCCCCCAGTGCAGCGGCTTCGGCTTCGTCCTCTTCTTCTTCGTCTTCGTCGTCGTCTTCCCGGTCAGCGGACAAACCCTGGGCACCAGGCTTGGCAAGAGCCCTCTCGGGATCTTCTGCTTCGCGATCTTCGGTGAGCTCTCGCTCCTCATCGGAGTCCAGCTCTTGATCTTTGGGTTCTTCGCGCTTGGCCATGGGAGTTCTCGACGGATTTGGGGCTGTTGGTTCGTCGGCACGGGCGGAGAGGCTCGAACTCCCGACCTGCGGATTTGGAATCCGCTGCTCTACCAACTGAGCTACACCCGTATGTACCGCTCAACACATTACCGAATTGACTTCGTGCCGAACCATTCGCCGGCTACTTTCCTTCCTGATGCAGCGTGTGCTGACCACACGTTTTGCAAAACTTCTTGAGTTCCAAGGGACTAGTGCCTGCCTTGCGTGCCTTGGTCGTCCTGTAATTCCTTGCTCCACAGATTGAACAACTGAGGGTCACCTCGAGTCGACCGGGCTTTGCTGCCCCGGAAAGCGGCTCGCGGCGTGTCAACCCGACTACTCGAGAATCTTGGTGACCACGCCGGCACCCACGGTGCGGCCGCCTTCACGG
>CBFGRJ010000318.1:0-8541 GCA_965651135.1 uncultured Myxococcales bacterium
TGAGGCGGCCTGCCGAGTGGTAGCGGTGCTCAATGGCTCGCCGGGGTAGCGACCGCTTGGGTGCGCTACCCCGGCCTATCCGGGCGGAGAGCCGCCTGAGCCGAGCATCCCTCGACCTGACCATCCAAAAACGCAAACTGACCCCGCTACCGCACCGACCCGGTTGCTTGCATGATCCGAATCTGATCATTTCGTGATCAGCGTCGATTTCGTTGTGGCAATACTGGAATTTCAGTGCGCCACGCGGATATTCCCTCCGCCGGTGGCGGCTGTAGAGTGCGCGGTCCCTGTGATCGCGCGCGTGCCTCGACCGTTCTTGAGCTACGTCCACAAATTGAAAATTGGGCTTTCGTTGTTCCTGCTCGCGGTCATGAAACGCCATGAATCGGCGGTGGCTCGGCCGCTCGCGGGTTTGGCCGAAACCAGCTTCGGCATCTTCTTCGTGCATGCTTATTGCCTGCGCGCGGTTTGGGCCGGTGCTGAGCGTCTGGGCATCGATCTAGAAGGCCGAGGGGCGCTGACATGGCTGCTCTTGACCGTCGCGATCGCGGCCGTTTCGTTCGGCGTGGTTCGTGTGACTCAGCGCCTCTTCGGTAGCCGCAGCCGCATGCTCATCGGGTCTTAGCCCGTGCCGTTTGGCGGTCTGTCAGCGGAGGGCTCCGAGCACTCCGAAAATCGCGGCACCGAAGAACAACGTGGCCAGCACGGCGGCGACTCCCGTCCAGACCGCGCTCTTCGTCGCCTTGGCTTGCGGGATGAAGATACCGGTGAGGATGAGCAGAGCTCCGGCCGCGCCCCCAGTGAAATGGGCGGCCCAGTCGACGTGTGGAATGAACGAGGCCACCGTATTGATGCCCAGATTGATCAGCGTGGCGCGCTGAGCCGAGCGCCGCACCGAGCCGGGCAAGATCGTGCTGGGGCCGAAGGCCAACGCGGCCTCCGCCCCCAACAGGCCCCAGATGGCTCCGGAAGCGCCGACACTGACGCCACCGATGAACAGCGTGCTGCCGAGCGCTGCTGCGACGCCGCTAACGACGTACAAGACCAAAAAGCGTGCTGTACCCAGCAGCCGTTCCAGCATGCTGCCGAGCGCAAACAGCACGTAGGTGTTGAAGGCCACGTGCATGACACCGCCGTGCAGCAGACTCGAGGACGCCAACCGCCACCACTCACCCTGGGCAACCAGCGGGCCCACCAGGGCGCCCATGTCGATGAGCCTGCGCATGGAAGTCGTGGAGCCCGACGCGAGCTGCAGGGCGAAGGTTGCCGCAATCAGACCGAGGATGGCGTAGGTGGCGCGCGGTTTTCTCGAGCTCAACAGTTCGGAAAACCTCTGCTGCTCCCGTGCCTGGACGGCGAACCGCGCATGAGCCGCTTCGGCCACGGACTGAGCCTGGCCCGCATCGATCGGCTGGCCCATGCGCTGGCGGGCACGATTGAGGGCGAGCTCCAGCGTCGAGCGCCCCCGGCCGAGCACCCTCACCGGCGGCGCCAGCTCGTTGTCATGCTCCGGCAGGTGGAAGATACGCATCGACGCTCTCCCAGGCTGCGCCTTGGTGAGCAGCTGCTCCGCATCGGCTCCACCACCGATCAGGGCGAGCTCCAGGCGTGGCCCGGTCGCCCCCTGCCCAACCAGCCCGGCCACGAGCTCGGCAAGCCTGTGCTGCAGCTCCTCGACATAGCGGATGACCACGAACACTTGGCCAGTGCCGTGCACGACCGCGAGGTTGTCCTGCAATACTTCGATACCCGGCTCGTCGAGGCTGTCGAATAGCGCGACGAGCGTGTGCGCGAATGGGTCGCGCGCGGACCAAGGAATTTGAGCGACGGTGCCTCGAGTTAACGCCACGAGGGGCCTTATAGCAGCGCTGCTCCTCCGGCGCCTCGTTGGCGACTAGTCGGCGCGATGCTGGATCTCGGGAGGGGCGGCGTAGAAGCCGTTTCGCGCAGCGTCGTTGTAGCGCCTGTAGTCGATCTCCCACGGAGTCACCGTGCTTTCGCTCCCGTGGACGAGAATCGTGAGAGCCATGGGAGTGACTTCTCGGTAGCTACTGTCGATGGGTAGATCGTTGTTGTCGGCCCCGCCCGAAGAAAACAACGTGAAGAGTCGCACGTGCTCGTCATCGTAGTTCGTCTTGAAGCCCTCGACGACTTTTTCGTGGCCGCGCACGAGCGTGTGACACCCGAGTTTTTGGAGAAATGCCTGGCACTGCAGGCGACCGAACGGAAACCGCGCGGATTGTTCCTGCAACGCGGCCGGGATGACGTCCGCGCTGCTGGGGTCGCTCCACATCATTTGAAAACGGAGATCCCAGTGGTTCAGGCTGCCGAGGTCTCGATAGTTTTGCTTGAGCTGACTGTCCCTCGGGATGCCACCGTGCACGAACAAGAAGCCATCGCACAACAACATGTTGGGCATGGCCTCGAACAGCTTGACATAATGGCTGAACACGTCGTCGGAGAGGTGCGGCTTGAGTGTGTTCATGGCTTCCGAGGGTCTGACGGCGCCGAACACCTGGCCTTGATGCTCGATGTAATACTCGTGGTTGCCGCGAAGTACGTAAACGTGGTCCGGGGCTGCGGCGAACAGGCGCAGCACCGAGCGTAACACACCGTTGTAGCTGAACTTTCCGCGGTCGATGTAGTCCCCCAAAAGAACCAGCTTGGGCAAGGGGGCGCGCTCGGGTGCCTGCTGATAGCGCCGCACCTTTTCGAAAAAGTCGCATTGCATCAGCACTGCCTTGAGGCAGCTATAGCAGCCGTGGAGATCGCCGACGACGGTGATCTCGACGGGTTGCTGCGGCCGCGAGCGGGCGACGTACACGTGCCCGTCGAGAAAGCTCTCGCCTGCCATGAATTCACTCACGCTGTGCTTGCCTTGAAGACGCCCAGCGCCTCCGCTGCGTTGGGCGCTCCATAGCTCGATCACCTTGTCGATGAGCCGCCGGTCCGCCGCCACCTGCTCCAGCAACGCCGCCCGCTCTTTCGAGTAGTGGTGTTCGAATTGCCCGAAGAAGGGATGATTGTCCTGACTCGGAAGCAGCGCTACCTTCTGCGAAATCGTGACCGGAGGAAGCGACTGCTCTTCCACCAGCTCCACGCCCAGCTCTGCGTTGAGCAGGTCAGCGAGCTCTGCGCGAAACTTGGCTTCCGCTGGATGGACTTCGCCGTCGGCGTGGATCAGCTCGTCGATGGTATCCATCAAGAGCCCCTGACTTTCGCTGTCGAAGCCTTTGAAGATCTCGAAGCAACGGAGCTTCAACTTGGCTTCGACGAAAGTGTCTTGGTTCTCATTTTCGGCGATGGCCTCGGTGAACAAGTCTCTGACTTGGTGATCGATGGTTTCGAACACCTCGTGGAAATGGGTCGTGTACTTGCGCGTCAGCTCTCGTCTGAGTGTGAGGTCGCTCGCGTCGACTGCACCGGTCACGCGATGCTCGACCAGCTTGGCGATGTAGTCCTTGACGAAGCCTTTCTCGGATTGATCGAAGTCCCCATCGATGTAACCGAACGTCGTCAGGTAGAAAATCACCGCCCGCATTTGCTTGTCGGCTTCTGATCCGTTCTCACTGAACGTCAACATGGCTGTCGAGAGTATCAAGCCGGTTTCGAGGACGAAATAGCCGGTAGCTCCTCGAGCAAAGAGGTCTCACGGACACTCTACATCCCGATCAGGCGCACGATTGGCCTATCTGCCGGCAGGCCCGTTGATTTCCCCGATCCGGTGCCCATACTACCTCGGCCCATGGCGGACGTTGCGCCCTCGGATCCACCTACCTCCGCCACCGTCGTGGAAGAACTGCGTAGCGGCAGATACGCTGTCACCAAAACCCTGGGCGGTGGCGGTCAGGGCGAGACGCTGGAGGCGGTGGACAAGCGTGACGGGCGCCTCGTCGCGGTCAAAAGGTTCCGCATCAAGGGCGCCGAGTCCTGGAAGGACGTGGAGCTGGCGGAACGTGAGGCTCGGGTGCTTTCCAGTCTCGATCATCCTTCGCTACCTCGTTACATCGAGCACTTCGAAGAAAGCGGCGCGCTGTATCTGGTCATGGAAAAGATCGAGGGGGAGACGCTGCGTGAGCTCTCGCGCCGGCAGGGCAGCGATCAGCAGCAAGTGATCCGGCTCTTGAACGATGTCGCGGACGTGCTCGACTACCTGCATAGGCGTACGCCGCCGCTGATCCATCGAGACATCAAGCCCAGCAACATCATTCGGCGGCCCGATGGTGCGTTCGCGCTCGTCGACTTCGGCAGTGTGCGCGACTGCCTGAAGCCCGAAGGAGGCAGCACGGTAGTCGGCACGTTCGGCTACATGGCGCCGGAGCAGTTTCAGGGGCGCGCGTTGCCAGCGAGTGACATCTACGGTTTGGGAGCCACGGCGCTAGCGCTGCTCACCGGCATGGACCCCGAAAAGCTGCCGCATCATGGGTTGGCCATCGATGTCGAGCGCGCCATCGGCGGTCAGGTCGATGTCAGGCTCTTGCGTGTGCTGAAGGCGATGCTGGTTCCCGATCCCGACGTGCGCGCCACTCAGCTTTCCGCGCTCTTGACTCGAGAGCGACTGCGGATGGGACCTTCGGATCGTGAGCACTCCACGGGGGCATCGTTCAGCCAATCGACGCGCTCTCGCGGGCGAAGCTGGTCGGAGCGCCCGCGCGCCACCCCGGGCAGCCGTGTGTTCGACCTGCCGGAAAGCTCGTGGCTCTTCAAACATGCGCTCGTCGTTCCGCTCGTCTTGCTTGCCCTGGAGATCGCCAAGCTCGCCACCTGGGCGCTGTTCGAGGTGATGTTGCCCGTGCTGTTCGGCTTGCTCTCCATCTTCTTGGGGCGCCCCATGCGCCGCGCGGCGGTGCGCATCGACTACGCCGGCAAGTTGGGCCGCGAGAACATGACTCGCCTGGGTCAGCATCTGACCGAGCAGGCCGATCGCGTGGCGGCGCAGCGTCACCAGCGGCGTCATCAGCGCAAACTGCGGGTCGAAGCCCACCGGCGCCGGCGTATCGCTCCAGAAGAGAGCCACGAGCACGACGAGTGGCACACCGAGCAACGAAGGCGGCGCCACCGGCGTTGACGGCGCGGCGCCCGTCTTGCAAGGCTCAGGGCCATGCGAGCCCTGACGTTGAGTCTCTGCCTGCTCTGCGAGGCGTGCGCCAAGTCGAGTGCGCCTGTCGAGCCGGTGGCATCGCCCGAAGCACGGGCTCCTTTGCGTGGGGAAATGACCACGCCGTCAGCTCCCGACGCTCCGCCTCCGCCCGCGCCCGAAGCCGCCGCGAGTAAAGTGGAAAAGGCAGCGCCGATGTTTCCGGATACGGCTTTTCCCCCTGCCGCTATCCCACCCCCGCATGCTCGCTCCCGACAGGATCGCGACGGTGTGTGGCAAGCGTTCGGGGACGCGAAGCGCGGCGATCGCCTTGCCGAGCCTCCGAACGTCGTCTATCGCACCGTGATTCACCCGCATCCGGTCAGCAAATGGGCGAAGCTGACCCTGGCCGCCATCGATCTGCGCCACGTGAGAGTCGACTACTCGCCGGGCACCGAAGACGCGACCGAGCTCGAGTCGCGAGGGGGCGTGGCGCCACCGAAGGACATGCTGATCGGTCTCGTTCCCGAGAATCAGCAAGCGTCGCTGCTTGCGGTCTTCAACGGCGGGTTCAAACCGCGTCATGGCCGCTGGGGCATGCGGGCGCATGGCATCACCCTACTGCCCGCGCGCGAGGAGGGGTGCACAGTGGCCGTCGATCGGCGTGGCGTCGTCGACGTGTCGTCTTGGCAGAAGGTTGCGGCCAGCGCGGAACAGCTCTGGGCCTTTCGCCAGACGCCCCCTTGCCTAGTCTCGGACGGTGCCCTGCACCCTTTTCTCGAACAGCACAACGAGCGAGCTTGGGGTGGGTTCGATCCCAAGCGCAAGACCCGGCGCCGTTCCGCGCTCGGGGTAGATGCGACCGGACGGGTCCTGCTGTACGGTATTGGCGAAGAAATGGGCCCGCGCGTGCTCGCCCAAGGGATGCGCTATGCGGGCGCCGTGAATGCGGCCCAGCTCGACATCAACTGGTCCTGGACTCGCTTTCTCGCTTTCGGGCAAGCTGGCGGCGGCGCACTCGAAGTCACCTCGACGCTGATTCCAGAAATGGTGCATCAGCAACGCGGCTACGTGGACAAGCCTGCGGCGCGAGACTTCTTCTATCTGCTGCGTCGTGCCCAACAAGAAGAGAAATGATCGGACTTTCGAACAATCGTCGCTGGCAGCGGGAATACGACAACCGTGCGCCTGGGACGATCGACAGAACAGCGGGCCGCCCGAATGAAGGGCCGGAGGCCGAGCCAAGGGTCGGCGTCCATGGTGTTGCCATGGCTGCTCGCCTTGGTGGGCGCTTGCGGCCGCACGAATCTCGATTCGGCGTTTGTCGATGACCGAGAGCCGAATGGGGGCAGCGCGAGCTTTGGGGTGGGCGGGACGGGTGGTGCAAGCAACGGTGCGAGCCAGGGTGTCGGCGGGCCGAGCGCGACCGTCAACACCACGGGGCAGGGTATGGGTGGAACCGGGGGGGGGCCTTCGGGCAATCCCGACCTGCCTCAGTTCGCTTGCAGCGAGGTAGCTTCGCAACAGTTCGACCCTGTGACCATGCAAGCCTATTCGGTGCCGGAAAGTGTTCGACGACAGGTGGACGACACACTGGCGCTGATGGAGCCGACTGCGAAGTACTTCCAGATGATGGGTGTGGACCAAGCGGCGAGGAACTATCGCGACATCCAGCGGGGTCGCGATACCGCTGTCCCCGGAGTCGGCACGGTTCGCGGATTCAGGTTTCGCAATGGGGGGCGCGGCGTGAACCTCGAGGCCGGGCAAGACAACCGAGGCGATACCGGCGAGAACTACTCGACGGTGTTCCCCGCTCCGTCGTTGCGGGCTGCTTCGTGGGATCCGGAGCTGGAGCGACGAATCGGAGCCGCCATCGGTGATGAAACGGCCGCTTCGAGGAACAATATCTTGACGGCCCCGTGCATGAACGTGGTCAGGCACCCTTACTGGGGCCGCACTCAGGAGACCTACGGCGAGGACACGTATCTCATCGGTCGCATGGCGACGGCTTTCGTTGTCGGAGTACAGCGTTACGTGCCGGCTTGTGCCAAGGCGTTCATGGCGAACAATATCGAGCGACAACGCGCCGGCCAGCACGCATGGTTGAGTGAGCAGACTTTGCGCGAGATCTACGGTCGCCATTTCGAGATGGTCGTTCAGGATGGCGGCGTCAGCTGCGTCATGGCTGCCTACAACCTGGTCAATGGGCAGAAGGCGACCCAGAACCAGCACCTGCTCAGGAACGTATTGAAAGCGCCCGTCGAGGAGGGTGGCATGGGTTTCGAGGGCTTCGTCGTTACGGATTGGTGGGCGATGCCGGGAGATCAGAACTTGCTGGATGCAGCCGCCACGCAAGCTCTGGCGATCGAGGCAGTCGTGGCCGGAACCGACGTGGAAATGCCCTGGGCACTTCGCTATACCGCCAACACGTTGGGGAATGTCGACCCGGCGCTGATCGACGACGCCGCCCGGCGTGTCCTCACGCAGAAGTATCGATTCAAGTCTGCGCTCTCCACGGACGCCTGGGGCCTGCAGCCGCCCTTGTCGGTGTTGCTCGAGTCCGGCTCCCTCGAGGCCAATGAGAGTCACGAGGCGTTGGCTGAGGAGGCGGCTGTCAAATCGGCGGTGCTCCTCGCCAACGGCCTCGACGGGAGCGGTCCCGTGCTGCCGCTCACCAGCGCAAGCACCGTCGCGGTGATTGGACCCGAGCAAGAATTCAGCCTGGTCGGCGGATCGCTGCCGACCAGCTGTAGTGATGAACAGGGTTCGCGTGCTTGTACCTTTCATTTCGCGACCGATCCGGCGCTCGGCGATCGCGGCACCAGTGCCGTCAACGCTGATCCAGAGCGGGCCATCGGTCCGTTCCAAGGTATCCAGGCAGTGGCGGGGGAAAACAGGACCGTGACGAGCGGCACCTCTGCGGACGCGGCGCAGAACGCGGACGCGGTGGTGGTCGTCGTCGGCTACACCCCGGGTGACGAAGGGGAGGAATACACGACCACCGGGAGTGGCGATCGCAGTTCTCTCAATCTGCCACCGGGCCACGTCGAGCTAGTCATGAATGCGCTCGAGCTGAACAAGCCAACGGTGATCATCGTCGAATCGGGCTCAATCGTGAACTTGCCGTGGCTCTCTCACACGAATGGGAACCAGGCCACCATTTGGGCTGGCTATCCGGGGCTTCGCGGAGGAGTCGCTCTGGGTAGGCTCATCTTCGGGCTCGCGAACTTCGCTGGAAAAATGCCGATGGCGTGGCCGGCGGAAAGCCAGCTCGCGGTGTTCAAGGAATCGGAGGAGGTCACCACCATGGGCTACTTCTTCGGCTACCGCGAATTCGACAGACGAAAGTACGTCGAGGCAGCTCCCGTCGAGTTGGTCTTCCCCTTCGGACACGGGCTCAGCTATTCGAGCTTCGAATATTCGAACCTGACACTCCCCTGCCAGGAGGTCACCAAGGAGGCCAT
>CBFGRJ010000319.1:0-8524 GCA_965651135.1 uncultured Myxococcales bacterium
CCGGGTTGAAACTTGCATGGGGCGCGCGCTGCTGATCACCGCCGGACTAGTGCGCTGCATGAAAGCCGTAGGCACATGAAAGCCGTTCGCACATGAAAGCTTGCCCTGTTTGCGGCCGCCTGTATCCAGAAGACTCCGGGTTTTGCCCGGCCGACGGGCAGCAGCTCACGAGCGCTACGCAGGTGCCCGTCCCCAGCGATGATCAAGATCCACGCATCGGTCAGCTGCTGTGCTCTCGCTATCAAATTCGGCGTGTGGTTGCCGACGGCGGTATGGGTCGCGTTTACGAGGCGCTCGACATGGCCGAACGCCGCGCGTTGGCCATCAAGGTGTTGCACCCCGATGTTGCCGGCGACGAAGTGTCGGTGGAGCGCTTCAAGCGAGAGTACGAGGTCAGTCAGCAGCTGCCCCATCAACATATCGTCGAAGTGATCGATTTCCAGCCGACCTCGGATGGCAGCTATGCCCTGGTGATGGAGTTTTTGTATGGCGAGGAGCTACGCGCCACGCTCAAGCGTGAAGGCGTGCTGCCACCTGCACGCGTGGTGCGCTTGCTGAGTCAGGTGGCGATAGGTCTGGACGAAGCTCATTCCCGCCGTTTGGTGCATCGCGACCTGAAGCCGGACAACCTGTTCTTGTGCCAGACCTCGGACGGAGACATCACGAAGATACTGGACTTCGGCTCGGTCAAGGACAAGACCGACAATGCCAAGAAGCTCACGGTCATGGGCACCACGATTGGTTCCCCGTACTACATGGCGCCCGAACAAGCTCAGGGGCTCGACACGCTGGATCATCGCGCCGACGTTTGGGCGCTCGGCGCGATTGCTTATGAAGCCATCACGGGCGCCGTGCCGTTCAACGGCGCCACCGGTCCTGCCATCTTGTTGCAGATCCTCACTCAAGAGCCGACGCCGCCGAGCGTTGCGGGTCGCGGCAAACGCTATCCCGTTCCGCCGACTTTGGATCGCGTGCTGGCGAACGCCTTCAAGAAGAATGCGTCCGTTCGCATCGAATCCGTGGGCAAGTTGGCAGACTTGGTGGGTGCTGCTTACGGTCTGGTCGGGACGCACCTCGACTGGGCGAGTCTCCCTGAAAAACAGCTGGCTCAACAGATCGACGCCAAGCTTCCCGAGCTCATGCTGGCGCAAGCCGATGCGCCCGCCGATGCCAGCGATGCATTCTTCGGCGAGCAAGACGCACTCGGCGGTATGGACCAAGCATTCGCCGCGGCGAGGCGCGCGCCCGGACCCGTCGCTGATGCCCCGGGTACGACTTACGACGAGCTTCCCATGGGCGTACCGAAGGCCCCTGCATCGTGGGTGCTACCAGTCGCCATTGGAGGCGGCGTGTTGGCGCTTGGGCTCGTCATCGTGGCCTGGCTGCTGTTCTGAGGCTCGCCTGGTTCATCCCGAGGGCCTGTGGTACATACGCGGCATGCACAACTCGATCGTTGCAAGGCTCGACCTGCACGCCTGCTCGGTGCTCACCGTGACCTTGGCGCTGGCGCTCGGCGCGTGCAGCAAAGAGTCCAAGCCCGTCGCTGAAGATCCCAAGGCTCCGCCCGTAGCCGATCCCGGTGATACTGCGCCAGCAGACGGGAAAGGTGCAGACGAATCGGCACGCGGCAAGGCGGCCGACGAAAGAACCGCCAAGGCCGACGCGAAGCCGCAGGTGAGTGAAGAGAGCTTCGTGGTGGAGCTCAAACCGACCGGTGCCTACGAGGTTGGTCAAGCCGGGCAGGTGGAGCTGGTGCTGGAGGCCAAGCCTCCCTTCAAAGTCAATCAAGACTACCCGTACAGCTTTGCACTCGACGAGAGCGACGGCCTCAGCTTCACGAGCATGAAGTTGACGAAGGATGCAGTGAAGCTCGAAGAAAAGCGGGCGACCCTGAGCGTTCCTTTCACCCCCAGTCAAGCCGGTCAGAAGACCATTTCCGGAACCTTCAAATTCTCCGTGTGCACCGATGAGCAGTGCTTGATCAAGAAAGAAGCCCTGGCTCTGAACGTCGACGTCAACTGAAGGCTGAAACGCCAAGCGACCCCACACGCGGGTCAGAATCGGCGTTTCGGCGCGCGCGGTGCGTGGTAGTGTGAAGCCCATGGGATCTTCCAAAATCCTGCAAGAATTGGGCAAGATCGCCGCCGAGATCCAGAGCAAGTTCACCGAAGAACGTCGCGTCCTGTCGTTTTACGAATACCTGGAGCTGTTCTCGGAGGATCCGGTGCGCTACTCGCGCGATGCAGCGAGCTACGTGCGCGACATGTTCGATTTCTACGGTCGCGAGGACATCAAGCGGCCTTGGGGGACGATGTCGCGGTTCAAGCTGTTTCAGCTGCCGTTCCTCGATCAGGTGGACGCCCAGCGCGACGGGCTCGTCGGGCAAGAGCAGGTTCAGGCCGAAATCTACCGAGTGTTGAACAACTTCGTGCAAGAGGGGCGCCCCAACCGGCTGCTCTTGCTCCATGGTCCGAACGGCTCGGCGAAAAGCACCGTTGCAGCATGCATGATGCGCGCACTGGAGCATTACTCCACGGTTCCCGAGGGCGCGCTCTACCGGTTTCATTGGGTATTCCCCAATCAATCCAAGCTCAAGGGGGCGATTGGTTTCGGCGGCAAGCGAGCGGTCGCGATCAGCACGTCCGACAGCTATGCGCATCTGCCCGACGATGAAATCGACGCTCGCTTGTTCATCGAGGTACGCGATCATCCACTGTTCTTGATCCCGCAGCAAGAGCGCAAGGGCCTCGTCGAGCGGCTCTATGCGGCGCGGAACACCACGGAGCCGCCGCCGCGTTGGATCTTGAAGGGTTCGCTTGCGCACAAGAGCAAGCAGGTCTTCGATGCGCTGCTCACCAGCTACGATGGTTCGCTCGAGCAAGTACTCAGGCACGTTCAGGTCGAACGCTACTTCATTTCTCGGCGCTACCGCACTGGCGCGGTAACGCTCGGTCCACAGCTCTCGGTTGATGCCGGAGAGCGTCAACTGACGGCCGATCGCAGCTTGAGCGCGCTCCCGTCGTCGTTGCAATCGGTCACGCTGTTCGAAGCTCACGGAGAGCTGGTCGAGGCGGCCGGGGGTGTGCTCGAGTTTTCGGACTTGCTCAAGCGGCCGCTCGACGCCTTCAAGTATCTGCAAATTACCGCAGAAACGGGTGAGGTGGCGCTGAGCTCGCAAAACGTCCAGGTCAACTGTGTGCTGCTTGCGAGCGGTAACGAAGTGCACCTGTCCGCGTTCAGGGAGCACCCGGAATACGAGAGCTTTCGCGGAAGGCTCGAACTGGTGCGGGTCCCTTATCTGCGCAGCTGGCGCGACGAAATGGCGATCTACGATGCGCAGGTAGCGGCTCACGTGCGCGGCCACGTGGCGCCTCACGCCACGGCAATGGCTGCGATGTTTGCGGTGCTGACCCGCATGCGCCGGCCGAATCCGGAACATTACCATGATTCGGTGAAGCCCTTGGTGGCGGATCTCTCCGCCATCGAAAAGCTGGACCTGTTCACGGATGGCGTGGCTCCCCAGCATCTGTCGGAAGAAGCGGCGGCGTCGTTGCGCGCGCTGATTCCGGATTTGTACAATGAAACCGATGGCGTGCCGATCTACGAAGGCAGCGTCGGCGCCAGCCCTCGCGAAATGCGCACCGTGCTGTTGGACGCCGCTCAGAATCCTCGGTTCTCTTGCCTTTCGCCTTTTGCCGTACTCGAGGAGCTCGAGCATTTGTGCCAGCGCCGCAACGAGTATGGCTTTTTGCAAGAGGACCCTTTGCCGGGCGGTTACCACGATACCGAGCAGTTTCTCGAAGTGTTGAACACCCGTCTGCACGACAGTCTCGAGGACGAGTTCAGAGTCGCCAGCGGGCTCGTCGACGAGACGCGCTACAGCGATCTGTTCGATCGCTACGTCACGCATGTAAGCTTCTGGGTAAAAGGCGAAAAGCTACGCAACCCCGTCACGGGTCAATACGAGGAGCCGAGCCAGCAGTTGATGGAAGAGGTCGAGTCGCTGCTGGGAGCGACGGACGACCCCGAACAGCTCAGACACGCGCTGATCGGCACCATCGCGGCTTGGGCCATCGATCATCCCGACGAGCCCGTAGTCAATTCGCGTGTGTTCGCCGACCACATTCGGCGCATGCGCAACGCCGTGTTCGAAGAGCGAAGGACCGCGCTAGCCAAGTTGTGCCGCGACCTGGTAGTGCTCTTGAAAGAAGAAGCCAAAGGCCTATCCAGTGCTCAGGTGAAGGCTGCGAAAGCGATGCTGAACGGTTTGATCGACCGTTTTGGCTACAACGAAGACTCGGCGGGGGACGCGGCGACGTCGCTCTTGCGTGAGCGGTTTCGCGACCATTTGAGCTAAGTCCTGGCCATGGTGTGGAGCCTCGGATAAACCAGCTCGATGACTGCGTTTGGGCTCATCGATTCGCATTGCCATCTCGATCCGGCGAATTTCGCCGAGGGTGCCGACCTGGTGCTCGAGCGCGCGCGCCAAGGTGGAGTCAGCGGATTCGTGTGCATCGGAGTGGGTGGTCTCGCCGCGGCCGAGCATGCTTGTGATCTGGCTCGCTCGCGGAACGACGTGGTGGCTACGGTAGGTGTGCACCCGCACGATGCCAGCCAGCACACCGAGGTACTACAGGGCGAGCTCGAAAAGCTGGCGCGCGAGCAACGCGTCGTCGCGATTGGCGAAATTGGGCTCGATTATCACTACGACCATTCCCCGCGTGTTCAACAGCAAGAGGTGTTTCGTCGCTATATCCAGCTCGCCAAGAGCTTGAGCAAGCCCATCGTGGTGCACACCCGCAGCGCGCCCGCCGACACGCTGGATATTCTCGAGGTCGAGGGTGCGCGAGACGTGGGCGGCGTCATTCACTGTTTCAGTGAAGATCTCACGTTTGCGCGACGCGCTTTGAACCTGAACTTCGTGCTCTCGTTTTCTGGGATCGCGACATTCAAGCGTGCCGAGGCGATCCAAGAAGTCGCGCGCTGGGTTCCAGCGGACAGCTACTTGATCGAAACGGACAGTCCGTATCTTGCCCCGGTCCCCAAGCGCGGAAAGAAAAACGAGCCGGCCTTCTTGGTGCACACCGCGCAACACATTGCCCAGCTACGCGGCGAACCGGTCGAGGAAGTCGCGGCAAAAACCAGTGAGAATGCTCGTCGGCTGTTCCGCTGGCATTAGGCCCTTTGTGGTCGACTTTGGCCAAGCTTGGCAGGACTTCGCACGAGTGAGCGGCCATCAGCCGTCGGGCTTCAGCCATCAGCTTTGACGCGATCAACGATTGAAAGCTGAGGGCCGAGATCGGAAGGCCGGCACCTCGAAGTGCACCCACGACGCAAATCCTCTAGGGTAGCGTCTCCGCGCGTTTGGGACTGGGGCGGATCGACCCGCCCCGGGGCGTGCGCTGGTTCTGCTCAGGAAACTGCGCCACAATGGATACTGGTCATGAGACGGAGCTGGGCAGGGGCCCTGATCACCTCGTGCTTGATGCATGTCGGCCTGGTGGGCACCGGCGCCTGGCTTCTGTCCAAGGCGTTCGGTGAAGACGAGCACCAGGTCGACATCGTCGCAGTGGCTCCGGTGCGGCGAGGCATCGAGCTGCCCACCGCTCGGAGCCTGCTCGAGCAACCCAGCCCTTCGCAAGAAAGCTCTCCCCAAGGCGTCCCAGAAACAGCGCCCGAGCCGCTTGGCGGGCAGCGGCGAGCCCGACCCGAGCTGCTGCGCCCGGGTCGAGGCGGCACCGATGAACACAGCGTCGCTGCCTTGAATCTCAGCGATCGCGTCGTGGCGCTGCACTTGAGCCGAGAGGCGCCCACCGAGAGCGAGCAAAGCCAGATCCAGCGGCTGCGCACGGCTCGGAAGCGTCAGAGCCTCGACGACCGCCGCGCGACGCCGAACCCAAGCGAGCTCACTTTCATAGCCAGCGGCCCGGGTCAGATCGCCGAGCGGCGCCCGGTGGCGCACGCCAGCCCTCGCGGCCACGTCACCAGTGCACCAGCCTCTCGAGAAGGAACACGGCGGGGCAATGCCCCACCGGGCGACTCTGCCGCGGAACGCGTGGGAGGCGTCGAAGGGGCGCGAGCACACCATGCGCTTGGCGTGGCGCAAGGCAACGCGGCGGTTCGCCCGAGCTTCAGCGCCCGCGTCGTCACCGCACGACCGCCGGTCAAACGGGCGCGCGCCGCAGTTCCCGCCAACCACCGCGATCGCCCGCACGACACGACCGATAGCTCGCACAAAGTCGCCGGTGCCATCCGATCTTTGGTTCACGCCGGTGGTTTGGGCGGACCGATCGGTGCTGGTGAGGGCGGCGATCCGGCTCCCTTCGCACCGGGTCGCGACGGCACCCGCGGTGCTGGGGCTCAGGCTTCACCCAGTGGTGAGGGTCACGGTGCCGGCGTCTCGCTGGCCGGTGACGGAGGGCTGAGCCGCTACTACCGACGCCTGCTCGATCGCGTCGACTGGAGCCGTGCCTTTCCCGATTGGGCCATCGCGCGAGGCATGGGTGGGCTTGCCATCGTCAGTCTCACGCTCGGCGCCGACGGCAGCGTCCAGGCCGTGAACATCGTGCGTCCGAGTGGCATCGCCGAGTTCGACAACAACCTGTTAGCGGCGATTCGCCGCGACGGTCCCTATGGTCCGCTGCCGAGCGCCGCCGGCGGTCGCCTCAGCGTGCGTATCGCGTTCGACGCCACTAACCCGGTGGTCGGGCGCGAGGGGGATGGTCCCGGCGGACGCCGGCGCTAGCATTTTCGGCCTGACATTTTAGGCGCTGTCTGCAGCGATGGGGGAACTTGTCACCCCACGCTTGACAGGCACCGCATCGCAAAACCATATTCGCCCTCCCTTTGCCGAAGTAGCTCAGTCGGTTAGAGCACGCGCTTCATAAGCGCGGAGTCGTCGGTTCAAGTCCGACCTTCGGCACCAAGGATTCCCCACCGTTAGGGGCCAGTGAGGGGGGAGCCGGACCGGGGGTTGGCCACGGATTGTGGCCAGACCTGAGCTGACACAACTGGAATGGGAGCGCTGCCAGCTGGCGGCCTCCCGAGCCCGGGACAGACTGTTCCAGGCCATCACCAGGCAACCCGACTTGCTCCAGCTCTGGCGGGCTTGGCGCGAGTCGGAAGCTGCTCTCATCGACGCCGGCAGGGCCAGGCGGGACGCTGAGGTGTTCGGTGGCTGAGCGGAAGAGACCTGGCGTGGGCATCGACTTCAGCAAGCGCCTTGGCCAGTCCGAGAAAAGCGCATGTTCAACGCACTTGGCACATGCGCGAGCGGTACTCCTCGAGGATCGGAGGGACTTCAACTCGGCCGAAGATATCCTGTTCTTCCTGGAAGGGACGCCCTGCCCCAACTGCCCGAGCACCGAGGTGTGGCCCATCCTGTGGGGCATGCCTAACGGGCGTCCGCCGCCAAGGCACGTGGTGGGTGGCTGCTACGTAACCGACGACGATCCGCGTTGGGAGTGTCAAGCTTGCCAGCATCGCTTCGGGAGGCGCATCGGTGCGCCAACGGTGCATGAGCTCGACGGGGGGCAGTCCTGATGGCCAAGCCCACCGGGTACCTGTATTGGCGAAAGACGGGCTGGCGCGCGCGCAAGCTCGAGGTCGACGGCGAACGCGTCCGGAAGACCTTCGACCTCAAGACCGACAACAAGGCCGCAGCGCGGATCAAGCTCCGCCGGCTGCTCGAGCAGAATGCGCCGACCGAGACGGAGGCCGTGCGCGTGGAGACCTTCCGGGAGGCGACCGAGCGCATCGTGGGTGAGCGCGCGATCCGGACGAACCGCGGTGCGAAGAGCGTCGAGACCGCGCTGGTGGCCCCCAGCCCCGTTCCGAGGGCCTCACCCTCGCTGGGTAGGGATTGCCAAGTGGTTGATCTTATGAAGGAAAATCAGCGAGCCGAGGGCACGCATTTTTTCCAGATTTAACTGATGCGGTAAAGTGGAGAAGCCATTATAGTCTCACTGCAATTAGCCTGGACCTGGGAATAGGTCCTGAGGAGAACGCCCGTGCCCATTGAAGTTCCGAACGTCCAAATCCTCATCGTCGACGATGACAAAGCCATTTGCGATTACATGCAGACGCTGCTCGAGAAAGACGGGTTCTCGGTCAAGACCATGAGCGACCCGACTACAGTAGAGGAGGAAGTTCGCCAGGGTTCGTATCACGTCATCATTCTGGACTTGATGATGCCCAAGCTGGACGGCATCGAGGTGCTGCGCCGGATCCGCGCCATCGATAGTGACGTCGCGGTCGTCATTTTCACGGCACACCCGAACCTGGATACGGCGGTAGCGTCGATGAAGCTCGACGCCGTCGACTACATCAAGAAGCCCTTCAACGTGGACGAGTTCCGCGAGGTACTCGCGCGCGTCATGAAAAAGAAGGGCCTAGCGAGAACTCCCGAGGAGCAGCTGCACAAGATCATCGGCGACACGATCCGATCCATGCGAAAGGAGCGGGAATTGACGCTGAAACAAATGAGCCGCCGAACCGGCCTGAGCATTTCACTCTTGTCCCAAAT
>CBFGRJ010000320.1:0-8456 GCA_965651135.1 uncultured Myxococcales bacterium
ACTGCAGGTCGAGCGGGAACTCTTGGGATGGGGTACGGAGGGTGATGGGATATCAGTGTTGCTGATTTAGGTTCGAGGGCACATTCCCTCGACGCCCGACGCTGCCCGAACCCCTTAGCACGGCTGGGCGGCGCGCCCCCATGGGGGCGAAGCTCCGCGTACCGTGCAAGACAAAGTCAGCCGAAAGCATGGGCCGAGTCGAATACCAAGTCTGCGTCGACTATGGCACCCACGCTCCCGCCGCGGGATCGCGAGAAGGTGGCGGTGGTGGCTCTATCAGCGACCGCAGGTCCAGTGCGCCCCGTATCGAACGCACCACTGCAGGTCGAGCGGGAACTCTTGGGATGGGGTACGGAGGGCGATGGTACATCAGTGTTGCTGATTTAGGTTCGAGGGCACATTCCCCCCGACGTCCGGTGCTACCCGAACCCGTTCGCACGCCTGACCGGCGCGCCCCCATGGGGGTGAAGCTCCGCGTACCGCGCAAGACAGTCAACCGATTGCGAGGAAAGCGCGGGCGAAGATTGTGCCAGTTGCGAATTTGCTTGACGGCCTCCAGGGTAGCCGAGTGCTCACGAAAGACTCATTGCGATCATGGTGGCGATTGCTGACCAGCTAGCGCCCTTCTCGCGCGCGATCACCTAAAAAATGGCTCGAACGTCGACGAGTGGCTCGCCAGCGCGCTGAGCAGCCAGTGAGAGCCTCGAAAATACCCATGTTAGAGTGTGCTCCGCTCATGGAGGAGGAGTCACTATGGCACAAGCTCATGTCATCCCCAATGTTCTCGAAGCCGAGCGCGCCCACGAAGAACTGCTACGCATCGCTTTCGAGCGGGCCAAGCTCGATAGACACGAAGGTCACTGGTTGATGGTGGCTTACCGCACACAGGCGAACCGACTGCTCGGAGTCGCTAGCTTCGCCGAATACTCCGAGCGCGTGCTAGGCCACACCCCTCGAGTCACCGAAGAACGCCTACGCGTGGCCCGGGCTTTGCAAGAATTGCCCGAGCTCGCCCATGCCCTCGAGACCGGAAGCCTCCACTGGACGACGGTGCGCGAGCTCACGCGTGTCGCCACCCCCGAGACCGAACGCCAGTGGCTCGCGGCCGCCCAGGGTCGCAAGGTTCGTGAAGTCGAACGCATGGTGAGCGGCCTCCCGCGTGGGGCCGAGCCTGGCGATGCCAAGGATGCCGAGGCCGAGCAACATGCCCTTCACTTCAAGGTTCGATCCGAAACCCTCGCGCTGTTCCGCGAAGCAGCTGACCGGCTCCGGAGAGAGACTGGCGAAGTCCTCGACGACGACGCGCTCCTGCTCGCCATCGCCCGCCGTATTCTCGGCGGGCCCGAAGATCCGGGTCGAGCCAATTACCAAGTCGCGGTCACGGTTTGCAGCAGCTGCGGGCAAGGCTCGATCGACGCCGCGGGTGAAGCCATTCCGGTCTCACCCGACATCGTGTCCATGGCAGCGTGCGATGCGCAGCACCTAGATCTTCGCCCCCATGGGGCCGAAGTCCCGCGCGCCACGCAAGACATTCCGCCCAAGGTGCGGCGCTTGGTCCGACGGCGCGACCGGTGCTGTGTGGTTCCGGGGTGCAGGAACCGCGATTGCGACATCCATCACTTGCGCCCGCGTGCCGAGGGCGTCGATCATGGCCCCACGAACTTGGTGCTGTTGTGTCCTCCGCATCATCGAGCGCTCCATGAGGGTCGGCTCGTCGTTCACGGTGACTTGACCACAAGGCTTCGCTTCCAGCATGCCGATGGCTCGAGCTACGGTGGTCCAGCAAGTCCGCGAGTGACGGATTTGTGGGCGCGCGTGTTTCAGGCGCTTCGGGGGCTTGGGTTTCGAGCGAGCGACGCGCGTGAAGCGATTGACCGCGTTAGGCCCATTGCTGGCCCCGACTGGTCGCTCCAGCAGTGCTTGCGGCGGACCTTGCAGCTATTCGGCGAAGCGGCAAGTCGTTGCCCGCATGATGGATGAAGCCCGTGCGGTGTCGGTGTCGCGCTCGACTTGCGATTGTCTTGGTTCCGGTTCCCCCTCGCATCGAGTGCACGGCCGCAGTTCGAGGGCGACCATTCCTAACCGCGCCAGCGAGTATGGGGTGGGGTATGCGCGTTCGTACCTAAACCAGCAACACTGATACACCTTCACCCGTCGACACCCCCTCTTCTCACGGGTTCGCGCTACGCCCCCACCGAGCTGCGTGCTAGGCTCGTCGCGATGCGTGGGCTCGTGGCACGAGGCTGGGTGCGCCTGCTGGTCATTGGCGTCGGAATCGGGTTTGGGTCTGGATGCCAAAAGGCGGGCGATGGAGGTAGCACGCAGGGCACGGCGACGAACGGCGGCAGCACGTTGGCGCCCCCGCAAGAGTGGGAGAACCCTTGCGCGCCGCTGGCAAACGGCACGATCGTTTCGAGCCCCCGGAGCGGTACTTTTGACGAAACCGTGACCGTGGAACTCCGCGCAGCCGGCCCAGCCGGGGAGATCCGCTATACGCTCGACCGCACGCCGCCCACGTTGGATTCTCCGCTCTACGAGGCGTCGCTCACGTTGAGCGAGACCACCGAGATCAGGGCACAGGTGTTCGTGGATGGCGAGGCTCACGGCACCAAGAAACAGCCGATTGGTTTTACGTTTTGCTGAACGATGCGACCTTTCAGCAAGCCCTCGTCACTCGTTGGCGTGAGCTCCGGGGCGGAGTGCTCGCCGACGCCGAGATCGTGGCTCGCATCGAGAGGTTGACGCGAGGTTTGGCGAACGCCGCCCAGCGCAACTTCGACAAATGGCCCATTCTGACCAGTGAGCGCATCAGGCAATTCGAGACTCCAACCGCCGATACCTGGAGGGGTCAAGTCGAGGGGATGCAAGACTGGCTGCTTCGGCGCGCCGCGTGGCTCGATACGCAGTGGTGAGTCCCCGAATCAGCTTGTCGATGCAAGACGGCTCATTGAGGCATTCTTGTACCTGTGCTCGTTAAGCTCACACCGAGCCCCATCACGTGGATGCATGGTTCATCGAGCGAGTGAGGCTGGGCATGGACTTTGCCCCAAGGGAAACCATGCAAGGTATGCGACACACGCAGACGAAGCTCATCGATCAGTGCGCGATCATCGGGAAGTGCGCGGTGCTGGCTCTGCCTTTGGCACTGCTCGCGGCGGCATGCGACGACACCGTTGCTGCTGTCGACGAAGAGGCCCGAGAAGAGTCGCATGAAATCAAGCAGGATATGGAAGCAGCGGAGCGCGAGGCCGAAGAGGCAGCGGCGGAAGCCAAGCAAGACGTGAAGGTAGTGGGCCGTGAAATCAAAGAGGGGGCGAAAGCGGCGGCCGAAGGCGTCGTGCGCGCGGTCGATGCGGCGGACAAGGCCGTAGCCGACGAAATCAGGGACGACGAACCGGCCAAAGACGCAGAGCCAGTTCAAGAGAAAGACTGACGTCGACGGCGCCTACCAGGGTGTGATCGGGCCGGTATCTACGACCTCGAAAGCATCTCCGGGGATGTCCTTCAGGTCTCCCAGGCGATCGTCGTCCCAGCGTGGGTCGTGGGCGCCGCTCACGTACCAGTTCGAGCCATTGTCGGCGACGAACATGCCGAATCGCTTCAGGGCGGTACAGATCACCTGCACCTCGTCGCTGTAGTCGCTGCAGTCGTAGTCCGCCTTCATTCGAAGCCTGAGCCCCATGGGGGGACGGTTTGGATCATCGCTGCTGCTGGCGGCATGCGTGGCAGGCGAAATGTAGCCGGCCTGCGATTGGGAGACCGTGAAGCGCAGCGCGTGCAAGATTTCGCCTTGCTCGACGACCTCGTCGTATCGCACCAAGCCCGGCAGCACCGGCAACCCGGCTGCGTCGGCCGAGGTCCAGCGATCGGGGCGCAAGTCGTTCGACGACAAATCGAAAATGGCTCCAGAACCAGCCTCCCAACGCGCCCCGTCTTCTTGCGGATACGCCGCGAACAGCTCGTAGAGGATGCAGCTGTCGCTCTCTAGTACGAGCACATGGCGGTCACCGTCGCTCTCGGGCCCGCCTTCTATCGGTGCCTCGGGCGGAATCGGGTATGGCCCGGGGTCGCTCTCGTCGTCGTACTCGAAGCTGACAGGCACCATCGGTTGCGACGAGTCGACAATGGTGAATGGGATGCCGATCGGAGCCCCCTCCCATTCCGTGCCGAAATCAGGGTGCAGGTTCGTGTCGCGCCCGATGCTGTCGATGAAGTTTTCGCTGTTCGGATGCAGCGGGTACTCCGAAATATCGGTGTTCCACGGGTTGTCAGCGGGAAACATGGGGCACCCGGCGAGGGTTGGCCCTTGTGCCCCCGGGCCGCCAGTCGTGCTCGTGGAGCTTGCGGAGCTCGTGGAACTGCCGCCGCCGCTCGTGCTTGCGGCGGAAGTGGATTGGGCGGCGCTGCTGCTCGCGGCTGTATTGCCGTCGCCGCCAGTGCCCCCACTCCCACTGCTGGTCACCGCGGTATCGCTCTCGGCCTGGCTCGCAGGCTCGTCGTCATGGCGTTCACCGCAAGCGGAAGCGACCAAGACGCAAGCCACACCCAGTAATACTGAAAACCCTCGCACGACGGCCCCGAGTATCGCGCCGAAGGCCGAACTTGGGCAAGCGGCTCCTAATCCCTCTTGCCCGGCTCGGCGATCGCCGCTACGCACACACTGTGGTTAACCCTCCTCAAAGCGCAATTAGCGACCAGTTGCTCAAAAAGATCGCAGACGGGTCGATTCACCTTGGTGTTGTCGGTATGGGCTACGTCGGCTTGCCCTTGGCACTCACGTTCGTCGAGCGTGCGAAGGTCCGGGTAACGGGTTTCGATGTCGACCAGAAAAAGATCGATGCCCTCGAGCGTGGTGAAACCTACATCATGCACATGGGCGCCGATCGGGTGCTCCAGGCTCGACAATCGGGCCTCTTCGACGCTACGGCGGACTTCGATCGCTTGAGCGAGCCCGATGCGCTGATGATCGCCGTTCCTACACCGCTCACGATTCAGCGCGAACCCGACATGAAGTACGTAATCGGCACGGGTGAAGCGGTTCAGAAACGCTTGCGAGCGGGCCAGCTCATCGTGCTGGAATCGACGACTTATCCGGGGACTACCGATGAGCTGCTCAAAGACTTGCTCGAACAATCCGGCCTAGCTTGTGGCAGGGACTTTCTCTTGGCCTTTTCGCCGGAGCGGGAGGATCCAGGCAATCGCAGCTTCAATACGGCGACCATCCCCAAGGTCGTGGGTGGGGTCACGCCGGAGGCCACCGAAGTCGCGGCCGCGCTCTACGCCAGGGCTCTCGATCGCGTCGTGCAGGTCAGCTCGGCGCGCGTGGCAGAAGCCACCAAACTCACCGAGAATATCTTCCGCGGCGTCAACATAGCGCTCGTGAACGAGCTGAAAGTCGTTTACGAGCGGATGGGTATCGACGTCTGGGACGTGCTCGACGCTGCGTCGACCAAGCCCTTCGGCTTCATGCGCTTCAATCCTGGGCCAGGCTTGGGTGGCCATTGCATTCCGCTCGACCCCTTTTACTTGACTTGGAAGGCGCGCGAGTACGGCATTTCAACCCGTTTCATCGAGCTGGCGGGCGAAGTGAACGTGGCCATGCCCCGCTACGTCGTCGATCGCCTTCAAGACGCGTTGAACCAACGCGAAAAGCCGCTGAAGAACAGCAAAGTTCTCGTGCTCGGCATCGCCTACAAGAAGGACATCGACGACCCTCGCGAAAGTCCGGCGTTCGAGCTCATCAGCCTGCTGCTCGAGCGCGGTGCCCGCGTCGATTATCACGACCCTCATATTCCCTTGGCCCCAGCCATGCGCTCTTGGCCGGATCTGCCTCAAATGCGTTCGGTTCCGTTGAACACCGACACTCTTGCGCACTTCGATGCCGTGCTCATCGCCACCGACCATAGCTCGGTCGACTATGAGCTGGTGGCCCAATCTAGTGCGCTCATCGTCGATTCGCGAGGCGTCTATCGCAAGCCGCTGCCCAACGTGGTGAAAGCCTGAGCTGGCTCTTTCCTGAGAACGAGCGCCCCTACGCGCTCGCGCGATACCACTCCACGGTGAGCCGTAGCCCCTCCTCGAGCGGCGTCAGAGAACCTAGCGCGTTGCCACACAGGGTCGGGTCGAGCACGCTTCGCTCGAGATCACCGGCTCGATGGGCCCCGTTGTCGATGCTGACGTTGCGACCAGCGACCCGTTGAATCAACCGAGCGAGCTCGAGGGTGCTGGTGGCCACGCCCGTACCGACGTTCATGACGGCGTGGCTGACCTCCCCGCGTATCGCTGCGAGGTTGGCGCGGGCGACGTCACCTACGTACGTGTAGTCGCGCACGCAACCCTCGTCGCCTTCTTTGCGCCTCGCATTGACCTGTATTGCTTGTCCCCGCAAAATCCGTTCTGCGAAAATCGCGACGACTCCCGCCTCACCGAAGGCATCTTGCCGGGGCCCGTAGATATTGGCGTATCTCAGGACTTTCGACTCCAGCTGTCGCTCGGCCCGATAGAACCGAAGTAAATGTTCGACAGTCAGCTTGCTGATGGCGTAGGGGCTATATGGCTTCGGCGGCATGAGCTCCTTGGCCCGCTCGGGTTCTGGGACCTCGCCGTAGATGGCGCCGCCGGTGCTCGCGAATAGGACCATTTCGACGGACTCGGCGCAGCAGGCGTCCAGCAGGTGGATGGCGCCCAAAATGTTCACGTCGGCGTCCAGTGCGGGCTCCCGCACGCTCACGGCAACGCTGGCTTGGGCGGCTTGATGGCTGACGATTCGCGGTTTGAAGTCGCGAACGGCATGAGCCGTGGCGGCTCGATCTCTCAGATCCACCTCGTAGAGACGTGCCTCCTCTGGAAGGTTCTGCCGTTTGCCGGTGCTCAGGTTGTCGATGACCGCGACTTCGTGGCCAGCAGCGAGGGCTTGCTCGACGATGTGACTTCCGATGAATCCGGCGCCACCAGTGACAAGTACTTTCATGTGATTATCCTCGAGCGTTTGGCAATTCGCGCCGCAGTCTGCCTGATAGACGACCTCGAGACCCGGCGATCGTCGGCTCTGCCCGCAAACCCGCTGACGGCAAGAAGGCCGAGCCCACCGGCTTCTATCAGATGCTGAACATGTGTCAAGCAGCCGAGATCGACGGTATTGACGGGCAAAGCATTGGCTGTTGGGCCCGGTGATCGTCTCGGACTATGGTCCACGGAATCGTTCATCCTGGCCACCCGGGCCAAGGACCCCCTTATCATGACCGAGTTGCTCAACAAGACCATCTGCGTGATTGGCCTGGGATATATCGGGCTGCCCACGGCGGCAGTGCTCGCTTCTCGGGGCTATCGCGTGCACGGCGTCGAGGTGAACGCCGCGGCTGCTGAAGTCATCAATTCCGGCAAGGCCCACATCGTGGAACCCGAGCTCGACCTCTTGGTGCGCGCCGCGGTCGAGACCGATCGCCTGCGTGCGCACCCGACGCCGGCGCCAGCCGACGTATTCATGCTGTGCGTCCCCACCCCTCTGACCAAAGAACACGCGCCGGACGTTTCTTATGTCGAAGCGGCGGCAAAGTCGATCGGGCCGTACGTGAAAGCCGGGAACCTGGTGATCCTAGAATCGACAAGTCCTCCCGGTACGACCGAGTTGGTCGCCTCGATCGTTCACGACAACTCGGATCTAGCGCCTGGTTCGGTGCATTTCGCGCACGCTCCGGAGCGCGTGTTGCCCGGCAGAATCTTGCGAGAAGTGGTGGAAAATGATCGCATCATCGGCGGCCTCGACGAGCGAGCGACCGAGGCTTGCGCACGATTCTACGAGACTTTCGTTTCCGGCCAGCTTCACCTGACCACCGCGCGCACGGCAGAAACCACCAAACTGGTCGAGAACGCGTTCAGGGACGTGAACATCGCATTCGCCAACGAGCTGTCGCTCTTGTGCGAAGAACTGAAGCTCGACGTTTGGGAGCTCATCAGGCTCGCGAACCACCACCCCCGCGTCAATATTCTGTCTCCTGGGCCTGGGGTGGGTGGTCACTGCATAGCCGTCGACCCTTGGTTTTTGGTCCACGCCGCGCCCGCGGTCACTCCGCTCATGAAGCAGGCGCGCCTGGTCAACGAAGCGAAGCCTCGCTGGGTCATCGAGCGCGTTCGACAACGTGCCGAGCGCCTGAAGCGCGCGCGCATTGCTTGCCTGGGACTAGCCTACAAACCCGACATCGACGACCTCAGAGAGTCGCCCTCCGTGGAGATCGTACGAGAGCTGGGCAAGCTGCCTGACGTAGAACTGCGAGTCGTCGAGCCCAATCTGACCCAACATGCGGAGTTCGAGCTCCTGCCTCTCGAACGGGCGCTGGACGGCGCCGATATCGTCCTATTGCTGGTTGGGCATCGCGAGTTCAAATCCATTCCCGCCCGGCTTCTGGAAGAAAAAGTCGTCATAGATACCTGTGGCGTGCTGCGCCAGAATCGCTCGT
>CBFGRJ010000321.1:0-8437 GCA_965651135.1 uncultured Myxococcales bacterium
GCCTCGGTCATGTGCCCACTCGTACGCCAAAATGCGTCCCGAAAAAAGTGAGCCCCAGCTTTGCCGTCGAACGTCGTCATTCCGTGCGGCTTTCGGTGCACCAACTGGCGTTGACACCACCGCTGGCGCGGGGCAAACCTGCGCGCGTTCGCGTGCGCCCCGAGCCCCTGCGCCTCGTGACGAAAGGCGTCTCCTAGATATGCTGAACCCCTCGCTCTCGTTCCATTTATGGGCCGCACTGCTCGGCGCCGGAGCTTCTGCGTTGTGCGCCAGCTGCTTGTGCCCACCATGCACAGAGGCTCCCACCGGCGGCGGTCAGGCGACTAGCGGAGAAAGCGCCACCGCGGCCTCCGGCGACGAAGTCATGATCTGGGATGGAGAAACCGCTGGCGGCAAAGCTCAAGGCTGGGCCGACTGCGACGACAAGCCCGCGTGCAAGACAAAGCTCGGCGTGGCCAGCGGCGAAGGGGTCGACGGCGGGGCTGCCGTGCGTTTTCACGGTGAGGGGTCCAAATGGATTGGCATGGGTTGGAATTGGTTTGGCTGGTGGCCAAAGGACGCAGGCATTGACATCAGCCCCTACGACACGCTCCGCTTTTCGATCCGCGTCGTGGTCACCGACCCCAAGCATGCCCCCGATCCCGCGGGCATGACGGTGGGGCTGCGGTGCAGCGCGGGCCCCAAGGACAGCGCCTCCGTGACGCTCGAGAAGTACCTCAAGAATCCGGGCGACGGTAAATGGCACGAAGTCGAAATGCCACTGGCGGAGTTCTACAAGGGCAAACAAGGTCAAGCCTTCGATCCCAAGTCGGCGTGGGAGCTGGACCTCGGGACTTGGGCCGCCAATCCTCGGACTTTCGACATCTACTTGGACAATATCCGGGTCGCCAAGAAGTAGTGGGCCGGCGGCCTCGCGACAAAAACCGATTTGATTCGGCAGCGACTTCATTTACGAACGAAGACGCACCGAGACTACCGAGGGAAAGAACGATGATGTTGTCACGCTTCGCTCCGGCACGCCGTGCTCTCGCCAGGTCGGCGTCGGCTGCGCTCGTCTGCGGCAGTTCATGGCTGAGCGCGTGCGCTACGGCGCCTCTGGGCGCTACGGAAGCGAACCTGGCGCGGGCCAACCAGCAGGCACCCACCGGGGCCAGCTTGTTTGCCGAACACTGCGCACGCTGCCACGGCGATCGCGGACAGGGTCGGAGCGGTCCTCAGCTGATGGGCGCCGGGGCGCTGCCCAAGTTCCCTCGCGACAAGTCGGACATGAACCAGCAGTTCACCGATCCGCAAGAAATCGAACAGCAAGTACAAACCCGAGCACCGGGCACGCCGTCACGTGAGCCCTTCAGGCATGCCGGCGACGTCTACGCCTTCATGAGCAGCCAGATGCCCATGAACAAGCCCGGCTCACTCGAACCCGAACAGTATTGGGCCATTCTGACCTTCATTCTGACGGCCCATGGCGTTGCCGTGCCCGACGGTGGCATCAATCCGCAGAACGCCGCGAGCATCCCGCTCGCGCCACCGTGAAACGAACTTTTCAAGGAACGCTCCACCATGAGATGGGGGCCAGATGGTTGAGCGCACGGACTGGGCTCAACTTTTTTGCTTACAAAATTAGAGCCTCACGTTAGTTAGACAGCATTCAAAACAGCGTGACTTGCCAGCAGTCGATCTGCTAAAAGCCGCGGGGTTTGGGACCATTCACTGCTCTGTTTCGGGGAGCCTATGCGTGCCTTCACAACACACTCGAGTTCCACGCCGAGGCCATTCGAGTGCTAGGTCTGCCTCCACGCGCGGGCCTCGCCGCGCTGACCATCACGCTGGCCAGCTCAGCTTTGCTCGCACAAGAAGCGAACGAGACGGCTCACCGCATGCTCCCGGGCGCCGAAAGACCCAAGGGGCTCGGCTTGTCTCCAGAAGCGCCGCCGGCTCCTCCCGCTCCGGGAGGGCGCGCGCCGTCCTTCGGAGCTCCCACGGACGATAACGACTGGCAGCTCCAGATCAAAGGCCGCTTTTCTGGTTGGGAAGCCGTTGGCATTGGAAGGCCACCGGAGAACCCGCCTGAAGGTTACGAAGGCACGCCGCTGCACGTGCCTGCCATCGTTCAAGGCAAGCAACCGTTCTGGGCGGGCGCCGGCTTTTCGTTGTTCACCACCTACGGCAACGCCGTCGTCCAAGGCACGGTCAACTACTATGCGCGTATCAGCGGTCAAGAACGCGAAGGGTTTTACAATCCCAACAACGGACCTTCGTTCGGCGCCGCCTACTTGACGGTGACACCCGAACCCGTCGGCAACCTGCGTGTCCAGTGGAAGGTCGGCGCCTTTACGGAAGCCTATGGTGGGCCCGGGCAGTGGGGTTGGGGCGTGTACGGTCCCCTGTTGGCCGTGCGCGGCTACGGCGAAACACTACGAGGTGAATACACGGTCAGCAACGACCTCAGGCTGACGTTCGCGCACGGACTGATCAGCGCGCCGCGCTTCGAAGAGAACTTCGCACGTGGTCAGTACACGGGCTGGACCGAGGTAGGCCGCTCCACCTTCGTGAATCACGGACACGCAGGCTTTTCGTACAAGAACGTGTTCACCATGAACGCTCACGCGGCGACCGCCGTCGGCACCGACGAGCGCGAGTGGCTCGGCATCGTCACCCCGGAGGAAGCCAGCCAGAACACACCTCCCGAGCCCACGGAACCCGAGCTTGCGGATGACGGCCGCATGGACGTGTACATCGTCGACGGCCGCTACCTGGCGGACCCGTATGGCCAAGTCGGCCTGGCCGCGGCGTTCTGGAACTTCAACGATGCCTTCGCCGTGCACGACGGCATCTGGTGGGGCATCGATTGGACACAAGGCGGACGCGAGATGCTGAACAAGTTCGTGGGGCCCGCCAGCGACGGCGATGGCCAATTGTTCGCCCTGAGCGCCGAATACAACCTCAGCGTGGCGCGCCTGCTCTGGCACCCACGCACCTTCGATGGGCGTTCGCCCGACCTTCGCATCACGGTCGCCGGCATGCGCTGGTGGGTGGTGGACACCGGCGATCCAGCCTTCACCAACTCCAGCGGATTCACCGCCGGCACCGAGCTGGAGTACCAGATGACCTCGTGGTTCAGTACCCGCTTGCGAGCCTACACCGAAAAGCGCCACACGGCGTTGGGCCCCTGGTACGCCTCCAGCGTTTCGCCCGGTCTATCGTTTCGGCAGGACTGGAGCAGCAGCGATCGGATCGAGCTCTGGTTTTCGCGACACTTCTACAACAGCCAAGCCGACAGCAACACGGCGCGCCCGCTCGACAAGTATATCGTGGCGGTCGGCGGGACTTTAGAGTTTTAGACATGGAGCCAACGACGATGTCCACGAACACTTGCTCCACGCTGCGAACGCAGCCCAAACACACGCTGCGAACGCAGCCCAAACACCAGGGTCGCCTGCGACGAAACCTCAGCGCCCCGCTAGCAGCGCTGCTCTGCTCGACGGCCCCTGCGCTCGCCGAGGAGCCCGCACCGGAGCGCGAGCTGCCGCGGCTCGGCATGGCCCCCGGCGAGCCCCAGGTGCGCAGCGCAGCACCCACCATTCCCTTTGGCATCGCGCCCAGCATCAGCAAAGACAACGTCCTCGACTTTCACGGCTACCTGCTGTTGCCGCTGCGCATCGGCGTGCTCAAGCGCGAGGACCCGAACCCCGGCCAAACGTCGACCGCCATTCATGCGCCCCCGGTCATCCCGCAAGACCTGCGCGCCTTCGAATACCTCGGCGTAGTGCCCGACCCTTGGGTGCAGCTGAATTTCACCTACGGCAATCGGACGGTCGCAGGTACCGTGATCTTGGCAGCACAAACCCTGACCGACGCCGACGGTATCTATAACCCTCCCCGCCAGCTCGGGATCAACGATGCGTACATCAGCGTGAACTTGAGCGAGCCGGTAGGCCTGCCGCTCGAGGTCAAGGTGGGCGCGGTAACGGGGCGCTACGGAGCCATGGGCGCTTACGACGCCGGTCGCTACGCCACGCCGCTCATCGCGCGCACCAATCTGATAGGCGAAACCATTACTGCGGCGCTACCGCTCGACGAGCTCACGCTGGTGATCGAGCAGGGCCTGGGCGGTCAGCTCGGGCGGCCTCCCGAAGGCTTGGTGCCCGCCGGCTGGAACGACTACGCCGATCCGAATGTGGGAGCGAGCTTCGTCCACCACCTGCACGGCGGTCTGAGCTACCAAGACCTGGCGCAGTTCGGGCTTCACTATTTCACCGCTTGGAGCCAAGACGATACCGTCAGCACCGGGCTGGTTCCCGACGGGCGCATCAACGTTTACGGCGCCGACGTTCGCTTGACCCACAAAAGGGGCGGGCATTTCTACGTCGGCGCTGCGCGCACGGACCTCACCAACGCGGGCACCGTGTCGGGGGTCATCGAAGTGCTGAACGCCCGCGGTGGCCCGGAGCTCACCCGCGAGTACCTGGGGCCCAGAAGCCAGGGCGACGGTGCGCTCACCACGTTCGGCGCACAATACGACCTGAGCCTGGCAAGCCTCGTCTACGGTGACCTATTCCAAGGCGTGAGCCCCGACCTGCGCGCAAGCCTGTACGGTGTGGCTACGAACGTCGCGAGCGATGACCCCGACTACGACGGCGTGCTCAAGCTCAAGGTTGGCAGCGAGCTCACCTACAACCTGCTGTCGTGGTTCTCGGTATCGGGGCGCTTCGATCACGTTCGCCTCGACATGGACAACGATCGCGCCGCCTTCTCGGTCCTTTCACCGCGCTTGCTATTTCATACCGACTGGCAAAGCCGTGACGAATTCGCCCTGCAGTATTCGCGATTCGTCTACGGTAGCGACGTGGTCGTCAAGACCGGCAGCCCTCCCATTCCCGACCCTGGCAGGAGCCCGGACCAAGACGTATTCTCCCTGTCTGGGACATTCTGGTGGTAAGCAATATGGCTAGCCTCGCCACGACAACGAGCAGCCTGGCCAGTGGCCTTTGCCTAGCTCTGCTGGCTGCGGCGTGCAGCTCGCCTCAGCCGCGCCGCGAGCCACCCATCGACTGCGCGCAAGAAGAGCTCTATGAATTTGCCCCCATTAAGCCGGGGTACTGGTTCACGTTCGGAGACGACGCCCCCGGAGCCTACGACGGCAGCGAGCACGGCGTGCCGCTCAACGATGACAACGAGTACTCGAGACCCCCCGAGCCAAAGAACCTAGTGAGTGTCGCCGCCAGAGCGGGCTCGGGCTTGCCCTCACCGCCCCCGCGTTGCGCCCCGGGGCAGCACCCGGAGCTGTTCCTGAAAACGTACGGGCATGTGGATTGGGGTTCGGCGTGGGGCAGCGAGCTCAAGCGGCGCGCCGACCCATACAGGGGCGACGAATACGAGGGCATCTCGTTGTGGGCGCGCAGCGAGCGCCGAGCCGACAAAGCGGTAACCCTGGAGGTCGATACGGCGCAAACGGCCAAACCGAGCGACGGCGAAGGCCAAGATATCCCCGGAGACTGCAAACAGGAGGCCGAGGAACGGGGGGCGCTGATCGTTCAAATCGACTCATCCGGCAATCAGGTGGTCGTTTCCGGAGCCCCTGACCCCGATCAATGCGGCAATTCATTCCGGCAGTTGCTCCTCACCACCGATCACTGGGAGCTCTATCTGTTTCCGTTCGAAAGCTTCTGGCAAGAAGCCCTGCCGAACCGTGTGCCATCCGGCATGGACGCTTCGACGATCTACTCCTTCCGCTTCCGTGCGGAGAAAGAAAAATTCATTGAGATGTGGATCGATTCCCTTTCGTTCTATCGACGCAAAGGCTGGGTCCCTCCAGATCCCACACCGGGCGCCGGAGGCGAAGGCGGCGCGGGAATGCCCCAATGACCGCGTTCACTCGCGCCTCTTGCCTCATTGCCGCGTGCGCGCTGGGTTGCACCACCCAAGACGTAGATGTGCCGCTCGACGACGCCACCTCGACGAGCTCGAGCAGCGCTGCAACGAGCAGTCAGACCAGCGCCCAAAGCAGCACCGCGAGCAGCACGACCGGAGCAAGCCAGTGCGATCCCGCCGAGGCCTGCAAGCCCCGCGTGATCGAGACACCCAAGCTTTTGAGCTTCGGCAACGACGACCGCTTCGAAGGGGGCACGTTCAGCTACTCGACCGACATACACAACGAGGTCACGGATGCCGAGGAGTGGCACATCAGCGGGACCGTCAACACTTGGTCAGGCTTCGGCGTCGCATTTCCGTGCGTATCGGATGCATCGGCCTTTCGCGGTGTGAAATTCACGATTCGGGGAGACGTCGGCTCGAATCGACTCGCGTTATCTGCGAACACTGCCAGCAACAGCAAGGCGAGCGACAACACCTGTGAGCAGGCCCACAGTACCTGCACGGGCGGGTGCGCCAACTCCGAAGCCGCCATCGAGCTCACTGATGACTTGCAAACCATTTCGCTTGAATGGGGCGACTTCAGCGGAGGCTCGCCCAACGACCAGCCTGACCCAAGCGAGCTCATCTCGCTGGTATGGGTCTTTGGTTGGAGCATGGGCGCAACCCCGTACGAGGTCGACGTCACCGTCGACGACATCGAGTTCCTCGAATAGGCAGAAGATCCGTCATGAGAGCCCTACGAATGGCCACCGCCTCGACCCAGAAATTCGCCGCCGCAGCGCTGCTCGCCGCTTGCTGTCCTTGCACCGGGGCGGGCGGTGCGGCGGCTCCGGCAGGCGGCACCGAAGTCGCGGGGAGCAGCGCAGGCAGCGGTAGCGTGACGAGCGAGCCGTATACCTGGACCAGCGTTCGCATCTTGGGAGGCGGCTTCGTCACCGGCATCATTTTCAGCGAAGCCGAGAAGGACCTGATCTACGCCCGCACGGACATCGGCGGCGCCTATCGTTGGCATCAGGCAGGCAAGCGCTGGGTTCCGCTCATGGATCACATCGGCCCCGAGAACGACGGCGGCAACTATTTAGGCATCGAGACTCTCGCGGCCGATCCCGTGGATGCGAACCGCGTGTACATGGCTGTCGGCACCTACACGCAAGAATGGGCCGGCAACGGCGCCATCCTGCGTTCCCAAAACAAAGGCGACACCTGGGAGCTCACCGAGATGTCGATCAAAATGGGCGGCAACGAGAACGGCCGCGGCAACGGCGAGCGCATGGCGGTCGACCCCAACTTGAACAGCAAGCTCTTGTTCGGTACGCGCAAGAACGGCTTGTACGAGAGCGATGACTTCGGCAAAACCTGGAAGCCTGGCCATTTTCCCAAACAGACCGAACCGCTCGGCGTCGGCATTACCTTCGTCACCTTCGACAAGAAGAGCGGTCAGAAAGGTAAACCCACTCCCCACGTGTACGCGGGGTTCGCGAGCACCGAAACCGGCCTGTATCGAAGCACCGACGGGGGCAAAAGCTGGAAGCCCGTACCCGGACAGCCCAAAGGCGTCATGCCGAGTCACGGCGAGTTCGATGCCGACGGCATCTTGTATCTGAGCTACGGCAACCTTCCAGGTCCTAGCGACGTAGTGACGGGCTCCGTCTGGAAGTACGACCCGAAGACCAACCAGTGGAGCGACATCACACCCCTTGCGCCGAAGGGAGACGACAAGTTCGGCTACGGCGGGCTCACCGTGCTGCCGTCCGGCAAAGGCACCGTCATGGTGACCACCATCGATCGCTGGGCCCAGGGCGACGAGATCTTTCGCACGGTAGACGGCGGGGCCCACTGGACGGCCCTCGGCAACAAAGCGGAGCGCGACGATGCAGGCGCCAAGTACCTGTACTGGGGCCGGGACCCAAAGTCCGATCCGCGCGCGCTCAGCGCGACAGGCTGGATGGCGGACATCGCCATCGATCCATTCGACACGAACAGGGCCATGTACGTCACGGGGCAGGGCGTCTGGAGCACTCACGACGCCTCCGAAGCCGATACGGACAAGCCGACTCACTGGAAATTCGAGAACGAGAACCTCGAAGAAACAGCGGTCAAGGGCTTGGTGAGCCCTCCCACCGGTGCCGAGCTTTTGAGTGTGCTCGGCGACATCTGCGGATTTCGCCACGACCAGGTGAACGAGGTGCCACCGGAAGGCATGTTCCAAAATCCGATTCACGGCAACGGCACCTCGATCGACTTCGCTGAAAGCAAGCCCACCCATCTGGTCCGCGTGGGCGGCGGTAACGACCCCGCACACGGCGCCGTGTCGGAAGACATGGGCAAGACCTGGACCCCGTTAAAAACCCAGCCTCGAAGTCAAGGCTCCGGCGTCGTGGCCATAGCCGCCGACTCGTCGAGCATCGTGTGGGCGCCGAAGGGCGCCAAGGTGAGCGTCTCGCTCGATCAGGGCAAAAGCTGGAAACCGGCGGCCCCGCGCAGCCTCACCCCAAACCAGCCCCCAAAGGGACCCCACAAACACTATAACCCAAACCACCCACGACAACCCAACAAATAATAA
>CBFGRJ010000322.1:0-8431 GCA_965651135.1 uncultured Myxococcales bacterium
GGGGAGCCGGTGGTGCGCTTTCGGCGTTACACCAACACGCTGGGCCTCGATGTATCCGACATCGACGGCGTTCAAGGCTTCTTCGCGCCCGAGCTGGTATTCCGCACGCGCCTGCGGCTGGACGCCGACCTGGGCCAAGCGGGGGCGGAACGCAACCCCGATCAGCTCGATCGCTACGTTCCCGGCCTGGAGCAAGCGCCGCTCGACTTGATGTACGCGTTTTTGGAGGGGCGCCACTACTTGGATGGTGTGCTGGGGTTTCGCCTGGGCCGGCAATACCAGATGGATACTTTGGGCTTCTGGTCCTTCGACGGTGCGCTGGTGCGCTTGGACGCGCCCGGCATCGTTGGTGTGGAGCTCTATGCCGGCTTCGAGCAGAGAGATGGCATGTATCTGCTCGCAACCAGCCGCTACGAAGCGGACGGTGTGCTGCGCGGCGATCGGGGCGATCTAGAAGAGAACGAGTGGCCGTTTTATCTCGATCAATCCAAGCCGGCGCCGGCCTATGGGGCGTCGCTTCAAACCTTGGCCCTCGGCTTTTTGCAGGCGCGTGTCAGCTATCGCAAGGTGCTCAATCGTGACCGCGTGCTCGTTTCACCCTTCGCCGATGCGCAGGGCAACTTCCGCACCGTAGCAGATACTCGAACTTCGACCGAGCAGGCGGGGGCATCGCTTTTTCTGCAAGACGCCGAGCTCGGAAGTGTGACTGGAGACGTGGTTTACGACGTTTACCTGCGGCGCGTGAGCGACGTACGAAGTTCCCTGGATTGGTATGCCAGCGACTCGACGGTGCTCGGTGTCGGCTACGACTACAACGTGCCGAGCTTCGATGCGGATTCGATATTCAACTGGTTCGTCTCGAAGCCCTCTCAGACCGCGGAGATTCGAGCGAGCTCGTTCGTGACGCCTCGCTTCGACGTAGCCGGGCGAGCCGGTGTGCGCGTGTCCGAAGTGGAGCCCACGGGCCTTTTCGTGGATCAGCTCGCTTCGCTGAACACGCGCTATCGGTGGGCCCACACGCAGTTGATGCTCGACGGTCTCGGTGAATGGGGCGACACAGGTCACCGCATCGGCGGCAATATCACGACGAGGCGCGAGTATCTGGGCGGTTACTACGACAGTGTCGTCGTCTTGTCCGTCTACGATTGGTCGGACGCGCTGCGACCACAACGAGACGCGACGGGGGTCAGCTACGTGTTGGGAGGAGGCGTGTCACCGGTGATAGCCGGTGTGACTAGAGCACGCCTCGGCATGGAGTGGGAACACGCCATGAATCGCCTGTTCGGTCATCAGTTTCGCTTTCTGGTCAGCCTGAACCTGTCGGTGTTTCCATGAAGAGAGGGCTCAGCGCTTGGTTGCTCTGTGTGGGGTGTACCCTGGCCATGATTGCAGGCTGGTTCGCGCCGATCGCGCGTGCTCGCACCGAGGCTCCTCCACCCGCCGTCCATGGCCTCGCTCCCCTTCCGGGAAACGCGCCCGTCCCCTTGCACGATCGACCGCCCGGTGCTCTGCCGGACGATGGCGGGCCGAGCTCCATCATCTTTCCGCCGCAACAGCTCACGATCAGGTTCAATCATCGCCTGCACGTCAAAGAGCTGGGGCAAGCGTGCGACAGCTGCCACGACAAGGCGCGCACCAGTCACAAGAGCAGCGACTCGCTGCTACCCGCGGTGACCCGCTGCGACAAGTGTCATCAGAGTGACCACAGCAATCTCGGCTCGGTCAAGAGCTCGCCGGAGCTGCTCAGCCAGTGCGGCTACTGCCACATCGGCTACCGCCCCGAAGATGGAAACCGAGTGGCTCGCATGAACGTTCCAGCACCCCGCCTACATTTTTCGCATGCGATTCACGCAGCGCGAAACGTCGGTTGTGGTCAGTGTCACGGCGCGGTCCAGAATCTGGAGCTGGCCACGCGCGATCAGTTGCCGCGCATGAAGGGGTGTTTCGCCTGTCACCAAATGCCGGAGCCCGCGCGAGGCGATGCGGCTGGAGAATGCACGACGTGTCATCTCGCCCAGCCCAGCGGTCGCCTGCTGACCAGCTACCCGGAGGGCCACTTGGAACCGCCGAGCTGGTTATACGACTCGGGTCACGACCCGGACTTCATTCGGCGCCACAAGTTCGTGGCGGGCAATCATTCCGAGCTGTGCTCGAGCTGCCATTCGGAGAAGTTCTGTACCGACTGCCATGACGGCCGCCTGCGGCCGCGCAGTATTCATCCCAACGATTTTCTGAGCCTGCACGCCATCGCAGCCAGGCAAAACGCTCCCGATTGCGGCTCGTGCCATCGTGCTCAATCGTTCTGCCTGGCCTGTCACCAGCGACTCGGAGTGACGCTGAGTGGTCCTTACGCGAATTTCGCGGGGCGCGGGCGCTTCCACCCTCCCAAGGCGGTGTGGACCGACGGGCCGCGCACGGCGCAGCATCACGCCGTCGAGGCGCAGCGTAACCTTTCGGCCTGCGTGAGCTGTCACACGGAGCACGACTGCACCTTGTGTCACGCGACCGCCGAGGTCGGAGGGCCAGGTCGCTCGGCCAATGGCGGAAGGGGGCTCAGCCCGCATCCTCCAGGATTCAGCTCCAAATGTCGTAGGGCGCTCCGGCAGAACGCCCGGCCCTGCCTGGTGTGCCATCACCCGCAAGATGCAAAGTTGGCGCAATGCCGCTAAAAACCCCGCCATGTGCCTGAAATCAGGACACTTCAGCGTAATGTCCTTGCGTGACGGTAGGGCGTCCGGGTATAGCCTGGGAGCGCCGCCGCTGGCCGAACCAGCCGCGAAGGAGGCCCTTAGTGAAGGAGCTGGTCAGCTACCTATTTCAGAACCTGTATTTGGATTTTCAAGGGGAAATCTCCGTCGAGCAAGTGCGCGAGTTCCTGAGGGAGGACGAAAGCCGAGAAGCGCGCCAGCTGCTTTCCAAGATCATCGAAGAAAAGGGCATCGACGATCTGCTCATCACTTTGGCCGACTGCCTGCGCGAATACATCCGAAGCGGAGTCAACGAAGACATCATCCGCGAGCAGTTGCAAACCTATTCCGACAGCTGATTCGATGCTTGCTGGCGCTGTCCGGCGTCGCGTGCGGAGCGGGTCCGGTCGATCACGAACCCGCCCCGGTGGGCGTCGCGTTGATCGGTGCGCAACCTTACCCCGGTCAGGGCACGGATTGCCTGCCCGGTGACTCGGACGCCTGCGGAGTCCCCATCGACGGGGACATCATTCTGCGATTCGATCGCTACCTGAGACCCTCGACTGCGGTGCGGCAGTCCATCGTGGTCTATACCGGCAGCCCCGTGAACGGTATCGGGTTCTTGAGGCCCGAGTACGATGTGGTCGAGCGCGTCGTGGTGTATCGACTCACCGCACCGCTCGAACCCGGCACGCTCTACACGCTCGAGCTCCTGACTCCGGGGGACACGTCGCCCTTTGGGTTTCAGGCGTTCGATGGTGGCCGACTCGAGCCGCGCGTCCTGCCGCTCAAGTTCAACTTCTTCACTCGCCGAAGTCGAGAGCCGTCCGAGCGCGTGCCACTGGAGCCCGTTCCGAGCTGCGAGCGCGTGGTCGAGATACTGCGCCAAGCGGGATGCGCCGCCGCGCACTGCCACGCGGGTGAGCGGGGTAGCATGGGGCTGCGTCTCGAGTCGCCTAGCGCGTTCGCCGGCACAGCCATCGGACAGGTTGCTCACCAGACTGAGATTGGTCCGGACGCGAACACTCCGCTGCGTAACCCCGATCGCTTCGGTCTAGGGATGCCCGTCGTGGATCCCGGTCAGCCCGGCAATAGCTACTTATTCTACAAGATGATGGGGGCGGAGCAGAGCTTCTGGCTCGAGCCCGACGAACCCGCTTGGTGCGCCACGCGTTATCCCGTTGCTCTGGGTCCGTCTTGTTTGAAGCCGCCGGGGTCGGAGGTGGCGCGCCTCCGGGAATGGTTCCTGCGCGGCGAACCCATGCCGCCCGAAGGCTCGGGCGCAGCTGGGGTCAGTCGCCCCCAGCTGCGGGAAATCCAGCGTTTCATCGCCGGCGGCGCGATCTGCCCGTGATCTTTTGCTCCTTTGGTGCGCCATTCCCGCAGGCTAATGGCCCTGGGGGGAACAGGAGGAGCGAGTGCCCCGATCCACCGCGATGGCGAGCCTACCCGTGCCTGCCACCCAAGTTGACAGCGCAAAGCAAATAGGCAACACCTTCCAGAGCGTGATTGATGTCACCGTGCCAACTGTGTTGGCAGTCGGCAGCGAGCGCTTGCGGCTCTTGTCGAGGGCGGGGCAAGGCACCTCTTCGAGCGTGTGGAAGGTGGCCGATGGCGAGGGGCGACTCTGGGCGCTGAAGCTCGGCCATTCGCGCGGCGAGGCGGCCAGGCTGGCTCGAGAGGCCGAACGCATCGCATGGGTTGCGTCGCCTTGTCTGCTTCGCGTGGTGGATGCTGGGCGGCTGACGGAAAGCGCGCAGGTCGCGCTTGGTGCAGAGGCCCTCACGTTGAAGTCGGGCACTCCCTTTTTGTTGATGGAGTGGTGTGAGGGTCAACCCCTCGACGCTTGGAAGTCTTCGGCGTTCGAAGCTGAAGCGCGCAAGACGCAAGCAGCTCTCGAGGTCTTGGCCGATCTGTCCCTGGCGCTGATGGATTTGCACGCGGCCGGAGTCGCACATGGCGACGTGAAGCCGTCCAACATCTTGGTGCGCGAGCAAGGCGGCGGCTACGAAGCGCGCCTGGTCGACTTGGGTTTGGGAACTCTCGTCGAACGCGGCGTTCCGCAGGGCGGCACTCCTCGGTACCTCGCCCCTGAAGTGTTCGTCGGCGACGCCAAGGGGGACGGTCGTACGCGCGATCTGTACGCGCTCGCGCTCACGGTCGCCGAATGGTACCAGCCAGAGCTTGCAGCCAGCGAAGATCCGCGCGCGCTTGCCCTCCAGCTTTCCTGGCCACGCGAGCTTTCGCGCATCTTGATGCCTCTGCTCAATGAGCACCCTCGCGCTCGTCCCTCGGCGGCTTGGGTGTTTCGCATCGCTTGCGCCGCGTTGGGCCAAGCTCGGCACGTGAAATGGCAGGTCGAGCGGCGGCTCATGGCGCTCGAGCGCAGTTACCTCGCAGTGCGCCGCGCCGAATGGCTCGCTGCAGCACGGCACGCCGAGGTTGCGGTACGCGTGGCTGGAGAACCAGGGCGCTGGCTGACCGAGGCCGTGGGGCTTGCTCGCAGGCTGTTCCTTTTACGCGACGGCAAGCTCAGCGGGGCGCCCAGCGAGCTCCGCGAGCTCGACGCGGTCAAGCGGGTTCGCTGGATGACCCAGTTGGTCGGTGCCAGCGCCGCGCATTGGCCGGCGCCAAAATGTGACTCCGATGCGGAGCTGGCCTCCCGTGTGGCTCGTGCGCTCGAACAGGTCGAGCCCGAATCGCTGACCTTGCGACAGCTGACCACGGGTAGGGGCGACGCTGACCTGCCTCGAGATTCGGTGGTCGACGTGGCGCTCAGGCTCGGAGAGGGCGCTGTGTCGCCGCAGCTCCTCGACGCCGGTGAACACCTGGTCGAGCAGGGGTCGGCGTCGCCCGAGCTGACCTTGGCGTTGGCTAGGGCCTTGCGGCTTCAAGGCGAGCTCGGCCGGGCCATCACGTTGCTGTCGCGCCTGGGGACTCCAGAAGCGGTGATCGAGCAGGCGGAGCTCTGGCGTCGCGTCGGTGACGCTCACCAGGCGCTTCAAGCGCTATCGGAGCTACCGAGTGGCTCGTTCACCAGCGCCCAGCTCTCGCGGGTCAGCGCGCTCAGGGCTCGCATCGCGCTCGATCGGGGCGATCTCGCGCGTTGCGAAGAGATTCTCTCGGTAGCTCCCGAATCGACGCAGGTGCTCGAGACGCGCGCGTTGGCCGAGCTGGCGCAAGGGCATTTCGAGCTCGCAAAGGCCAGCTTGGAACGCGCTCGGGTCTACGCCAGTACGGATGAAGAGCGCGCGAGAATCTCCGGGGCCGAGGGCCTATTGCACCACAGACAAGGCGACGCCGAGCGAGCGCAGCAGCGCTTCGAAGTCGCGGCTCACCATGCGCAGCGCGCGTCGGCCATTTTGGAAGAAGCCACCTATTTGACGGGGCTCGCCGCTGCGGCGTCCGATCGGGGCGCGCTCGGCATGGCCCTCGAAGCCTCGGAGCGAGCCACCTTGCTCTTCGAGCAGCTAGGGCGCCAGCAGGACGCGGCTCGTGCCTCGCTGGCGCGTGCGGCGGCATACTCGAGCGCCGGTCTCGTGCTCGAAACAGAAGAGGCCGCGGCCGAAACGCTCAGGCGCGCGCGCGACGCGGTCGACGTGATTTGTCAGGGGTTCGCGCACTTGGCCCTGGCCGATGTGCTGTCTACCGCGCCCGATCGCAGCGACGCTGCGCGCGAGCACGCGCAGCGCGCCGCCACGCTGCTCGAGCACGGTAGCGCCGCAGACCGTACCCGCGCCGCAGCGCGTTGCCTCAGGGCAGGGCTGCCGGTCGATGTCGCGGCCTTCGATGCGCTGGCGCGCAGCGCGGGCTTGCCGGTTGATGTTCGGCTCGAGTGGTGGGGGGCCCGGGCAGCGCGTGCCGTCGAAGAACCGGAGCGCCCGCGCGGCCAAGCCATTTTGGTCGAGCTCGAGGCACTTGCTGGCGACAAGGCGCCGTGCGTGGTGCGCGGCCGAGCCATGGCCAGCGGTGTGGGGCTGGCGCTCGGGCTGGGCGAAACGGAGGTGGCTCGGCGGCTCACTGCCGGCGCTGCCGAGGCAGCCCGCGAGCTTCGCCGACAAGTCCCTGCGGCGCTGGCTGGGGCCGTCGACGAGCTCGACTGGGTGCTCTTGGCGCAGGCACCGGGAGAAACCGGTTTCGTCCCCGAACAGCTGGCAGACGTCGAGAACCTGGTGCGAGCGCTGGGACAGCACGAGCGCTTGCGCCCGCTGCTCGACCAAGTGCTCGACGCGCTGGTGCTGTGGACCGGGGTAGAGCGCGGCCTATTGCTGTTGCGAGCGCCGGGCAATCGCCTGGTACCCCGCGCAGCTCGCAACCTGGCGCGCGGCGACCTTGCCGGAGAGCAGCTCAAGCTCAGCTATTCGCTGGCGGAGCGCGCCCTGGCTCAAGGCAAGCCGGTCGTGGCCGTAGACGCGGTGGGCGAGCTGCCGGAAATGCACGCCAGCGTTCATGCGCTCAAGCTGCGCAGTGTGCTCGCCGTACCGCTCATGGCGCGCGGGCACGTTTTGGGGGTGGTTTACCTCGACGATCGCCAGCGTCGGGGCGCCTTTGGAGCGCGCGAGCTCGCTTGGGTCAAGCTGGTGGCTACCCTGGCCTCGGTAGCCATCGCCGACGCACGCGATCAGCTGCTGCTCAAGCGGGCGGCTCGCCGGGCCGAGCGGGCCGAAGCCAAGTTGGCGCAGCGTCTGGCGCGCCGCGAAACCGAGCTCGAGGTGGTCGAGCGCGAGCTGGCGAAAACGCGCGGTCTGCGCGACACGCGCTACGCCTATCAGGCCATCGTCGGCGAAAGCCCGGCAGTGTGCCAGATGCTGGCCGTGGTCGACCGCGTGACGACCAGCGACGTGCCGCTGCTGTTGATCGGCGAATCCGGCGTGGGCAAAGAACTCATTGCGCGAGCCATTCACGACAATGGACCCAGAGCCGGCGCTCAGTTCGTGGGTGAAAACTGCGCCGCGATCCCGGAGGGACTGCTCGAGTCCACGTTGTTCGGGCACGTGCGAGGAGCGTTTACAGGCGCTGAGCGACCCCGCGCGGGGCTCTTCGAAGTGGCGTCGGGCGGCACGCTGTTCCTCGACGAGATTGGTGAAATGTCGTTGGGCATGCAGTCGAAGCTGCTCCGGGTCTTGCAAGACGGGCAAGTGCGCCCCGTTGGGTCGGAGCGCGCGCGACGAGTCGACGTGCGGGTGATCGCCGCTACTCATCGCGACCTGCAGAAAATGGTGCGCGAGGGGCGCTTCCGCGAGGACCTGTTCTATCGGCTGAACGTGATCTCGATTCGCATACCGCCGCTGCGCGAGCGTGCGGGAGACGTGGAACGCCTGGTGCGACATTTCATTCAGGTCCACGCTCCCGATCGCCAGGTCACCGTGTCGCGCGAAGCCATGCAGGCGCTTTCGGCCTACGCGTGGCCGGGCAACGTGCGGCAGCTCGAGAACGAAGTCCGGCGCTTTTTGGTGATTGCCGACGACCGTGTGGAGCGGTCGCACTTGAGCGCAGAGCTGGTGGGGCAGCCGCAGCGTTCGGTATCCGACGAGCTCGGGCTCAACGTACGCCGCCACGTCGATGCGCTGGAGACGGAGCTGGTGATCACGGCTCTAGACAAGACCGGGGGCAACCAGACCCGGGCGGCAGAGCTGTTGGGTCTGTCGCGGTTTGGCCTGCAAAAGATGATGAAACGCCTGGAAATAACCCCCCGGCGTTCGGCTTTAAGCCCGGTCACAAGCGGGCTAAACCCTGCTGGAAGA
>CBFGRJ010000323.1:0-8431 GCA_965651135.1 uncultured Myxococcales bacterium
GCCCTCGGGCGCTCGGTCGAAGCAGGGTAGGCGCCGGTACAGGCGCTGATCGTAAAGCTTGTCGAGCGCCTTGGCTGGGCTGAGCTTGAGCCATCCGACGACGCGCTCGGTGGCAGCCTCGATGGCGACCACGCCGCGGGCTTCTGGGCTCTGACGCTGCACTGCAGCGATGAGCTCGGCGCGGCTTCGTTCGGGGCTGTTGGCCAGCCTGTCTTGCCAGGCGTACTTATCGCCGGGAAAGTGCAGGTAGCGACAGTAGCAGTGATGCGCCGAGCGATCGAACAGAGCGGCGAGGGCTTCGGCGTGACGCGGCTCGAGCGGGGCGAAGGTGAGCGTGCTCGCCATCAGTCCGAGGCCCGGTCCGCGCCAGCGAGCATTAGTGATTCGTGAGCTGCGGCGGCCGCGAACAGTAACTCTTCTTGGAAGCTCGGGGCGAGCAACTGCAGGCCGATGGGGAGTTTCTGGTCGGAGTCGAGCGCGCAGGGCACCGAGATGCCGCACACGCCGGCGAGGCTGGCGGGGAGTTGGTAGATGTCGCCCAGGTACATAGCGAGTGGGTCTTGCAGGCGTTCGCCCAGCTTGAAGGCTACCGTCGGGGATGCCGGCGTCGCAATCACGTCGACCTCATCGAAGGCTCGCTCGAAGTCGCGTCGAATCAAGGTGCGCACTCGCTGGGCTTTTCCGTAATAGGCGTCGTAGTAACCCGCGCTGAGCACATAGGTGCCGAGCATGATGCGCCGCTTGACTTCGCTGCCAAAGCCAGCGTCGCGTGTGCGGCCGTACATTTGCTTGAGGTCCGTGCCCGGCTCTTCGACTCGTAGACCGAAGCGCACGCCGTCGAAGCGAGCCAAGTTGCTGGAAGCTTCCGCGGTCGCTATCACGTAATAGGTGGCCACCCCGTAGCGGGTGTGGGGCATTTCGATGGTCTTCAGGCTGGCTCCCTGGCGTTCGAGCAGCCCGAGCGCGGCCTGCACGGCTCGCTTCACTTCTGGAGCCAGGCCTTCGGCGAAGTACTCCTTGGGGACGCCGATCTTGAGGCCGCGCACGCCCTTGTCGCACGCGCTCACGTAGTCGCCCACCGGAACTTTGGCTGTCGTCGAGTCGCGCTCATCGTGACCCGCGATGACCTCGAGCACGCGGGCGGCGCTGCGCACGTCGCGGGTGAGCGGTCCGACTTGTTCCAAGCTCGAGGCGAACGCAACCAGTCCGTAGCGCGACACGCGTCCGTAGCTGGGCTTGACCCCGACGATGCCGCACAAGCTGGCGGGCTGCCGAATCGAGCCACCCGTATCGCTGCCCAGAGACGCCGGCGTCATGCCCGCTGCTACTGCCGCGGCGCTACCGCCGCTCGAGCCGCCTGGAGCTCGCGTGGGGTCCAAGGGGTGTTTGACTGGACCGTAAGCGCTGTTTTCATTGGATGAGCCCATGGCGAACTCATCCATGTTCGTCTTGCCGATGAGCACCGCGTCGGCTTGGCGCAGGCGTTCGATCACCGTGGCGTCGTAGGGCGCCATCCAGCCGCGTCGCTCAGCTCCCTGTCCGAGTGGACGCAGGATGTTCGAAGCGCAGGTGGTGGGCGCGTCCACGGTACAGAGCGCGTCTTTGATGGCAATCGGTACTCCCGCCAGAGCGCCGAGTCGTTCGCCTTGCTGGCGGCGCTGATCGATGGATTGGGCGGCGCGGAGCGCGGCTTCACGGGAGACGTGAGTGAAGGCATTCAGAGACTCGAGCTCCGAGATGTTGTTCAAACACTGGGTGGTCAGAGCTTCGGCGGAGACGCGCCCGCTGGCCACTTGGCTGGCCAAGTCGATCACGTTGCTCGATACCGGATCGCTCATGTTTCCTCCACGAAGCCGGGCACCGCGAAGCCCCCTTCGATGGTGCGTGGAGCTTCGGAGAGCGCTCGAGCCTGCCCGAGACCGGGCAACACTTCGTCGGGTCTTGCAGCGAAGCCCGAAGCCATCTGCACGGTAGGAGGTACGTTGGAGGTGTCGAGCTCGTTGAGCTCCTCCACATACGCGACGATCTTCGCGAGGTCGCGCTCTAGAGAGTCGACCTCGCTCTCGTCGAGTCTCAGATTCGCCAGTTCAGCGATATGCAGCACCGTTTGTCGAGAGATCGCCATGGAGTCGCCCGACGCGGTATCAGGACAGCAGTCGGTTCGCAAGCCGGATGTTCCATGAGCGCCCGGAAAGGGCTGCGCGATGCGCTCGGTCAGGTATCATCGCTGGCGATGCGTGAGGCGCCGCAAGATCATCGCTACCTCGTCGGCCACGGCGGGATGCCGCCGGGTGGCCATGTTCCCGGCGGTTACGGTCCGCCACCGCCGGGCATTCCGGGTGGCCCGAGCGGACCAGGGCGGCCGCAAGGTCGGCACGGAAAACCCATCACCGGAAGTCCCGAAACAATGGCGTTACACGCCATGACTATCGATCCGAAGACCGGCTTGCCACGTGGTGAGAAACCCCCGGCAAGCACTGCGGCAGTTGTGTCTTTGGTATGTGGAGTCTTGCTTTGCTTGGGCCCGGTAACTGGATTGACCGCGATCGTTGCAGGAGTGATCGCGCGCGGCGCGGCGCGCAACAACCCCACCAGCGTCGGCGGCAGCGGTATGGCGCTCAGCGGCATTCTGCTCGGTATTGGCAACCTGCTCCTCAGCGCCATCGCACTCTTGATCTTGCTCATGAGCGCCCTATAGCTCCCGTTGCCAATAACAGTGTCCTCTTGACATCGATTCGCGATGAGCCACACCCCCGCCGACGATAGTCCCGAGCTCCCGAGCATTCCAGGTGCGCCGGCGCTGCCGGAGGAGCTGGCCTCGAGCCCCAACAGCAAGCCTCCTCCCGGAGCGTGGTTGCCGGCGCAAAAGGCTGCACGCGCGTTGGTGAGGCCGCTCGAGAGCTTCATGAAGGTGCAAGCTTCGAGCGGCATCCTGCTGCTCGTCATGGCGGTCATCGCCATGGCCTGGGCCAACTCTCCCTGGCAAGAGAGCTACCACCATTTGTGGCACACGCCGGTGACGTTGGGTATCGGCGATTTCGTTTTCAAAGAAAGCCTGCACTTCTGGATCAACGACGGCCTGATGGTCATCTTCTTCTTCGTCGTGGGTCTAGAGATCCGCCGCGAAATGCATCACGGTGAGCTCAGCGAGCTCAAGCGCGCAGCACTGCCGGTGGCGGCAGCGGTGGGTGGCATGATCGTGCCCGCGGCAATTTACCTGGCGCTGAACCCGGGGGGTGAAACCCACCACGGCTGGGGCGTGCCGATGGCCACCGACATCGCGTTTGCAGTGGGCATTTTGGCGCTGCTGGGACCTCGGGTCCCGGCGGCGCTTCGCGTGCTGCTCCTGGCGTTGGCCATCATCGATGACATTGGCGCCATCTTGGTGATTGCGCTCTTTTATTCGAGCGGCGTCAAGCTCGCCGGGCTCGCACTGGCCGCGCTGGGGTTTGCGCTCGTGATCTTGCTGCAGCGTATTGGCGTGCGTCAGCCCTTGCTCTACGTGCCGCCGGGTGCCGTGCTCTGGGCGGGTATGCTGAACGCGGGTGTACACCCCACCATTGCGGGTGTGATCTTGGGCCTGCTCACACCTGCTCAATCGTGGTTCGGCCAGCGAGGCTTTTTGGCCGAAGCGAAGCTGGCGTTGCGCGACTTCATCGAACGGTCGCATCGTGAGAAAGCCGATTCTCATGATCTGATCGAGCCGCTCAATCGCATCGGCACCGCGCAACGCGAAGCCATTCCACCGGTAGTACGGCTCGAGTCGATGCTCAACCCGTGGGTAGCTTTCGTGATCATGCCGTTGTTCGCGCTGTCGAACGCGGGTGTGACGATTCGCCTCGATGCCCTGGACTCGCCCGGTGCCCTGACAGTGGCGCTCGGTGTCGGCGTTGGACTGGCGCTCGGCAAACCGATTGGCATCGTGGGGGTCAGCGCTCTGGCGGCAAAGCTCAACCTGTGTACACTCCCGCGAGGGGTCGATCTGCGCGGCCTGCTCGTCGTCGGGACCGTGGGTGGCATCGGTTTTACGATGGCCCTGTTCATTGCTCAGCTGGCCTTCACGGATCCCACACTGCTCGGAATCGCAAAGGTGGCGGTCTTGATCGGCTCGTTTATCGCGGGGATCTTGGGTATAGTGCTCGGCCTGGTGCTGTTGCCGAAGCAAGCCGACGCGAGCTCGGCACAAACGGTCGACGAAGCCGAGCGTTCGACCGACGTCTGAAGAGCCAGTGAACAGGCGCCCCTGAACAGCGGTATAGGCGGCCGGTGTGCGTGCTTTTCAGGGAAACCGGGGTGCGGACGCGACCGACACGGGTGCATGGCTTTGCTGCCGGCTCGCCGCCGCTTTGCCCAGGGAGAGCTGATTTCTGGCACACGTTATCGTGTGATCCGGCAACTTGGCGCCGGAGGCATGAGCGCCGTCTACGAAGTGGAGCACGCCGAGCTCAAGCGCCGATTCGTGCTCAAGGCGCTGTGGAGCGATCTAGCCAAACGCAAAGATCTGGTGGAGCGGGCGCGCAAAGAATGGCGAGCGTTGGGCAAACTGCGGCATCCGAACATCGTCGCGGTGACCGATGCAGGTTTGACCGAATGCGGGTTGCCCTATGTCGTCATGGAATACCTGCCCGGTGAGACCTTGGGCGCGCGGCTGCGCAGAGGCGAACGCCTCTCGGTGCCTGAAGTGTTGGACATCGCGTGTGACTTGCTGGCGGCGCTTTCCGCCGCCCACGCCATCGGCATCGTGCATCGCGACATAAAACCCGAGAACGTGCTCTTGCCCGAGAGCGGTCCGCTGAAGCTGCTCGACTTTGGGATTGCGAAGCTGGCCGATGAACACGCCAAGTACGTCACGAACAGCGGCGTTGCTCTCGGTACGCCCCGATACATGGCGCCGGAGCAAGCGCTCGGCGAGCGCGTCGACTGCCGTGCGGACTTGTACTGCGTAGGGCTGATGCTGTTCGAAATGGTTTCGGGTAAACGTGTGTTTCCCGAAGCGAAGAGCGTCGACGATGTCTTGGCCGCTCAGCTCGACGAGGTCCCGCCCCCGCTCGCCCGGGTCGTGCCCGGTGTGGCTCCCGAGCTGAGCCGACTGGTCAGCGCGCTCTTGGACAAGAACCCGTCGAGACGCCCAGCCAGCGCCGAGGCGGTGATCGAAGCCATGGCCCCGCTTCGCGAGCGCTACTCGCGTCAAGTCTCCACCAGCCAAGTGACAGCGCTCGCCCGCTATCTGGCGCCCACCGTCGAACACAGAAGGCGAGCGCCTCGTCTTTCCGTGACCCATAGCGCCCGGGCACCAAGCGACGGCAGTCCAAGCTCGGGCGGGCGCGCGCCGGCCGGGACGCCGAAGACAGCTGAGTCTCCACGAGGCAGGTTCATCCCCCGTCGGCTCATGGCAGCCGTAGCGCTGGCGCTCGCCGTGGTTGGGTCGGCACCGTGGTGGGCGGGCGATTTCGCTCCGTCGGTTCAAGCAGCGGGAGTAGCCGAGCCACCGATGCCCGATCGGGCTGTCGCAGCGCGGGCGAACGTCTCTCGGCCGCGAAGCGTGGAGGGGGAGGCGAGGGCGAGCGAGCCTGTCGAGTGTGCCCACGAGAATACGCCACCAAGGCGCCGCGAGCCCCATGACCCCCGTCAGGTCCCTCGTTCGAGTCCAGCGTCACCGCCGCCCGAGCTGCCCTGCGGCGCCAGCGGGGCAGCTCGGGCTGTGCCGTTCGCGAGCGGTTTTCTCCGCGATGATGGGCCAGGGCAGGGCAGCCCGATGCCCCTTTCCGGGCTATAGGTACTGCGCACGGGCCTCGAGCCGGAATTTTCCTCCCGGGGCCTTGCCGAACCGACCCTCATGCCGTAGGTTCCGCGGCCCCTGCCCCAGGGCAGGACCATTTGTAACTGAAACCACACACCCCCTTGCGCAACTGCCGGGTCCGGTGCCTCGAGCTCGATTCGAGGTTGGCTCGGAGGGGGGTGGAGGAAATAACCGGAAAGGAGCGCGCATGATGAACGAAGAACACTACGGTGCCCCGGGTGTCGACGACGACGATGACGACGATCAAGGGCCGGTCCGCACTGCCGAATTGTCACCCACGGCGCAGCTAGCGGCCGAGCGCGTCCAAGAGGTCTTGGACCCCAACCGCCGCCCGACGCGCGATCCGGAGCAACCGCTGACGGTTCGCGATCTGTTCGAGGCAGGTGTGCACTTCGGTCACCAGACCAAGCGCTGGAACCCGAAGATGCGTCCGTACATCTACGGTTCGCGCAGCGGCATTCACATCATCGATCTCGACCAGACGGCCAAGCTCTTCAAAAAGGCGTTCGATTTCGTGATGAACACCGTGGCGCGCGGAGGAACGGTGCTGTTCGTAGGCACCAAGCGCCAGGCGGCGACCATCGTGCAAGAAGAAGCCACGCGCGCCGGGATGTACTACGTGACCAACCGCTGGCTCGGCGGCACGCTCACCAATTTTCGCACCATGAAGGGCGGCCTCGACCGCTTGCGCGCCCTAGAGCGCATGCGAGAAGACGGCACGTACGATCAGCTCCCTAAAAAGGAGACGGTGCAGCTCGACAAGGAGCGCGCACGGCTCGAGAAACACATCGGTGGCTTGAAAGGTATGGGATCACTGCCGCAGGTGATGATCATCATCGACCCCGCTCAGGAATCCATCGCCGTCGCCGAAGCTCGCAAGCTCAAGATCCCCATCGTGGCCACGACGGATACGAATTGTGATCCCGACCTGGTCGATTTCGTCATTCCCGGCAACGACGACGCCATTCGTTCGGTGCGGCTCATCTGCTCGGCTTTGGCAGATGCCTGCATCATGGGCGCCGCGCGGCGTCGGGATTATACTTCGGGCAAAGAAAAGGGCGGCGAAGGTCGCTCAGCAGGTCCCGAAGCTCAGGTCATCTACGCAGGCCGTCGGCAGCAGCAACAGGGCGCCTGAGGGCGCCTGGACACGCGGGCGCCCGAATTCGACGAAACCGGGCGCCCGGTGCCGGTTGGGGGCCTGGCATGGCTCTCGACGGAGCCGGGCGCGTTGGTCCGCGCCCTCCTGACCACAGCCGTACAACGAAATCACAAGCAAGCAGCCAAGCAAGAGAAGAGGAACCATGGCTCAAGTGAACATGCAACTAGTCAAGGAGCTTCGTGATCGCACCCAGGCGGGGCTCAACGATTGTCGCAGCGCGCTCATCGAAGCCGAAGGCGACATGGACAAGGCGGTCGAGATCATCCTGAAGAAGGGCCTCGCCAAGAGCGCGAAGCGTGCTGGCGCCGTCGCTTCCGAAGGCGTGGTGGTGACCCGCGTGGCCGACAACGGTCTGAGCGGCACGATCGTCGAGGTGAACATCCAGACCGATTTCGCAGCGCGCAATCCGGAGTTTCTGAAGTTCGCCGAAAGCGTTGCGGACGTCGCGGCGAAGGCCGACACCGGCGCCGACTTGGGCGCTCTGCCGTACCCCGGTTCGAGTGCCAGCGTCGAAGACACTCGCGCTGCGCTGGTCGGTAAGTTGGGCGAAAACATTACTGTGCGCCGCTGGCAGCGCCTGGCAGTGGATGGACCCGGTCTGGTGCACTCGTACGTGCACATGGGCGGCAAAATCGGTGTGCTGCTTGCGGTCAAGGCGGGCAACGAGGCGGTGGTCAAGCACGACGCTTTCAAGAAGTTCGTCGATGATACGGCGATGCAAGTCGCCGCCATGAACCCGCAGTTTCTCGACGCCTCCGCCGTGCCCGAGGACGAGTTGAGCAAGCAGCGCGACATTTTTGCCGGCCAGCTCAAAGAAGAAGGCAAGGTGCCCGAGGACAAGTGGCCTCGGGTCATCGACGGCAAGGTTCAGAAATGGCTCAAAGAGGTCTGCCTCATCGAGCAAGCGAGCGTGCTCGAAACCAACAAGACCGTCGATCAGCTGCGCGGCGAAGTCGCGAAAGCCGCCGGCGGTGACGTGAAGTTGGTGAAGTACGTGCGTTTCGAATGCGGTGAGGGTATCGAAAAGCCTGCCGGTGACGACTTCGCCGAAGAAGTCGCCAAGATGGCCAAAGGCTGAGGCCGAGCCCGAGCTCGCCGGGCGGTCACGCGCCGCTCGGCGGTGCCAACCAGAGCCGCCCGAGCGGTAGCTCGACCTCGGAGAAGGGCTCGAGCGCGATGGTCTCGTCGCCGACTGCCTCGGTGAGCACCTTCCAAGTGCCAGCTTCCAGCAGGCGTACCGACGCGGTTTCGGCTGCTGGATCGATGACCCACAGCCATGGGACACCGATACGCGCGTAGTACGGAAACTTCTTCTTCAGGTCCCAACGCCGGTTGCTGGGCGACAGCACTTCGCACACCCAGTCGGGCACGAGCCTGAGCGGCTCAGCCGGAGGCGGCGGTTCGGGCATGCCCTCGCGGCGCCAGCCGCCCAAATCGGGTGAGACCTCCGGCGCGTCTGGCAGCTCGATGCC
>CBFGRJ010000324.1:0-8420 GCA_965651135.1 uncultured Myxococcales bacterium
AGACTGGCGATGCGCTCACCAAAGCGGCCGAGCCAATCTTTGGGAATGCTGGCAAAACCGCCACGTTCGAGCGGGACCAATTCGGCGCCGTCACGAAAAGCTCGCAGCACCGCTTCACTGCTGGCACGTTCGCTCTGGCCGGATTCCGGGGTGGCTTCGAACCGGACGTCGAAGGAGTCGGCGTCGAGTGCGAGTCGGGGGGTGAGCATGGGCGCATCGGCAATCGAAGCGAGCGCGCCGGCCGTAGCTCGGTCGGGCTCTGCAGCGAAGCGCCGCAGTCGCTCCGCGAAGCGTGCCGCCTCCGGGCCGTCGAAGTGGACGCGTCGCCCCAACGCTAGATTGAGCTCGCCGCGCAGCCGTTCGATGAGGTTCTGTTCGAGCACGCGTTCTCTACGCGGCGCGGTCTTGCCCAAGAGCACCAGTCGATCACCATCGACGCGGGCCACGGGCGGGTCCCCGTAAACCAGCGTGGGCAGGACACTCAGCGTGTGCCCCTGATGCGTCAGGTCGAACGCAATGCGGGGTTTGAGCGTGCGGGACCGGGTGGGCAGCCTCGACGTCTCGATTTCGACCTCGAGGCTTTTCGACAGCTCGGGCAACACCCGATCCACGAGCTCCGCCGCCTCGCTGGGCTTCATCGAACGCTCCAGCGGCAGCTCTTCCATTCTCAGGCCGACGATTTCGACGGCACCAATCGGCCTGAGCACGCCTTCGGCGAGCGCAAGGCCTGGTACCAAAACTCGCTCGAGACCCGGCGGGGCCGACACGTGGAGCACGATCTTGTCGCCCTGGTCGAACACACGCGCCACGGGCATGAGCGGCTCTCTACTGGCTTGAATCGGCTGGCCCGAGAGGCTCACGCGTTTTCCCTCCAGCGCACGGAGCAGCGTCCTGAGCTGGGCCAAGCTGAAATCGGCCCGCGGAACCGCCAACAGCAGGCGGTCGATCTGGATGTCGTCTTCACTCGGAGAGTAGGGGCAAGCGCCGCGCGTCACGAGCGTGGTCAGTGCCTCTGTAAGCTCGTGTTCGTCTGCGTCGATGCGTAGAAATCTCCGAATTTTCAGCTTCTGATTCCCGATGTCGAGGCGGTAGTGGAGCTCGGCTCGAGAGGCGGCAAGCCCGGCGGGCTCGAGCTTTGCCTGATGCCAGGCAATGACGGCTGCCACCGCATGTTCACAGGGGTCGTTGCGGCTACCGCAGTCGCAGGTCCATTCCTGTTCGTCACCGTAGAGCACGACCGTCGGCGGCACGGCTCGCCCTGGGGTCTGCACGCGCACCACGAGCTCAGATGCGCTTTGCGAAGCGAGCCGAGCAGCTTCTTGCCGCGCTAGCTTCACGCCTTGGTTCCACACTCCTGGGAGCGCTGCGGACTTTGCGGCTTCGAACAGGGCCGCGGACTCTGAACTCGGTACGGTCACGGGTCCAGCTGTGGTAGCACCGAATCGCAGCCGATGTCGGGACTGGACTTGCCCATCCATCCAGGCGCCCTATCGCACTATGCGGATCCGGACGCCTACCAGCGCCGCTATGCGGGGCGCGAGGAAGATGTCAGCTACTACGTGCGCGCCAGTCGTCGGGCCGATGGGGCGGTGCTCGAGTACGGTTGTGGAAATGGCCGGATCACGCTGGCCTTGGCCAGGGCGGGGGTGCGGGTGACTGGCGTGGACGCTTCGCGGTTCATGCTCGACGATCTCGAGCGACGGCTTCTCCTGGAACCTCGCGAGGTGAGGCAGCGAGTCCGCTTGCACCAGGGAGACATGCGGACCCAGCGGCTGTCGCGGCGCTATAGCCTGATCATCATGCCGTTCAACGTGTTCGGGCATCTGTACGATCGGCGGGACGTCGAGCTCTTGCTCGGGCGTGTGCGCCAGCACCTCTTGCCCGGTGGCCGGCTGCTCTTCGACCTGTATTTGCCGCGGTTCAGCGAGCTTGCCGCAACCTTGCCCGGCTATCACTATGACCCGCTGTCGCAACTGCTGACGGTGCATTTCGACGGAGATCCGCCCACCGTGCTCACGTTGCGGCAGTTCTTCCCGCAGGAGCTTCGTATGCTGCTGCGCTACAATGGATTCACTCGGGTCAAGATCCGTGCGGACTTCAGCGAAAAGGCCATCGACGAGGACACGGACAGCATGGTGGTGAGCGCAACGCCGGTGGCGTAAGCTGCCTGCCGCATGCTGACGACCGTCAAGGCAGGTCCCTATACCATACGAGGCGTTTCCGTCGGCGGCGTGTACACCTCGCTTCACGTACCCGAGCTCGATTGCTTGTTCGACGCGGGCATCGTGGCGCGCAGCATGGCGGGCGCCACGAATATCCTGCTGAGTCACGGCCATACCGATCACCTCGGGGCACTCCCAGCGCTCTTGGGGGTTCGCGGTCTATTGCGCTTGGAAAGGCCTCGACTCTTCGCACCAACCCGGCTGATTCCCGCGCTGCGCGCCACCTTGGGCGAGCTCAGCAAGGTGCAGCGGTACTCCCTGGACGCCGAGCTCATCGGTGCAGAAGCCGGTGAAGAGCATGCTCTTGGCCGCGATCTGACCGTGCGGGTATTTCGCACGCACCACACCGTGCCCTCGGTGGGGTATCAGCTGTTTCGGCGCGTTCAAAAGTTGAAGCCGGAATACGTGGGCCTGGCAGGCACCGAAATCAAAAGGCGCCGCGAAGCTGGAGATGACCTTTTTGTCGCCAAGGAACACCTGGAGCTCGCCTATGCGACGGACACACTCATTCGCGTGCTCGACAGCCACCCTTCGCTCCTGACGACCCGTGTGCTGATTCTGGAGTGTTCGTTCATCGACGAACGGAAGTCGCTGGCCGATAGCCGCGCCGGTGGGCATATCCACCTGGACGAGCTGTTGGAGAGGGCTGCCGACTTCGAGAACGAATGCTTGGTGCTCATGCATTTCAGCCAAATCGCCAGTCCAGCCGAGGTGCGGAGAACGCTCGGACGGCGCTGCCCCCCGCGGCTCCTCGAGCGCTTGGTGGTGTTTGCTCCAGAGGCGGGTCCCTGGCCGGGCTGAGTGTCAGGGGCCCAGGATCTTATCGAAGGACTCAGCCAGGCGCTTGAGCTCGAGGCGTTGGGGTAGGGGGTCGGCGGTCACGCCTAGCTCTACTCCGACCAGTTGATCTTCGAGCTCGTCGAGCGGACTGCCCGGCACCGGATTTTGACCGCTCACCAGCTCGTGCGCCTTGGCCAGGCGTTCTCGGGCCGTGCCAAAGTTGTCCAGCTCCAAGGCCATGAGCGAGCGGTGGAGCAACCTGCGGGCCTCGAGCAGCTGGGTGCGGCGCTCCAGCTCGGTGATGCGAGCTCGCAGATGGTCCGTATTTTTGACGAGCCCGACCTTCTGCTTCTCTGCCTGCTGTTCGAGCGCGGCGTTCCTCGCCGCACCTTCGGCCCGACCGATGCCGTAGGCCAACGCCAGCGCCAGGGCTCCGCTCAAGGTCCCGATGACGATGATGCGGGCGCGGCTGGAGAGCAGATGGGGTTTCGCAGCAACGGGAGCTGGCGGGGGCGGACGTAGATTTTGGGTCACGGGCTGCATGAGAACTTGGCCAGCTGACGCTACCTGAGCTGCGGGGCATGGCCAAAAACTCGGCGCTTGCCTATTCGCGCTGGGGCGGCAGCCAGAGATCGGCAACCAGCGGCAAGTGATCGGAGGCGGCTTGCGCCAGCTTGCTGCGTACCGGCCGGCATTTTTCGACGGACAGATCGCCCCGTACGAAGACGCCGTCCAGCGGCCGCATTGGAACGGCAGCCGGGAAGGTGTTGGAGACATTTCCGGCTCTGCTGAATCCGGCTGGCACCAAAAACCTGGGCCCGAGCGAGCCCCAGAGATCGTTCAAGTCCCCGCCCATGATGATGGGTGTGTGGGCTCGCACCGAGCTGAGCTCCTTGCACTTCAAGAAGCGCTCGAGCTGAATGCCGCGCTCGGAGCCGGCCAAGCCCAGGTGCAGATTACATAGGACTACACTGCGCGAGTGCCCGCCTTCTTTGAGGTGGATGCGCGATACCAACGCACCACGCTTCTTTCGCCAACCCACCGTCAGGTCGATGTGACTCGTCTCCGACAGCGGCCAGCGGCTCAAAATGGTGTTGCCATACCCCCCCTTCGCGTAGCGGTGCTCGGGCCCAAACTCCATGTGTTTCAGCTCGAGCGCGTCACGCAGCTCGTCCGCCTGCACCTCGAAACGTGTGGGCGGCCAGCCCTCCGCCACCTCCTGCAGGAGCGCGACATCGGGATCGACCTCTCGGATCAGCTGAATCACGCGCTCCAGCTGGTAGCGGCGGTCAATCCCGCCGATTCCCTTGTGAATGTTCCAGGTGACGACACGGAAGCGCATAACCAGGCAGTAGCTAAAAGGTAGCAAACGGCGCTAACATGTTGAGCAGCATTTGCGCTCCACTCCCGCTTTGTACGCCGAGCGCGTCAGGAAATGACTCAATCGCCGCCGCCAGACCTCGTTGGAACCATTGTGGCGGATCGGTATCGCGTGGAGCGGCTCATCGGCCAAGGTGGCATGGGGAGTGTGTGGGCGGCACGGCATCTGTCGCTGGGGCAGCTGGTAGCCATCAAGTTCATCCATCCTCGGCTTCTGGGGAGTCGCGAGGCCCTACGGCGATTCGACAACGAAGCCAAGGCAGCGGCGCGTATCAAGAGTCGGCACGCCGTGCAGGTCATGGATCATGGCGTCGCCGACAACCAGCAACCCTATATCGTCATGGAATTTCTCGAGGGGGAATCGCTGGAAGATCGCGTGCGACGCTTGGGCCCGCGGCCCTTGTTCGAGGTCGTCGCGATCGTCGCGCAGGTGAGCAAGGCACTGACGGCGGCGCATCAGGCGGGCATCGTGCACCGCGATCTCAAGCCGGAGAATATCTTCTTGACGATCGATCGGGAGCTGGCCGGTGGGAGTCAGGTCGTCAAGGTGGTCGATTTTGGCATCGCCAAGATGGTCCACGACGAGGCAGCCTCTGGCGCGGCCGCTACGCAGGCGGGGGCGCTGCTCGGAACACCGCATTTCATGAGCCCCGAAGCGCTCACGGGTGCGGCAAACGTGGGAGTGGCTACTGATATTTGGTCTTTGGGAGCTTGCGCATTCGCTGCGGTTTGTGGGCGCACTCCGTTCGAAGGGGACGCCATCGGCGAGATCGTGCTCAAGGTGTGTTCGGCACCGTTGCCGGTGCCCACGGAGGTCAACCCCTTGTTGCCGCAGGCATTCGACGTCTGGTTCGCCAAGGCGTGTGAGCGAGACCCGGCTCGCCGCTTCGCCAGCGTCGAAGAAATGAGCCGAGCACTGGCCGATCTCGACCGCTGGGCCCTCGACGAAAAGGAGACCAATGCGTTCGAGATACGTCCGCGCCAACCCTCGAGGCTGGAGCTCGAGCTCGCGGAGTATCAGCCGCCGAGCAGAGGGCGCTTTCTTGCTGGGGTGCTCGGAGGCATTGCGCTCACCCTTGCGGTGCTGGGATACTTCGTGTTCCAGCGAACGAAAGCCGCGAACGAAGCGGCTGCCGAGGCGGCCGCACGCGCGGCTGCAGCTCTAGCCGCGCAGGGTGCGCCTGGCTCGCGCAGCGCGCAGCAAGCGCGGCTCCCGCAGCCCGACGCCGGGGCCGATCTGGCCAAATCGGCTGAGCCAGCGCGCTAGCCGCGGGCTAGCCGCCGCGAGGCCAGCCGGTCTCGACATGCCCAGCATCACTCGCACCGGAGCGCATCGGGTGTTATATGGGTCGACCCTGCGCTTTGAGAGGACAGCCGCATGATCGAAGAGATTCTGCAAGACCTGGACGAGGCCGCCAAGAAGGCGAAAGATGCGCTCAAGCGCGAACTGGCCAAGTTGCGCACCGGGCGAGCGCACCCAGCCATGCTCGACGCGATTCGAGTCGACTACTACGGCCAGCTGACGCCGATTGCCCAAATGGCGACCGTGAGTGTCCCCGAGCCACGTCTGCTCGTCGTGAAGCCATGGGAGAAGAATCAGGCAGCGGCCATCGACAAAGCCATCCGCGAGAGTGATCTCGGGCTCAATCCTCAGCTGGACGGCGATGTGATTCGGGTGCCGGTGCCACCGTTGAGCGAGGAGCGTCGCAAAGACTTGGTAAAAATCGCGAAAAAGAGCGGCGAAGATTGCAAGGTCGCCATTCGCAAGGCTCGTCACGACGCCTTGGACATGCTGAGCGAGATGAAGCAAGCGGGTGACGCGAGCGAAGACGACGTCGAACGTGCGAAGAAAAAAGTGGAAGAGATCGTCTCGGCGGCTGGCAACGATGTCGACTCGATCGTTCAAACGAAAGAGCGCGAAATTCTGGTGGTGTAATTTCGGCTACCGGGCCGCGGGCGGCCGCGGACTGCCGGAGCCCGGGCCGCCTCGCACCCCAACCGTCGGGTACATCGTTCCGGGGTGCACCGTCCGTTGCCGGTAGCCGCGGTCCCGTGTGGGTCGATGGAAGCGGGGGAGCGTCGCGCACCGAAAAGCATACGATTTTCGAAAAGATGAAGCTTAGCGCGCGCTAAGCATGCGTATCCCTTGACAATCTCCCGCTGCGGGTGGAAATCTGTTCTGCAACAGTATGGCGCGTTGCTGTGCAACCTCTGAAACGACCCGGATGGGGGCACCAGCGTAATGCGGGCTCGTGCAGCGGGGATTAGCGATGTGGGGCTGCAGCGCGACCACAACGAGGATAGTTTTGCGATCCTGTCCGAGCAGGAGTTGTTCATCGTAGCCGATGGGATGGGGGGACACCGAGCCGGCGACGTGGCGAGCCGCCTGGCCACGGATGCCATCGTCGATTTCTTCAAAGCGACCGCGTCGGATGACGTGACCTGGCCGTTCCATTTCGACGCACGGCTCACCGAAGAAGAAAACCGGTTGCTCACGGGTATTCGTCTGGCCAACCGCCAAATCGTCGAGCAAAGCGTGCGAGCCCGTGAGTGTCACGGAATGGGTACCACCGTGGTGGGTGCGCTCTTCAGTCCGAAGAAGCGCAAGATGTTCATCGGACACGTGGGAGACTCGCGCGCGTACAGGGTTCGCCGCGGCGAGATCAAACAGATGACGCGGGATCATTCTCTCGTGAACGACTACTTGCTGGCGATGCCCGAGCTGACGGAAGAGCAACGCAGCGAGCTGCCGAAGAACGTCATCACGCGAGCGTTGGGTATGCAGGACCAGGTGACGGTCGACCTGCAATCGGACGACGTAGAGCCCGGCGATCTCTATGTGCTGTGCTCGGATGGCCTGAGCGGAATGATCGAAGACGAGGAAATCTTGAACGTCGTCAACGAGCAATCCGATTTGGAGGTCGCGTGCCGCAAGCTGATTGCGCTCGCCAACGAGCATGGCGGCGAGGACAACATCACCGCGGTGATCGTGAAGATCGATGGAGACGCGAACGCGCAGGGCGAGATCAGTTTTTCGGACACGTTGCGCGACAAGCCCGAGCTCGAAGAGACATCGAAGGCGCTCAGGGCCGCGGTAGAAGCTGCTCAGACGACCAAGGTGGAGATGGCCGACACTCCGCCCGCCGGAGTGGCAGAGCTCAAGAACACCGCGGACGAGTGAAGCCCGCACGAGCGCGTGCGGTCCGACCAGCTCGACTCAACTCAACTCAATCTTCTTCGCAGCGCTCGAGGACGAATGCACCCTTCGCCCTGCAGCCCTTCACGGGTAGGTTCTGCATTCGCTGGCAGTCGAAGCTGGCGTACACGCGCCCCGCATCGACCGTGAATTGATTGCCGCTTCGCGAGCTATTGATGCTCAGCGCGCAGCTCGAGCCCGGTTCCGTGACATACGTGACGCCGCCCGTAATGATCGAGATCGACGCCTGACCTTCGCCCGTTTCTCTTTGGATGTAGCCGTCGCTGATCACGACGCCCACCGTCTCGGTGAACTGGGCCGAAGGATGACTCTGCACTCCAGTGATACGGGCTTCGATGCGGCTGGTGTCCCCGCCGTCGACGCTACAGCGAATGCTCGCGCCCTCCTGCCCGTCTTCTAGTCGCCGCCCCGGCCTAGTGCCGTCGTCAGCCACCAACTGAGTGAATCGGGTGTTCGGATCCGCACTGCGATCCGCACCCACGGCTCCGCTGTACGTGGTGCATACTGAGACGTTGAAGCTGACGTTCCCGCGAGGTGCTGGTGGCACCGGATCACTACAGCCGGCCAACACCAGGGCTGCAAGCGCGCTTCCCACAGGCAGTACTCTCAGCATGATCACTCTCTCCATGTGAATCCTACATACCCTTTTCGTCGTGGGTACGTGACACTTTTTGTACGCGCCTCCGCCAAGCGTGCGTGGAAACGCTGCTGGCGCCTCGAAGGTCGCGGGTATGTTTGGCGTGTAATTCTACAATAACGTGTGAAGTAGGGTGGATGACGGGGATCGAACCCGCGACTCCAGGAGCCACAATCCTGTGCTC
>CBFGRJ010000325.1:0-8419 GCA_965651135.1 uncultured Myxococcales bacterium
GGAGGCAATGGGAGCGATCGCCCGCCAACGCTTTTCGCCGGCACAAAGCCGCTGCACGATGAATTGGGCTCCCGAGCTGTGCCCCGTGGCAAACACGCGGTTTTCGTCGATGCAGGCGTCGTTCGTAAGCGCATTGAACAGGTTATCGACGACCTGTCCGTCGGTATTGTTGTTCCATTCATTGCCGGCGCTCTTCGGGTAAACCACCAGGTACTTGTCTTCCCAATTGTCGCCGAAGCGGTCTTTCAACTGGGTGTTGGGGTTGCCCGCTGCATGAAAGGCCATGATCACCGGCACGGGCGTCGAGCCGTCGTGCGTCGGCGGCACAGAGAGGATGGTGTTATTGGGAAGATTCGGCGAAGGAGACGCATTGACGTTGCCGCAGCCGGCGCTGGGCTTGGCGTCGAGCCCCCCACCTGTCGTTGCCGTGCCGGTCGTCATCGCGCCGGTGGTGTCCGAGCCACCTGCACCCGTCGTTTCGGTGCTCATGCCTCCCTGACCCGTGCTCACAGAGCTCGTCATGCCGCCCTGCCCTGACGTGGTCGAGCTACCACCCATACCCGCCGCACCCGTGCTGCCTTGCGACGTAGTACCGCCTACCGAGCTCGTGGTGGGTCCAGCTTGCGTGGTCACGGCGGCGCCGCTCATGCCCATGCTGGATGCCGACACACTGCTGGTCGAAAGCGTGCTCGAGCCGCCGGCACCCGTCGTCGAGTTGCCTGGGCCGGGCGGCGCGGGAGTATCTTCGCCGCTGCAACCGAGAGGGATGCCCGCGAGCGTGAGACCCAAAGGTAGCAGCTTGATTAAATACTTCATGCGAGGATGGCGTCCAGACTGCCCCCGTTGCCGACGCTGCCGCTGCCGCCGGTGGCTCGAATCAACGTGGTGAGCAAATCTGCGTTGCTGGCCATGCCTCCCGACACGTATTCGCCCTGCTTGAGCACGCCGCCGAGACTACCACCGATGATGTAAGGAATGTTGTTGAAACTATGGGTGGGCCCGTCCGAGACGTGGTTGGTCCACACAACGGCGGCGTTATCGAAGAGCCCACGAGCTGCGAACTGATCGAGCGTGTGCTTGAAGGTTTGCATGCGCAGCACGTCGATCTCTCGATGGGCGACGACCGCCGTCTGATCGTTACCCGAGCTCGCGTCGCTCTGAACCCGGTGGCTGATGTGGTGAAACTTCCATTGACGCGAGTTGTTCTGCACGTTGTACACCGTGCCGTCGGTGCCATCGCCCCACTGCAGCGTCGCCACATGGTTCAAGTTGCATGCGAAGGTCAGAGCCACGAGCTCCGAGTGGAGCATGACGAGATCTTCGATCATGTGGCCGTTCTTCGAGTAGCGCAGGTTCTCCATGGCTTCGATGGCCGAGACGTTCACGCCCGCCATCTCGCAGCCCACGGTCGCGACTTCGGTCATTCCCATTTCCAGCTCGCGAACGGCTGACAAATGGGCATCCAACCGCTGGCGATCGGCGGCGCTCAAGTCCGGGCGAGCCAAGAGGCTTTCCAGATCGTCTCGGATGAAGTCGTTGATGCTGAGCTCGCGCGTGACGAGCTCGTTGACCACGGCTTCGCCGTCCGGGTTGCCTCCGCCGCCATTACCCTCGCCGACCAGACCGACAAGATTTCTGTAAATGTTGAAAGGGTTGCGCTCGGCCGGTCGAGCATTGCCTGGTCCGTTGAACGAAATGCGCTCGGCAATGTACTCTTTGGCGCCTGCGTACAAGGTCAACGGGTCGACGCCCGACGGGTTGATCTCTTGGCTGAGCACCATGTCGGCGCTGATACCTGTCGACTGCGTGCTCGGTCCACCGCCTTGTGGCCCGACCCCCGTCAACGATTGCACGAGCCCCTGGGCGTGCCCGCAATTCGAAAGCCGACCGGGATAGCTCACGCCATCGACGAACAGCAGATTGGCGGCGTGATCGGCCAGCTCGCTCGTGGCCTTCCCCTCTCCTGCCAGCGACGCTGTCGTGAGCGCCCCCTTCGATGCGGGAAAGAAGCTGTCAGCGACGACACCACAGGCTGCCACGATGAAGAAGATGCAACGAGGCTCCTGCCCCTGTGCCCATGCGGACCTCTCGGGCACGCCTTCTAGAAAGGGCAGCGCCAGCGCAGCCCCTCCGACGCCACGAAGGAACGAGCGCCGGTTGGAGCGATTCGAAAACCACTTACCTCGTCGGTTCACGACGGACCTCCGTTCCGCGTCAAGAAAGCTGGGTGTGCGATCAGATCGAGCAAAAGCTGCTTCATCGAGCTGCCTTGGTTCAAGCTGGCCGACATCAGCTGGGCTACCAGCTCCGTATCGGCTGCGGCGAGATCTCGCTGCAAGGCATAACCCGCGATGTATTTGGCGTAGCAAGCGTGAGCCATTTCGGTGGTGGCCATGATGTTCATTAGCTCGGGTGCGTTGGCAAAGCTGCGCGTCCCATCAGCAAAAGGATAGGAGGAAGAGGTATCGACCGGCACGCCGTTGTCCGTGGTGCGCAGCCGCCCCATGCCGTCGAAATTCTCGAAAGCGAAGCCCAGGGGGTTGATGTAAGCGTCGTGGCAGCCATTGCCACAGGGAGCGGTTCCGGCGGCCACGCGTTCGCGATCGGTCTGCCCGCCCGTTGCCGGAGGCAACGAAATGGCAGCAGGCGGCGGCGGAATTTCCGCGCATAGCACCTCGTAATTGAGGTGCACCCCGCGATGAATGGCATCCGCATGTTCGTTGTCGCCGTATAACATCAAGAACGGCACTTGAGAGAAGTAGCCGGCTCGTTCCGGGCCGAGGTCCATGAGAGTCATCGTGCGCGGCGCTTGCACGCCGTACAGCTCGGCGAGCAAGGGGCCCACGTAGCCCTGCGTAGAAGTCAGGACTTCCCGCACACCCAGCCCTTCGGTGAAGATGCGCTCGAAAAATCTTACGGACGCCTCCTCCAACTCCGCCGTGATGGCCGGGTTGAACTCCGGCAGATCTTTGGTCACGTCCGTATAGCGCTGAAACTCGAAGAGCTCGGCGTGAAAGTCCCGAAACACCTCGAGCGCGTCGGGTTCTTCCAGCATTTGACGTGCTCGCTCCACGACGTTCGCCGAGCTATCGAGCTCACCTCTTCCCGCCGCATCCAAAAGCTCATCACTCGGCGTCGTACCTCTCAGCAAGAACGACAGCTTCGAAGCGATCTCGTAGCCGCTGAGCGGCGCGCCATTGGCGCCGAGCTCCGTGCGGTACAGAAAGTGGGGTGACTGAAGCATCGCCTCGATGACCAGCCCAGCACCAATCGTAAAGGAGTTTGCCGTACCCGAAAGCCCGGCGCCCACCGTGAAGATTTCTTCGAGCCGGTCTACTTCCTCTTCGGTCAATGGCCGACGATATGCCCGGCGTCCGAAGGTCTCGATGAACTCTCGCGGATTGTTGCCAGCGTAGATTCTCTGCAGCGGAGCATCGCTAGCCGTGAACGCCTGCACCACCTCTTTGGTGGCCAGGTGATACTGCGCCCAGAGATCGTTCGTGACCTCGAGCACAGCCTCGTTGTTCACGAAGTCGGTGGCACCCGCTACTGGCGTCTGGAAAAACCGAGCCTTGTCGGGAGGCGCATCGAGCTCGAGAATGTCCTGTACGGCGCGCTCCCACTGAGCGTTCGTGAGGCGCATGAAGCGCGTATAGAGGGGCTTTCCGTCCAGCACCATGGGCGCGGGCGGAAACTGACCGTCCTGCACCACTGTACCCGGGGTACCGCTGCCACCCGCTCCGGGTGCATTACCGGCCCCTGTGGTGGCGGTCGTGGCGGTGCTTGTACTACTGGCGGCACCGGCCCCCGTACCGGGACCTGCGCCATCCGTAGCACCAGAACCCCCCGGCACCGACCCGCCGCCGATCTCGCCGGTGCAACCAGCGACGACAACGGACACAGCGAGCCAATGCAACAATGAGGAACTGAGCTTGTTTGACCTGATCAGCATGAGCGAGGCAATGAGGGACGTGGACGAGCGGTCATGATCAGTGGCGTTCCGATGGGTCGATGTACGCAAAGGTCGTCTTGCCACGCGTACTTACCGGTTTCGGCTCCGGAGAGTTGATTCCCTTGCTGCTCGGTCCTGATCAACTCAATGGCGCTGAGAAATCAGTGTCCGGAGACGCTGATACTATCCACCGGTTGGCGGTAGTTCACCGCCCCCCGTGGGTGCAATTGTTTAGTCGTGCGCTATCCGGCCAGAATGACGACTTTGACCCTTGTCGCGTTCGTTCGAAGCATGAAACGTCAGAATTGTGCAAAGAAGTTCCAGATGGTCGCTCCGGAGTTCGGCGCAGGTGTGTGAGGCCCGTTGAACTCGCACCAGATCACTGGGTAGCCCTCAGCGCAACCGTCGTAGCTCACGCAGCTGCAGGGCTGATTGTTCTCGCCGAGCCCCTCGCACCAGCCTGACTCCATGGTCGTTTGTTGCGTGCACTGATTGCGTTCGATGAATTTGTCCCGCCCAGCACGGCCCCCGTCGATCGAAACGACGGTGTCATCGTCACCGTGAAAACCCATGACGGCAACGGGACGCGTTCCGTTTTCACAGCCGCTGACCTGGATGTTGCCGGCCTGGGGAGCAATCGCACGCATCTGTCCAGTCATCGCGCAGCCGGCCGCGAACGACATCATGCCGCCAAAGCTGAACCCGGTAGAGAAAATACGGTTGTCGTCGATGCACAGCTCTGCCCGAAAGCGCTCGAGCATGGCCTCCAAAAATGCGATGTCACGGCCACCGGTGTTCGCCCATCCCAGACTGTTGCCTTGGAAAGGCAGACCTTCGGGAGCCACGAAGATCGCGGTGCCACCCGCTTGACTCTGGAGCCCGTAGTACCCGCCGCCAGCCACCTGCTGCGCGGACCCGCCGAGCGGATGCCAGCCGAAGATGAGGCGGTGGGGCTGATTGGGATCGTAGTCGTCGGGCACAGCAAGGATGTACTCCCGAGTCTCGCCGCCCACATCGATGGTGTAGCGATCGCTGGCGGGCGGCGCCTGGCCACAACCTGCGCTCGACGTCGAGCCGCCCGATCCCCCGCCGCCAGTCGTCGCCGTTCCCGATGTCCCCCCGGCTCCAGTCATCGAGGCAGTTTCGGCTGTCGACGTGCTCGAAGCCCCGCCCATACCGGTGGTGACACTGTTCGAACTGGCTGAGCTGGCGTTCATCGAACCACTCATGCTGCCCGCATTGCCCGTGGTCGAGCTGCCCGTGCCGGCAGCCGTCGTCGTCAAGCCGGCGCCAGATGAGCTGGAAGAACTCGCTGTCAGTCCTGCGTCGCTGGTTGCATTCCCCGCCGCCGTACTGGCGGTCATGCCTCCGTTCGTCGGTCCACCGGTAGAAGGTGGCCCAGCGTCCTCCGAGCAGCCGGCGAGCAGACCCGCCAGCATCAGCAGGCGGAACGAATCCGCCATACCCCGATTGTCATTGTCCAGGAGTGATTTCCTCATACACAACGAGCTCCATGGCGAAAAGGGCAGTCGTGGGCCGCCTGCAGCAACGCCGCGACGGGCAATCTACACATGTACTGTTATATCGATAACGCGTTCAGCCGAGCTGACACCTATCGCTGTAACCGCCGTACCACGTGCCAGTCAAATGTTCTCGCCATCGACCTGTCGGTTCCAGCACTCACGAACTAGTCGACTTTCCCTGTGGTGACAGAGTTGTCGCCCCCATTGGGGGTCATCCGCGAGTCATTGCGCGATGCAGCGCTGTTGCATCAAACCCCAGATTGCTTCCGCGCTCGCCTGCGCGCCAGCAGTGGTCGGGTTGGCCCCGTCGGGGCGGACGTACTCGTCGTATTTGCCCGCAAAGGTCGGACGCAAATCGAGCCAATGGCAAGGCAATTGAGCGGCGGCGCAGCGCTCCTGAAGCAGCGGTCGCAGGACGTCGACGGTGTTCTTGACTCTCGCGTCACCGACGTAGTCCGGATAGAAGAAGAACACGACGTGTTCGACGCCGTCGTTGGCCATTCGGCTCCACAAGGCCTCGGCCCCGGCGAGCACGTTTTGTAGCAAGGGGCAGTCGGGAGCAACGGGCTCGGGACAGCTGCCGAGCAGCACATCCGCGCCGCCGCCAGCCATAATCACGGCTTTCACGACGCCTTCTTGCTGAGCCGTGGTGTACTGAGCCGACAGCCCCTCCGGCTCGGCCGCAAGGTTGTTCTGGACCACCATCGAGTAGTCTCGATAGCTCTCGTTCGGAGCTAGCGCACCGGACTCGCGCGCCAAAGCCTGGAGCGCTTGGGGAATTTCTCGAGTCACGGCCATGAAGGTGTCACCGAGCAGGACCACTTCGCTGCCTGCGATGGTACCGGTTTGGCAGCTGTCGCTCAGGGCTCGACAATAGCCTCGATCGCAGCGGTAACCATCACCAAGAACCGCACATTCTGAATTCTCGGTGCACCCGAAGTCGCAGAAGGCAGTCACGGCCGAGTCAGGGCAACCCGGGTCCAGCGGGCGCGCGGCCACGGCAACACACTGTGCCCCAGCGTCCAGCGTCTGGCACGCGCCTGCGCCTTCACAGGTTCGTGTGCATGCACCGCACAGACAACTGAACCCCGCCTCGCAGTTGTCTTCGCTCTCACACCGCGTCAAGAAATGGGTCGCGCTGCCGAACTTCGGAATAGGGCCGGATTCTTCGGCACAACTGGGGGCGAATACGCTGCAGCCCAGCACGAGCGCAATGGCCCGTGCCGCGGCCTGCCAACCGCTACGCACTCTCGTTGTCTTCATGATGGTTCTCTCCGATGACATACTGACCAGCATAAGCAATGACACGCGTGTACACGTCTGGCAGACCGAGCTCGCCATTGACGCGCTCCACTCGCTCGTGAAGCTCCACCAAGATGGTTCGCAGCTTCTCCAAAGTCCCGAAAGCTTCTTCTTCGAGTGGATGGCCCGGCCAGACGTCGAGCGTGATCGTGCTGCCGCCGACGCGGTCAGAAAGGGCGGGGGCCGTCCTATCGTCTCTGAGCTTGCTGGTAATCGTGTTGACCAAAGCTTTGAAGTGGTCGAAGACCGCTGCCTCCCAACCCACCGGTGAGCCCAATGGGATGAGCAGGTTCTTCGCGGAATAGGTCCGCTCTGCCGTCGTTTCGCTCACCTCGATGCGCCCGCACTGCTCCAGGCGGCCCAGAGCTTCGCGCAGCGTGTCTTCTTCGAGGTGAACGCGCTGCACCAACTCATCGAGCGTGAGCGGACCCTCGCGATAGACGAGCGCCCACAAGAGCTCCTCGAAGCCGTCGGGCCCCTGCAGCTTCCACAAAGCACCCAGCTCCTCCTCGGAGGCCGCGCGGTACACCGTGTTGGCCCCTGCACCCGAGGAGAAAACCAGCTTACTTTCGCGCAAATCGCGCAGCACGCTGCGCACTTGTGCGTCGTCGTCACCGCTGAAATGCGTGAGGATCTCGGCCCGACTGACCAACCCCTTGCTACGAACGAAGTCGAGGACCGCCTCCCAAGTCGAACGGCCACGCTCCGTCGAGCTCTCCTCCATACGCTGGAGCTTGCGCTGGAAGGTGCGCAAGCTGACGCCGAACATGTCGGCAGTCACCTTGCGACTGACGCCCTGGCGCTCCAGCTCCTGTACCAAATCCGAAAACACCTGACCTGCTACCTGCGCCAGGGGCGCGCGCGCGTGCCCGGTAGTCGCGAGCTGGGCGATCAGAATCGTCGTTTGACGGACTATGGACTGGATAAGAACCGTGATGGTCATTCAAGGGGGCGGAGGCCGCTTCAAGAGGCGGCTTCAGGTGGCGTGGACGCCCAGGATACGTTCTGTGACATCCGTGACAAGCGTCAAATTTGACGCCTCTTTTTCTCAACATGAGCCCGAGAACGCTGGAACATTGTAGCTCGGGTGCTGAGCGCGTTCGAGCAGAGACATTGGCTCTGGGCGTCCATTGTCAAGCCACCTCTTCGCGCTCCTCGTAGTCGAACCAGTCGAAGTCGGCGGGGCGTCGGCACGCTACGCCGTTGCCGCTCGCGTACATGGCCAGGTACACCGCAGTGAACCCACCTGCAACGTCGGTCGACAAGTAGCGCGTTTCGCCCAACGTCACACTGGCTACATCCGCCTGGAGGCTACCCATGCGCCACCTCACGACGACCGCTGGTTGACCGCCGCGGAGTGTCACGAAGACCTCGTAGTGATGCCTCTCGTTCATGCGCAGCATCAGACCGGCCTCTTCGTGGGCGCCTGTCGGCAAGAACTCCAAGCACACCGAGGCGCGCAAAGAAGTCGTGACCGACATCTTGCGTCTCCTTCTCTGAGCGAAGGAGCGCATCGATAAGCATGAAGCTCGGCCACAAAGATGCGCGCGGAGCGGGCTCACCCTGCAGGCGCTAGTGCCAGCTCTGCTGGCGCGCGCCTGCCTCCAGTCACCGCCACCGCCACGACCCCGGTCCCGGCCAC
>CBFGRJ010000326.1:0-8417 GCA_965651135.1 uncultured Myxococcales bacterium
TGTTTCGGATCCGCCCATGCACGCGCGATAGGCGCTGCCGCGCACGGTAGCGGTTTCATCGTCGGGAAGATGGAAGACGGGAAGAATTTTTTCGACCCGACCAGACCTCTGCGGTGACACGGGCCATGTACCAGGTAGAGCTCTCATCTTGCGATGAGTACGCGGATCTCGTCAGCTCCCTCGACACGCCTCGCGAGCTCGCGGAGTTCGCGTTTTTGAAGGTGGTTTCATGCAGCTCACGCCTGGCTTGACGTTGAGCGCGTTGCCGCGGATACTGCGCGCCTTAGCGAGGGCTCGAGATGAAATACGACCTAAATTGCGACTTGCGGGTTTTACTCTGTGCTGCCATCGGCAGTCTGGCTCTTGCGTGCGGCTCGAGCGACGACGGATCGAAAACCACTAGCAGCGGCACGACGGGAGGCTCGACAATGGGCATTCCGATCATTCCCACGGAAGACGGCTGGGTCGACATGACGAGCAACGAGCTGGGTATCCAGGGCGCGTGGTACGCCTACGGTGATGCCTACGGTGAGGCCAAGTGCTTGGCTGCCGGTTGGACCGCAGAGCAATGCTCGATCATCACCGCGCCGGACCCCAACGGAGAGGGGTTTCCGAATACGGGTGGTGCGATGTGCACTTCGGGCACCGGAGCCCAGGTGCTCACTGCCGAAGGCGCGAGTGATCCGGATTACGGCAACATGTGGGGCGCAGGCATCGGCCTCGACTTGAACAACCCGGGCGCTGGCGCCACGAAAAGTGAATGGAATGCCACCGCCAACGGCGTCATAGGCATCAGCTTCGATCTCGATGTGCAAGCGCCGCTGCGCGTGGAATTCCCCATGACCGCTACCGAAGGCCATGCAGACGGTTCGAACTACTGGGGCGCCACCAGCTCGTGGCCCAATTCGCCAGTCCAGGTAGGCACCAACACCGTACTGTTCACCGACGTGCACCACCCCAACGATGCCGTTCCGCTCGACCCGTCCAACGTCAGCATCCTCAGTATCCAGTTCCACGTCCCCACGGTGACCAGCGGCGCCCAGCCCTACAACTTTTGCATCAGCAATCTCATGATGCTGAAGGCGCAATAGCGTTTTCGCTACGGTCTCAGTCCCGATAAGGCTCGGTCCCCGGAGCCCGATACCGATGCAGCGGGCTTCGCTGGGCATCGCTACCGTAGTAGCGACCGTTGCCCTCCAGCTCACCGAAGAGCAAGAACACAGGTGTCCGAGCCCCGTCCGCGGGCTGTTTCATCCCCAGCTCGGCCGGGCTCTTGCCCTGCGACTCGGCGTAGTGCCTGGTCATGTCCGTTTCGATGAAGCCTGGCGTGCAGGCGTTGATACGAAGCGAGGGATGCTCGCGAGCCAAAAGCAGCGTGTAGCTATTCGCGCAGGCCTTCGAAAGCCCATAGGCGTTGCCGTCGCCCAGACCTTTGGCGGCGAACTCTTGCTTTCCGCCTCGAATGGCCAGGCACTCGTCCAGAAATGCCCTCAGGTCTTGCCACGTGATGGTCGGATCGGTGAGGAACCGCTGGCGCTCCGCACTGCACGCCGCGACGAAGTTAGGGCCCGCTGCCGAAGTGATGTTCACGATGCGCCCGCGCTCGGGATCGAGCAGCGGCACGAACGCTTCGCACACGCGCCGGACGCCCAGGGTGTTCGCTTCGAGCACCTGGGTCAGCGGCTTCGAGCCGCCGACACCCGCATTGTTGACCAGCCCATACAAGGGATGCTGCTCCCGCCCGAACTGCTCTCGGACGTGCTTGGACGCCTGGGCCACTGACGCATCACTCGACACGTCGATGTTCAACACCAGGATTCGATCGGCCCAGCCCGGCTGTGCCTCGACGAGCGTTGCGCGGGCTCTGTCGCCGCGCGTTCGATCGCGCGCCCCCAGCAGCACGAAAGTGTCGGGCTGTTCGCTGAGGATTGCCTGGACGATGGCAAAACCGATGCCCTTGTTGGCGCCAGTAACCAGAATTCTTCGCATGGCTCCACCTCCTTGCAGGTTGCATTGCATAGTGCAAGGCGCGTGGAGCGCAAGCCGAAATGACCGTCATTCGTCGGAGTAGCAATCCACGAATGCTGGTTCGTCCGGCAGAAACTCGGCGATCAGACCATACAGCGTCGATCTTCGCGGATCGCGCTCAGCGCCGTTTTCGCTGAGGCGAGCGCGTCTGTCTGCGCCCCGGCCGCCAGCGGTACTGCTCGAGCTGAACGGTACCCTCAGCCGTAAACTCCACGCCTTCTGCCTCCAGGAGCTCGCGCTGCAGAGAACCCTGAGTGGAGATTCCACCTTTGGCGTTCACTACGCGGTGCCAAGGCACCGGCAGCTTGGCCCGCTCACAGACCGCCAACGCATTGCCGACGTGGCGCGCCACTCCCGGATGTCCCAGCATCTCGGCCACCTGCCCGTAGGTAGCCACCGATCCTGCCGGTATCTTCCTGACCACCTGGTAGACGCGTTCGTGAAAGCCGGCGCTGACCACCCGCTCCGGGACGGCTTTGGTTCTGCGACCCAGGCTCACGCAGACGACGCTACCTCCGAATGTCGCTCCAACAAACCGGATTCCCAGAGACGACTCAACGTCACGGGAGAGCTTTCGAACGCCTTCGCCCACTCCGAGTAGGGAGCGCCGGCCGCCAGGCTGCGAAGAGACTCGGCCTCGCTCGCGTAAAGCGCCATCGTGAACGCGTCGTCGCGGGCCAACCTGAGGCAAGGCACTGGGGCAGCAAAAGGCGGCGGCAACGCGTCGCGGTTTGCCACTGGATCTTGCCACCAGGCGGCCAGCGCCGCGCGCTTGTCAGGAGGCACGGGGCGGCGTAACAACTCCAGCCCCAGTCCAGCGCTCGACCAGAGCTTGGCATCGAGAGCCACGCGCACCCACGCCTCGGGCGCCGGAGGGCTTGGACGCGTCTCGCGAAAGTCCAGCAGCGGTCCAGCTTCCAACACGCCACTGTTCTTGGTGATCACGTCGATGAGGTCCGGGCTGATGTCGGTGTCCACCAGAGCATGTAGCGTCGTGCTGCGAAGCTCCGCATGGGAACCGGCCGCCCGCTCCCGCCAATGCCGGCTTTCGGGATTGCTGTTCGCGATGCCGTGGTACCACTGGTCGATCATGAGAGCAAACCCTCGGGCAATGCGATGCCAGCTCTCATCGTGATCGCGCCACAAGTCGAACAGTTCTCGTTGACCGAGCGTCGTGCCGAGCGCTGCCTCGATCAGCACGGCTGCCGTAGCCGCCTGATTCAGAGCAAACGCAACGCCGGAAGAAAACAAGGGATCGACGAAGTACGCGGAGTCTCCCAGTAGCAGCCAGCGCTGCTCCAGATCGCAGAAACGCTGACTGATCATCGAGTAGTTCGTGGCGGTATGCAGCTTACCGGGTAGTAGCGCAGCGTCGCGGACCAAGTGCTCCAAGAGCGGCACGCGCTTTGCGGTTGCCATGAAGCGGTCTGGGTCGAGGTACGCATCGCGTCGAGCCTTGAGTGTTTCGGGGTCGGTCACCAACCCCAACGAATGAGTCAGGACGCGTTCGCCGTTGATGGTCTTGGGCACTGGAATGTACCAAAACCAGCCATCTTCGAACGCGAAGCTACCGATCGCGGACAGGTCGTCTTTGCGGAAAATGTTCCACTCGCCTTCCAGACTCTGTGCGGGGCGCCCCCCGAGCACGTGCGTCCAGATCGCGATGTTCTTGTATTGGGACAAGAACTCTCGCTTCTGGCCCGAGACTAGGCTGGTCTGACGTCCCGAAGCCTCCACCAAGCAGCGTGCGGTGAAACTCCGCCCATCGCGCAGATGGACCCGCCACAGCTCCGCTTCACGCTGTGCACTTTGAACCGCGCAGCCTTGTGAAACGACGGCTCCGCAATCGGCTGCGTGATCGAGCAAGATGTGATCGAACTCCGCCCGGTTGACGTGGATTGCCCAACGGTAGATGCCGTCGTTGCGAAATGATTCGTTTTCGAAAAGGGACGGACTGGGAGCTTGGGCGTCCCATACGTAATACCCTCCGTACTTCTTGACCCAGCAGTCGGAGGCCAACACCCGCTCCAGCGCCCCGCTGTGCGCCAAGATGGGCATAGCCCGATGGGCAAACGATTCGCCGATGTGCTCTCGTGGAAAGATCTCCTTCTCGAAGACGCCCACCTTGATTCGGCCTCTCCGGCCAAGCAGCGCGGCCAGCGTACTACCTCCCGGACCACCGCCAACAATCGCAACGTCGAAGTCCGCCATCACATGCACCATGTCCAGAATCTCGGCAACATTGGATCGCCGACGATCGCTCAGTTCAACCGTCAGCGCAAGGCCCAGCTTTTCCACCCCGGGAGCCTCACCTTCTCCGACGGCATCCGACACTAGGCGTCGGAAGGACAAACACGACGCCCCTCGGGCAGCTCCCGGTTTGTATTTCATGCGAAATACATAGTCACGCCGATTTGGCACGACTAGAACCCTTGCGGTGTGGCGCTCGGGTATGGCAAGTTTGCAATCGCGAACCATGGCACAGGGTTTGCTTTGCGCAGGGCATGCGCACCTGTGCCTGGTCCGGCGTGCTTGTGGTGGTCGTCGCCTTCGGTACGCCGAATGCTTCCCAAGCCGACGTCGGCTACGACGAGGGGAACGCGACGGTGACCGACACGTCGAACCGAGATGATTGGGTGCTCTCTCTGGAAGCTGCTTTGCAAACGCCCGTCGATCTGGGAGGTCGCATCGGCGTCGAGCTACCGCCCGGGCTCCGCGTGTTCGGCGGCTACGCCTGGGTACCCTCGATCTATATGGATGTGCTCACAGGGCTCGCAACGAGCAGAGATGCTCGACTGCGTGCATTGCTCGACGAAGCGAGCTACCAAGGTCGCACCTGGCGGCTCGGTTTGGGTGTCCGCCCTTTCCACGAGCTCGGCCTGTATCTGGACGCCAGCTACGTGCGAGCCAACCTCGACGCTTCGCTCGAGCTTGCGGAAACCTCCGCCCCGGAGCTCGCTGAGCTGGCCGGGGGCTATGCGCTACGCACCGAGCTCGATCTCTGGCTCGTCGAGCTCGGTTATCAGTTCGAGGTGCGCCATCGACTGCTGCTCGCTCTGGGGCTCGGAGTTCTCGGAACACTGGAGGCCACCAGCCGGCTCAGGCCGACTGGCGGAGCGCCAGGCGGAAAGGCGCTGTCCGAGGCCGCCGCTCGGGTAGATGGCGCCTTCGAAAAGTATGGGTTCATGCCTACGTTGAACTTGAGAGCAGGGGTCGACCTACTGTAGGGGGCGGCGTCTTCCAAACGCTTCCTGCGTGTTGCTTACCCGACCGCCAGCAGTTCGACTACAAGGGCGCTCATGACCGCGGCCGTCGGACTCGTCTTTGCACTCGTTTATCTCGGCATGGCCTTGGGGCGCCTACCCGGGCTCGCTCTGGATCGCACGGGGGTCGCGCTGCTGGGTGCCATCGCCATGGTCGCCTTGGGTGCACTGGACATCGACGAAGCCTGGGCGGCCATCGATGCGCCCACCATCATCCTGCTGTTCGCGCTCATGGTGCTTTCCGCGCAGTTCCGTCTGGCAGGCTTCTATTCGGAGCTGGTTCGGCGCCTCGTACACATGAACACGGGCCCCAAGGGGCTGCTCGGACTCGTCGTGCTCACGGCGGGGACTCTGAGCGCAGTGCTCACGAACGACGTGGTCTGTTTGGCAATGACTCCAATCCTAGTCGAGGGTTGCATCCAGCGCCGGCTGGATCCAGTCCCCTTCTTGCTGGGGCTCGCGTGCGCCTCCAACATCGGCTCTGCCGCAACTCTGATCGGCAATCCCCAAAATATCTTGATCGGGCAAGCGCTCTCCCTGCATTTCGGCAAGTTCTTGATCGACGCCGGGTTGCCGGCGGCCGTGGGCCTCGCGCTCACCTGGGTCATCATCGAACGGCAATATCGCGGGCGCTGGGAGCTGACACGTCCGTCGCTCGAAGCGGACTCGCCTCATTTCGATCGCTGGCAAAGCACCAAGGCGCTTCTGGTCAGCGCGGTTCTCCTGGTCGCTTTCATTGGCTGGCAGAACGTGCCTCGCCACGGCGTAGCACTCGCCTGTGCGGGCATTTTGTTGCTCTCGCGGCGTATGGCATCGCGCGAGATGCTGGGGCTGGTCGACTGGCAGCTCTTGGTCTTGTTCATCGGCCTGTTCATCGTCAACGACGCGTTCGCCCGCGTCGGCGCCATGGACGCCGGGCTCGCGCTGCTCGCGGACATGGGCCTCGATGCGGCCCAGCCACACTGGCTCTTCGTACTGAGCGCGCTGCTGTCGAACCTGGTCTCCAATGTGCCCGCAACCATGCTGCTGCTGCCCGCAGCGACTCATCCGCTGGCCGGACCGATTCTCGCCCTGTCGAGTACGCTCGCCGGCAACCTCTTCATTCTCGGGTCCATTGCCAACATTATCGTGGTGACCACCGCAAAGCCGCTCGGGGTAAACATAGACTTCGTCACCCACGCAAAGACGGGCGTCGTGGTGACGCTGGCTACGCTCGCGGTGGCCGCGGCCTGGCTGTTCGTGAACGCTCAGCTCTAACTCGTGTCATGGCAGGTAGAGCGCTTTGAGCACGTCGTAGGCGGGCCTGGGTTCGCGATCGATGGTGACGATACCCCAATATTCTTCGTTGAACGTGGAGTCCGGGTAGGGGCCGCCTCCGGGAGCGATGCCGCCGACGTCCTGGGTATCCGGCGAGCCGCTACCGTCTTTCCACCACTCGTCCGCGAACTCGAAAATCGTGCCGCCGGAGCAAACACCACCGGTGAGAATGCTATTGTCGAGGATTTCGTTGGTGAGGTCTTCCGTCGCCATGGCCTGGCTCATGGGGTCGTACTCATTGGTGGTCGCATTCCAGGCGTCCGCGCCATATTCGCCGAAGAACATAGGCTTGTCGCTGCGCGACGCCCACTCGGCGAACCGATCGCCGAAACTGCGCCCGCTGTACACGTTGAGTCCCCAAATGTCGATGATGGCCAGCTGCCCCAACACCGAAGCATCGGGCAGCTCGCCATAAATGGTTGCGATGGGGTGCTCGGTGTCGAGGCTTCGTATGCGCTCAGCCACGTCGTTGATGCGCTGGATGCTGCTGTTCAGATCGAGATCGACATAGAGGCCGTTGTAGTTCCATTCATTGCCGATCACCCACATCAAGATGGCGGGGTGGTCCTTGCTTGCATTCACCGGTGCATCCACCAAATCGACCGCATTGCCCCCGTAGGGGTACACCGTGTTCAGCACGAAGATGCCGGCCGCGGCGAGCGCATCGAGCACCGCTGGGTCGGTCAGGGGTTCGTAAGTTCGGACGGCGTTGATGCCGGCCGCCTGCATCAACGCGATGTCTTCGGCCGCAAACTCGGCGTACGCCAGGTCTTGAGGATGCGTGCCCCCCTTCGGAACGGGATTCCAGTTGACCCCACGCAGGTGCAACGGCTCACCTTGAACCAAAATCTGCGGACCATCGATGGTCACTGCCCCACCTGGCCTCGGGCCTCCGTGTCCCGTGCTGCTGCTGTCGCTCGAGGTACTCGTGGTGGTGCTAGCCGTGACGTCTGCGGTACTGCTGGTCACAGCACCGCTTCCTCCGGCGTTGGTCGTTCCGCTCGTGACGGCGGTGACACTCGTCGCGCCCCCTGCCCCGCTCTGCACGCTTGCCGCTTGGCTGCTGCTGCTCGGGCTCGAGGTCGCGCTGCCGCTATCGCCCCCGCCAGCCGTGACCGCTGCAGTATTCGCGCTGGGTTCCTCCTTTCCCGAACAGCTCGCACTCAAGACGAGCAGCGAGCCCAGCATGAGAGGTTTTCCAATCGCTTTGAAGGGCGAGCCACCCAGCGGGCGCATCGATCGAGGCATCGGCTGTTCGTAGTGTCGCCGACCGACGCGCGCATCGATAGTGAGAACCGCTAGCGACCGGTGCAAATCCGATCGCTCGTCAATTTTGCAGCTCGAGCACGCTGCGCTAGGGCTTTTTTTGCGCTGGCGTCAGCTTGAGCAGCTCAGCGTCGTCGTCGTCCGTGAGTAGGTAGACTGCGCCTTCCGGGCCCTGAACGACTTCGCGAATGCGGTCTTCGCGTTCCGTCAGCAGGCGCTCCTCACCCACCACGCGATCTCCCTTCACGACGAGCCTGATGAGGGCTTCGCTAGACAGGCCCGCGATCAGAAAATTGCCCTTCCATTCTGGGATCAGATCACCCGAATAGATGGTGAGCGCACCCGGTGAAATCACGGGATCCCAATAGTAGACCGGTTGCTCGAGCCCGGGCGCTTGGGTCTTTTCGTGGATCGGCTCGCCTGAATACTCTTCTCCGTAACCTATGGTAGGCCAACCATAATCTTTGCCCTTCTGGATCAGGTTGAGCTCGTCTCCCCCTTTTGGACCCATCTCGGCTACCCAGAGCCGCCCCTGCGCATCGA
>CBFGRJ010000327.1:0-8382 GCA_965651135.1 uncultured Myxococcales bacterium
CAGCAGTCTTCGACCACTTTCAGGCGATGGTCAAGACCATCGCCATGCGTGTGACGGATCCAGAAGGCGATGCGGAACAGGTCGGTGGCAGCACCTACTCCTTCGAAGTCTGGGAGGGGCACCCCTACGAGCAGGAGGTGCTTGGACAACTGGCGCAGTTTCGGCAGCGGACGTCAGAGCTTCGCGCGCGCTTGCGCGCCTACAATCAAGCGCATACGCGCCCGCAACGCTTCGCGCAGGTGACGATCTACGGGGGGCAATGTGTGGTGCACTCAGAGGAGGAGGGCGATCATCATGTCTAAGTACAATTCACTCGTCGTGGGCCTCTCACTCGCCATTGCATATGGTGGCTGCAGTGGCCGCGCGAAGCTCGGTGGCGACAGTGAAACCCACTTTCTGCAGAGCTGTGAAGAAAGCTGTCCCGGCGATCTCTCCTGCGTCTGCGGCCTGTGTACGAAAGCCTGCGACCAAGATAGCGAGTGCAAGCCGTTCCACGGTTCGGCCACGTGCAGCCGCGCCGCAGCCCCGAGTTGCGATACGGTCGAGCGCCTCTGCGACCTGCAGTGTACCAGCGATGAAGACTGCAGCAGTTTGGGTCCGGAACACCGCTGCGAGGAGGGAGCTTGTCGACCCATCGCGAGCGTCGGCATTGGGGGCAACGCCGGCAATGGCTCGGGCGGCACGAGCGGTTCGGGCGGTGGCAACGCGAGCTCGACCAACGGTGGCAGTGCGGGAGCGACGGGTGAGTGCTGTCTCGATGCCGAAATCCGCTGGTCGTACTACTCGTTCTTTGGACCCGCCCAGCCCTGGTACTCCTTGTCCGGATGTGGGGTCTTCCGCAACGACAGCACTCGGGACGCCTCGGATTGCGAAAGCGAGTTGCCCGCGTGTCCCGCCGAGCTCGAAGTGGATGCCGACGTGGTAAATCAGGCTCTCGCCGACGCTGACGTACAAGCCGCTTTGGCACAGGCTCCCATCACGTTTGGATTTGATCGGCGTCAAGTCGATGGCGCGGCATTCGATGTCGAGATCGATGGGTTGGTCATCACCATCGGTGACGACTGCGCTAACGACGATTGCCTCCCGATTCCACCCGGCATCCGTTCGCTCCGACAACTGCTCGATCGGGTGAAGCTGCAGCAGATTGCGCTGAGTGGCTCGTGCGAGCAGGAGCCACTCTGCTCCGAACCTGCCGAGCCCGGCCCTTGTGAGGCGGCGATCGTCCGCTGGTTTTTCAACGCCGACACCCACCGCTGCGAGCAGTTCACGTACGGCGGTTGCGAAGGCAATGCCAACAACTTCGAGAGCTCCAGCGAGTGCAAGCTAGCTTGCGACAACGACCCGTGCAGCTATGGCACTCCCTATCCCGGTGAGTTGACCGAGTGCAGCGTCGTCGCCGACGGGCAGTGCTTCGAAACAGCCGAGCAGGCTTGCGAGTGTGCCTGCTTTGCTCATGGGGGTAGCCTCGATCAGTGCATCATCGACGAGCCTGTCCCTCCGGTAGCCTCCTGCGTTCCGCCGGGCTGAAGCCCTGTGTGATTCTGACGGTTTCTTTTCCTCTTGGGCAGCTCGTTGCCATGATTTCGCGCCCGCTATGCCCAGACTGGAATTGCGCTCCGCTGCCTTTTTCTTGTTAGCCGTCGCTTATCTAATGGCGCGAGCCGAGCTGTTGGACAGGCCTCCGCGCACCGCTCCGCCTCCCGACGCGAAACCGCCGGTCGAACCCGGGGTGCGGCCCGAAGCGCCCTCCGTGGCCGCGTTCAGCCCGGGTCAGGTTCGCCAAGCGGGGCGGCTCACTGACCAGTCACCTTGAGCATGACGACGCCGTGACTCGGAACGGGCGTCGTGTACTCGTCTTCGAGCTCACCCACGTCTTCCCTGAGCCATAGGTCGCGCACCAAGGCCGTGCTGGAGGCGAGGCCCAGCTGTTCCCAGGTCACGGTGATGTCCGCTTCTGCTTCGGTGCGGTTGAACAAGATGACTGCATACGTGTCGTCGCCCTGCAGCGGCTTGGACCAGACCTCGAGCTCGACGCTTTCGCTGATCGGAGTGCCCTGGATACCGAGCGGGTCCTGATTGACGGCGATCACCTCGGGGTTGGTCAAGATCGCGAGGGTTGCTTCCGACATATCGCGTAGATCGTTGCCGGCTACGAGAGGCGCCGCCATGAGCGCCCACAGGCTGAAGTGCGAACGATACTCGGTGTCGGTCATGCCGCCGTTGCCCACCTCGAGCATGTCGGGGTCGTTCCAGGCGTTGGGCCCTGCGTATTGCGCCAGGCCGGGAGGCGGATAGGCGCCGCTATCGAAGTCGTCCTCCGAAAAAGCGCCGTAGCGCGCCGTATCCCCGCCGCTCCAGTTCAGCAGCGAGACCACGCCGTGCTTGTCGTCGGACCAGTTGTCTTTGATGTCCGTGGTCGTGCGCCAGAGGTGACCCACCTCGGGCATCCAGTCCCGAAACCACCACGCGCAGATGCTGTACACGACGGGGTGACCTGCCTGGCGCAGCGCCTCGCCCATGATCGCATAGTCCTCCCGCATCTCGGGATCTGCTTCTCGCCCGTTCGGAATGTTGCAGTTGTCGTACTTCAGGTAGTCGATGCCCCACTCCGCATAGGTTTCCGCGTCTTGAACCTCGTAGCCATACGAGCCCGGGTAGCCGGCGCAGGTGTGAGTGCCGCGGTCGGAGTAGAGGCCGAGTTTCAAGCCCAAGCCGTGGACGTAGTCCGCGAGCGCCTGCATGCCGCTCGGGAATCTTTCGGGATCCGCCAGGATGTTCCCCTCTTCGTCCCGCTCGGGCGCTTGCCAGCAGTCGTCGATGTTGACGTACTCGTAGCCGGCGTCGCGCATACCGCTGTCGACCATGGCGTCGGCAATTTCGCGGACCAGCTGCTCGTCGATGTCACACCCGAACTTGTTCCAGCTGTTCCAACCCATCGGTGGAGTAGGCGCGAGCGGCTCCTTGTCGGTATAGCTGGTGAAGACATCGCGCGGGCCGCCATGGTCCACGCCAGCGCCACCGCACTCGTCGGGGATGGACCCGCAACGATTGCAGCTCGCGTGGCAGTAACACTGAAGCCAGATTTCATCGCATTTGCCCCAGCCGGCCTGCTGCTCGCACGTGTAGCCATCATCGTACGGATACTCGTCGACGCAGTCGCTCGCCGCGCCGCCCTCGCCCGCAGCACCGCTGCCCTTGGTGGTGCTGCTCTCGGTTGCCTCACCTCCCGAGCCCGTGCTGCCGCTGCCTCCCGAGCCGCTACTGCCCGCGAGGCCGCCTTGGGCGTCACTGTTGGAATCATCATCGGAGCCACAGGCCACCCAGCTGCCGAGCGCCAAAAGCGAACACGAGATCCACGCACCAGCCAGCTTCATAGGCGCTGAGGGTAGGCGACGCTGTAATGCCTGACAACGAGTGGAACCGGTTCGATGTTGGTGTGGCCGTGCCGTTTTGTGGCTCGTGGCTCACCAAGAATGGGTCATTCCAGCTGCCAGCCGGCTTCCAAGAACGTTTCTCGCAGGCGCTGGGGCGGAACCGTTCCCGCGTGCTGGATTCGAATCCTCGTGTTGCATTTGCTTCGCCCGCGAACCTCCGGCGCCAACGTCTGAGCTGCCACGAACGCATCGTTGCCGTCATTGACGAACTGGGTCCGCGTGGTCTTCGGCCCCTTCAAGAACGAAAGGAGAGTGCCGCCCCTGGTCACAATGGCGCTATGCAGAGATTTGTGTGCTGCGGGGTAATTCGCTGGGGCCTCCGCCTGCCATAGAAGAGATTGAGGCAACGCACCTGCGGGAATGAAGAACAGCCGTTCCAGGCCCGGCGGAGAAAACCTGGAGTCTTCGAGTTCATCTACCCAGCCGCTCACGTCGTCACACACCTCCTCTGCGGCGCCCAACCGAGTTGCCTCGGGTGGCACGAAGTAGACGCGACCCTCTTCGTTCCAACAGTAGAACGCTCCCCCCGATGTCGTTGCAAAGGCAACCAGAGCGGCCAGATCCCGGTCATTGTAGTGGTCCGGTATGCGCTCTTTGAGAGTGGCAAGGTCGGCCGGACCGAGCAACGAAACTGCATCGCCAAAGTCACCAGGACCAAACATCGCCATCAACTGGCGATAGCCTGCCGGCAACGAGTTCGGTGCCTGTGGCGTGCTTGTACGCCTACCCATGATCACGATATCGCTCCACGCCATCGTTCTTGTCTCCCTGGTACGGAATCCAGTGCTTCAGCAGCACCCACTCTTGTGTTAGAGCAGGCCCTTGGCTGCTAGCACCTTCTGATCCGCCTTGGAAAAGAATTGCGCGACAGCTGCTGCCCGAGGGGGCGCGCTCACATTGCACGGAAAGCAGGCGAAGCACGAGCCACAGTCGAGCATTTTCCTGAGGCGTGGAGTGAGCCGCTTGCAAAGCAGGCCGAGCGTCTCTTCGAGTGAGTCGTCCCCGAATGCTCGAAGTTCCTCGCCGCATACCGGCTGGACGCGCGAAATGACCTCCGCACCGCCTGGAGGTAGCCGCGGGCGTCGTACTCGAAGCACTCAGAGGTCGCTGTTTGGGCATCCTCCGCGATCGGCCTCAGCAGCGCGCTTCTTCCCTATCCTCTCTCCAACGCCTCCAGCCTCTCCGCCAGCGCCTGCAGCCCCACCGCTTCCACGTCCTTGCTCACCGGGTAGGCGTCCTCTCCCGCATGGACGACGAAGCCTCTCGTCGCCTTGATGTCCTCGCTGGCGAGGTAGAAGCCCTTCTCGGGGCGTGCGCTCAACGACCGCTTGATTTCGATCGCCCAGCGCTCCTTGCCTGGCAATTCGAGCACCAGGTCGATCTCCGCGCCCGCCGAAGTGCGGTAGAAGCTCGCCAGCGTACGCGGGGGCGCGGCGGCAAGCAGGTTCTCGATGACGAACCCTTCCCAGCTCGCCCCCGCCACCGGGTGTCCCGCGATGTCGTTCAGGGTTTCCAGTCGGAGCAGGGCATGGACGAGGCCGCTATCGCGCACGTAGACCTTCGGCGACTTCACCAGCCGTTTGCGGGTATTGGCATGCAGGGGCGGCATCCGACGCACCAGCAGCAGATCGGTCAGCAGATCGATGTACCGGTTCACGGTGGGCGCGCTCACCGAAAGCGCGGTTGCCAGTTGCGACGCATTAAGCAGGGTGCCCTGGCCGTGTGCCAGCATTGTCCACAGACGCGCGAGCGTCTCCGCCGGGATGCGCGGCCCGAATTGAGGCACGTCGCGCTCAAGGTAAGTGCGGATGAATGCCTCCCGCCAGTCCAGGCTGTCTGCATCCGACGCCGCCAGAAAGCTGTCGGGGAAGCCGCCGCGCACCCACAACCTGTTGGCCGTACCCGCGCCGCCGTCCGTCTCCAGCACGTTCAGCGTGCCCATGTCCACAAAGGCGATGCGCCCGGCGAGGCTCTCGCTCGATTGCCGCAGCAACTCGATAGAGGCCGAACCGAGCAGCAGGAAGCGCCCGTACTTGCGCCCGCGCCGCCGTCCTATGTCGATGAGTCCGCGAAGCGCGGTGAACAGCTCCGGGACGCGGTGGATTTCATCCAGGATCACGAGCCGGTCTTCGTAGTTGCCGAGGAAGAGGGCGGGGTCGGCGAGTTTATCGCGATCTGCCCGCGCCTCGAGGTCGAGGTACAGTGCGTCCGTATCCTCGGCGATCTCGAGCGCCAGGGTCGTCTTGCCGACCTGCCGCGGCCCGATCAGCGCCACGGCGGCCTGCCGGTCGAGCGCCGCGCGCACCGGCCTCAATTGTCGTCTCGGAATCATCCTTGCATATTAAACACAAGATGTTCAAATTGCAAGGATGCGTTTTACGCAGTTGTGCTGGCTACTTGAGTCATCCGGGCTTTTCATGCTGCCCTTCGATAGTCGTGATGCAAGCCGCCGAGCACCAGGCCCGGACGATGTTTGCGGCAGCACGCGCTGGGCGATTTCGAAAGGCCGAATCATGCCGGTACAACACGTCGTTGGTCGAGTTCCCGAGCCGCCCATGCTGGAAGCAGCGGCTCCATGGCCTTTGCATCCTCGAGGGCATCGCTGGAGCTAGGTTTCAATGGCTTCGGGAGCGCTCGTTAGGAGCAAACTACGCTTTCGCTTTGAGGACGCCGATCTCGAGCGCTGTTGGCGAAGCGACCGATCCAGGGGTTCGATCACGAGTCGCCGATGAGCCCGTACGCGACGGAATCCACCTGTCGGGATATTCGAAGGCTTTCCGCCTGCGCTCGTCGACGACCTCTCGACGACGCCGCGGAGACCGCTGACACATCAGTTCGACCGCGGCCTCTGGCGATTTCGTGCTTCTGGCTCAGGCGTCGATGGCGCCAGTAGCTCGGCTTGTTATTCGCTCCGACATTTCCGTAGCTAGCAGTCCCCCGATGGGCGTGCAGGCTGGTCTTGCGGCGTACCGGGGAAAGAATGTTGCACTGCCCAAACTGAAACCTGATACGTTTGGGATTCAACGATGCAGTGGCGCCTCGCAACCGGAGAAGACGTAAGGCGGCTCGCCGAGTGGAATCATCAACTCATCGCGGACGAAGGGCACCGCAACCGCATGAACGTCGCCGAGTTGGAGCAGCGCATGCTTGGCTGGCTTTCGTCCGACTATCAGGCAGTCTTGTTTCATCACGAGGGCAACGCAGTGGCGTACGCGCTGTTTCGGGAGGACGAGAGCGGACGTACGCACGTCCGGCAGTTCTTCGTCGTTCGGCAGTTCCGGCGTCAGGGTCTCGGTCGCAAAGCCTTTGGGCTCTTTCGCAGCGAGGTCGTGCCAAGCGATAGAAGGATCGTGCTAGAGGTGTTGACGGCCAATGCGGCGGCACGTTCGTTTTGGATAGCGAACGGATTTCGCGACTACGCAATGACGCTCGAACTCGATCCGGATGAGTGGGCAAGCTGATCGCGCAAGTAGAAACGCCAGAGTCCGTGCGTGCGCTCGCTTTCTCACATGATGGCAAGCAACTATCGCGGCGGGTAGCCAGCCTACGTTCCTGTCGGTTCCGAACCTCCGAATCCAGCGCACCGTGGACATGGGCAAAACTCACGGATGTCGAGTTTCGTCGCGATGGATCGCTACTCGTCGTCGGGGGGCCCCTTCGTTCGAGCGAGTAGAAATCGAGATTGTGGCGGCTGTCGGACACGTCAGGCAGCAGGTGCTTGACACGGTCTGGTGTCGGCTCTCAATAGCGCGCTTGGGAGTTTGGGATGCAGTTCCACGCGCCCGTTGACCAGCACCGTGGTGCCGTCGGGCGCGGCCATTGCTTCTTCCAGGGAGAGCCAAGGCCACTGCTTCAAGTAGTTTTCGACGACGTAGTTCTCCGTTGCCGGTTGCGGCAGGGGGCTTTGAACACGACGCTTCTTCTACATGGGCCACGCGTTGACGCTCTCGTTGTCATGACCGCAGCGGGCTGCGGTCCCGCTGCGGTCCGACTGCGGCTACACTGCGGTGCACGACGGGCGAGCGAGGGTACGCCCGGTCACAGCGTGTGGCGCCGCACGAACAGGCTCGCGTATGCCGAGCGATAGGCCCACGCCAGGTACAGCTCCAACACCAGCAGCACGATCGGCATCGCCACGTCGCCTGGCGTCAGGAACACGTGGAACGCCACGATGTTGAGCACCACGGGCGCCAGGATGACGAGCGCCAGCGGCACGAAGCAGTTGGCGAGCAGCAGCGCGCCCGCCAGCACCTCGGTGACCTTGATCAGCGGGAGCATGTAGCCCGTGCCATGCAGCGCCATGCCGAACGCTTCTGCCGCCGCGGGCGGCGGGGTGTCTGGCGGCGGGGCCACGTTCAAGAGCACCGCCAGCCCGGCGGCGAAGAACACGAACCCGAGCGCGAAGCGGGCGCCGGTGGCCAGGTAGCGGCCGGCGCGCGGGAGGGAGCTGGAGAGCGGAGCGGAGAAAGTTGTGGTGGTCATCGGTAACCTCGTGTCTCGGTGTCTTGGATGGGCGAGCACCGCCACGGCGCCGGATGCGCCGCCAGCGAGGCTCTACAGACACATCGATCGACCCCGCCCGAGTTCGACAGGCGGCGCGACTTTTTTTGCAGGTTCCGCCAACCGCCGAGAATTGCTGGATTTTCTCGTGGATCGCGGTCAGGCCTACTCGACGCGCCCTGATCGACACTCGACGCGACCCGATCGACCGGGGGGCGCGCCCCGATCGATACTCGACGCGAGTTTGAGTATTCACGATGCCAGGTCGAGTACTCACGATGCGAGTTGGGCGACCGGGGGACGCGCTCCGATCGATACTAGACGCGACCGGATCGATACTCGACGCGGTGTCGAGTATCGCGCTACCGACAACAAGTGCGCAGTTTGTGGCATCGAGCGCCCTCCAGACCGCACCAGCCGGTCGCCGGGGCCGCGCCGAGTACGCTCG
>CBFGRJ010000328.1:0-8358 GCA_965651135.1 uncultured Myxococcales bacterium
TGCCAGCCGAACAGCACCAGCGCCGGCGCCAGCGGAGTCGGTTCGTCACGCGCACAATGCGCTGGCTGCTGAGCAAGACTTCGGGCGCGATTTCGTACGGGTCAAGCGCGAGGCGTGCGGAGGGCCGTGAACGACCACGGGCGTGTCGAGTGCACAACGAGCGGGCCGGGCCTGACGCGGCGCGTGGGCAGCGCGTGGGCGAGCGCGAGCCGGGACGAGCTAGTACTAATCGACGCTCACGCGTGATTCCCCCATCCCAGGAGTTTGCGCTCGGGCGGAGCCGGTTGCCCCGAAGGCTCGCGTCCGATCCTGATCTGATTGAGTGGAGCCGAGGGGGATCGAACCCCTGACCTCATGACTGCCAGTCATGCGCTCTCCCAGCTGAGCTACGGCCCCGGGTGGGTTGGGGGGTGAGTTTGGATCGATGGGGGTGGCCGTGCAAGTGGATTAGTGGCCGTGGTCGGCGTGATCTTCGGTGTCGCCTTCGGGTTGTTCACCAGGGGCGTCCGCGGCTTCTTCGGTGTTGGTACCCGCTGCTTCCGTGTCGCCGGTTTCCATTTCGGCTTCGGTGCTCGTGCGCGTCAACAAGAACAGCAAGAGTGCGAGCAAGAAGAGTCCACCGCCCAGGAGGCTGAGCCACAGGGGAGTTCTCGGTTCGTCCGGGTCGAGTTCGTCCGAATCCTTTTCAGGGTCAGAGCTCATGGGCCGGCCTTATCCGCCGTGTGCGGGCGCGGGTCAAGTGCAAGCTGTGTCGAAGCACGCAAGGCTGTTTTCGGCGGGCTGTGTGGTTTCAGCGGCTGTGTGGTTCGTCCACGATGCCGGCGGGGGTAGCGGCGCTTCGACTTTGCGCTGCAAGATGTTACGCTGAGACGTAAGGTCAGGTAAGTCAACGGTCCCGCGATCAACGGTTGACCGTTTGCGTGGCTCGACCCTACGCTGCGTGTAGGGTCCGTGCTAAGCGGCCTGGTAGCGCAACCCGAGCATGGCACAGCAGCAACAGCGGTACAAAGTCATCGAGAAGATCGCCTCGGGCGGGATGGCGGAAGTATTTCGTGCCGAGAGTGCCGGCCTGGAGGGGTTCAAGAAAACGGTCGCGATCAAGCGCGTGCTGCCGCACCTCTCGGAGAAGAAACAGTTCATCGGGATGTTCCTCGATGAGGCGCGTGTGAGCGCCCACCTCGGGCATTCGAACTGCGTGCAGGTGTTCGATATCGGGGTCGGCGACAACACCTACTTCATCGTGATGGAGTACGTCGATGGCGCCGACCTAAAGGCGATCATCGAGTACTTGCGCCAGACGAATCGCCAGATGGCTCCGGAGCTGGCGTGTTTGATTTGCGTGAAGATCTGCGAGGGCCTGGCGTATGCGCACGAGCTCCGCGATGCCGAGGGCAGGCCCATGAACATCGTGCATCGCGACATGTCGCCACCCAATGTGTTGGTCACGCGGCATGGCGAAGTAAAAATCGTGGATTTTGGTCTCGCCAAAGCCAATAGCCAGCTCGAAAGAAGCGAGCCGGGCATCATCAAGGGCAAGTTCAGCTATCTGTCGCCGGAGGCCGCGCAGGGCAAGACGGTGGACCAACGCACCGACATTTTTGCGGTCGGCATCATCTTGTGGGAGCTGCTAGCCGGTCGGCGCTTGTTCTTGGGCGAGACCGATCTGGAGACGGTCAGGCAGGTCCAGCGCGCAGAGGTGCCGCCCGTACGTCAGTTCAACCAGCAGGTCACGCCGGAGCTCGAGCGTGTGGTGGCGCGAGGTCTGGCAGCGGACCCGAATCGTCGTTACCAGACTGCCCGCGAGTTTGCGCACGATCTCAATCAGGTGCTCTTCAGGCTCTCGCGCCCCGTTTCGTCGTTCGACATTGCGACATTGGTCGAGCCGATTCGCGCCAAGCGCCAGCAAGAAAAGCAGCGTCAGGCAATGTCGGGATCGATCATCGGTTCGTTGATCGACGCGGCTTTGTTCGAGTTCACGTCGCTAGAGGGTCGGCAGAGTGTCAGCGACGGCGAGGCGATTCCCGGCGCAACGGTCGCTCAGGATTGGGCTTCTAGCCTCGGCGATCTGCGCACCAGCGGCAGTGCGCCGCAACGTCAGCAGTTCGAAGCCGGCAATCTGTCGGCTCTCGAGGACGATTCACCGTTCAGCCGTTCGGGCTCCATGCCGCTCGACGCATCCAGCCCGGCGCCGCCTGTCGTGCAAACTCCCATCGGACCCACCCCCGAGCAGATCGACGAAGCGCTGCAGATGTCCCACTCCGGTGGCGGCAAAGGCACCCTGGTGCTGATTTTCGTGTTGGTGTTGCTGGCTGGCTTGGCCGGGGCCTGGTTTGGTGGGCTGATTCCCAAGGGCGCCTTAGGCTGAGGGGCGCCTTGGGCTGAGGGGCGATCGAGGTCTGGCCGATCAACGTCTGTCGTTGTCGTCGTCGTCGTCGTCGTCCTCGTCGCCGTCCTCGTCGTCGTCGTCGTCGTCGTCGAACTCGTCGTCGTTGTCGAGCTCGTCCTCTTCTTCGAGCTCCGTATCTTCGGGCTCCGGTTGATCTTGCTCGCCTGCTGCTGGGACTCGTCCCTTGGCAGCGTCACGCTGACGCTCCTGTTCGCGAGCCTTTTCGCGCTCGATTCTCTCCTTGGCGAGTCGCTGCAGCACCTGGGGTTTGGGTGCCACGATGAGCGCCATGGTGCGCCCCTCCATGGTGGGGGGTTGCTCGATATTGGCGAGATCTTCCACTTGGGCGACGATGTAATCGAGCTGCATTCTCGCTCGCTCGGGATGCGTGATTTCGCGGCCGCGAAACCTGCACGTCACCTTGACCTTGTTGGCCGACTCGAGGAACTTGCGCGCCGCTCGGACCTTCACGTTGAGATCGTGGTCGTCGGTTTTGGGGCGAAGCTTGATTTCCTTGACCTCGACCACGGTTTGTTTGCGCTTTGCCTCGCGCTTCTTCTTCTTCTCTTCGTACTTGTACTTGCCGAAGTCGAGAATCTTGCATACCGGGGGCGTGGTTTTGGGATTGACCTCTACCAAATCGAGGCCGACCTCGCGCGCGCGTTTCAACGCCGCTTCCGTCGACAACACTCCGAGGTTGGAGCCGTCCTCCGCCACGACGCGCACTTCCGGCACCCGTATTCGGTGGTTGATGCGGATTTGTGGTCCGCGCGGTTCCCGCGTAAAGCGTCGTCTCATTGCCATTAAAGGTTTTCTCGCTTCCTTTCTGGTAACTGCCCAATGCTGCTGAATGCGCTCACGACTGAGCCCGCGCCGTTGTTTCGGCGCGCAAAGTGGCTGCTAATGGTCTGGTTGCGCCGCTCGCGGCAAGCAAGCCGAGGTGTCGCCGCTGCGTTCGCCGGCTCGCACCCCCCAAGGTCGCCCGCCGTTGGACCTGGCGCATCACGAAGCAGCCGCTGTCATAGTCGATGCGGTCATGGTCGATGCGGTCATAGTCGATTCGCTGCCGCCGGGTCGCCGTGCGCTGCCACCGCGCGAAAGCGCGCTGCAGCAGTAGGCGCGGGCAGGATTGAACTGCCGACCCCTACCGTGTCAAGGTAGTGCTCTACCACTGAGCTACGCGCCTGAGGATCGGTAGGGCCGGATCCCACCGAGTTCTGTGTCTTTCCTAGAAGCAGGGGGCGATCAACTACAACTGGCGTTGATCCCTGTCAAGCCGGCTCGAACACCGTTGAATCTGCGCAGAAGTTCATTGGGTCCGGTGGTCCGTACAGCGGTTCGGGAATGAATCCTCGTGGCCGGATGCTGCATGGGTCCCATGGCATGCTTGCGCGGCCCGGGGAATCTGGGTATAGGCCGGCCGACTCGAGTTCGCGAGAGCGAAACCCCGAGATTTGGAGGACATTTTGAGTTTAGCCACACGTTACTACCAAGAGCTGCCGCCGGCACCCGGGCAGCAAAAGGCCTCGGGCGCTTCTGAAGCCCAGCCGAGTGACGGTGGCGGCGCACAGCCCGCACCGCCCGGTGGCGGGCTCGGCATGCTTTTTCCTCTGCTGCTCTTGGTGCCGCTCCTGCTCATGATGTTTTTTTCCACGCGCTCGCAGCAAAAGAAGCAGCAGGCCGCGCTCGCAGCGCTCAAGAAGGGCGACCGCGTGGTGACGCAAAGCGGGCTCGTCGGCAAGCTCGTCGAAATGGGTGATCGCTACGCCAAGGTGGAGTTGGCCCCCGGCGTCAAAGTGGATTTCGTCAAAACAGGCCTGATTGGAAAAGACACCGCGGAGAACGCTGCGTCGGTGGAGAAAAAGAAGTAAGAACGCCCGCGAGACTGCCGTGGTCAACACCTACCTGCTTTACGTTTTTTCGGGCCTCGTGTTTGCCCTCGCGATGGCCGGGCTATTGCACCGCCCGCGGCGCACCGTGTTTTGGTTCGGGGCCGTGTGCGCTGCCGGTGCCGCGGCTGCCGCAAACGCCGATTCGTTCTGGGCGATGACTGTGCTCGGGGTGCTCTTGTTGTGGTCGCTGATCGCGGCATTGCCCGTCATCGACATGAACTGGAGGATGCGCTGTGGCCTGGTCACCAGCATTGGGCTTCTCGGGTTCATCGCGCTGTGGCCCTCGCTCAACAGCATGAGCGGCGGTTACTTTCCGTGCCCAAGCTACATCAAAGACAAGGTGCAGTTCCGGCTGGTTGCCGGCCTCGATCTTCGCGGGGGGCTTCGGCTGGTCTACACGGTCGACGTCGACGAAGCGATCAAAGACAAGCGCGATCGCTACTACGAGGACATGCGCAAGGAGCTCGCCAAGGTCTATGCGGGCCACGAAGGAGACGAGCCGCCGAGCGATGACGTCCTGAAGAAGCTCAACGAGAAGGTGGAGCTGGTCAAGCCAAAGGGTGCGACCGACAGCGTGATCTTGCGCGTCAAACAAGGGGCGGACCCATCCAAGATCGATGCGCGCTTTCGCGACTTGTTCAAGCCCGACTTCGAAGCTCGACAAATCGACAAGTCGACCTTCGAGTTCAACATCCGTGAAGCAGCGGAGAGCGCCGTACGAGAACGTGCGGTCGCGCAGGCGCGCGAGATCATCCTGAGGCGCGTCGATCAGCTGGGTCTCAGAGAGGCATCCGTCTCGACGCGTGACGAAGACGTCATCATCGAGGTGCCTGGCGAAGACGAGGCGAGCTTTGACACGATTCGCGAAATCATCAGCCAGACAGCGCGGCTCGAGTTCAAGCTGAACGCCGACAGCGAGGACTTTTTCGGCAAAATCAAAGACAAGGTCGATCCGGCGTCGTTGCCCGAGGGGTTGGAGTTTCGCACCGAGGCCGTCCCGGTCGGAACGAACGACAAGGGTGAGGTACTGCGCAAGGTCGTCAGCTACGCCTACTTGAAGCTCCAGAAAGGCGAGACTGCCGAGGACGCGCTCAAGCGCTTCAAAGAATGGACCGCCCAGCTAGAAGTGCCTCAGGACCGCGAAATTGGCTTCGAGCTGGAGACGGTAGTCGTCAACCAGACCACGCTCGAAGAAAAGGACGACGGCTGGCGCACCTACTTTCTGCATAGCCGCGCCGAAATCACCGGTGACATGATTCGGGATGCCGCGGCCGTGCCCGATCAGAGTGACCAGGGCTTCGGCGGTTGGCACGTGCAGCTCGACTTCACCGATCAAGGCGGACGCATTTTTGCGCGCATCACCGGCGCCAACGTGCACAAGCGCTTCTCCATCATACTGGACGAACGCGTGGCGAGCTCTCCGGAGATCTTGACGAAGATCACGGGCGGGCGTGCGTCTATCACGATGGGTCGCGGGGACCCCGAGGCTCAACTTCGAGATTCGAAGAAGCTCGAGTTGGTCTTGCGCTCGGGGGCGCTGCCAGCGCCGATATCGCCGTCGAACGAACAACACATCGGGCCGTCGCTCGGGCAAGAGTCGATCGCGCTCGGCGTCGAAGGCGCCATAGGGGGTGGCCTTCTGATCCTGATTTTCATGGTGATCTACTATCACAAGGCAGGATTGATCGCGGACGTGGCGGTCCTCATGAACCTGTTCCTGCAGCTGGCCATCCTGGCTTCTTTCGGAGCTTCGATGACCTTGCCGGGCATTGCCGGTTTGGCGTTGACGATCGGCATGAGCGTGGACGCCAACGTGTTGATCAACGAGCGAATTCGTGAAGAGCTGCGAACGGGTAAGAGCCCGCGAGCAGCGGTAGATCTCGGCTACGGTAAGGCTTTCAGCGCGATCATCGACGGTCAGCTGACGACGATGATCGCCGGGCTCGTGTTGATGCAGTACGGTACCGGTCCCATCAAGGGCTTCGCGGTGACACTGATCATCGGTGTGACCTGCAGCATCTTCACCGGCCTTGTCGTCAGCCGGTTGCTCTTCGATCTTTGGATTCGCGCCCTGCAAAGTCGCGTGCGCTTTGGGATGGGTTGAGGCCGAGCGATGCAGCTATTTCCAATTGGCAAGGTCTACAATTTCACGCGCTACACGCGCGCGGCGGTCACGCTTTCACTGCTGATGATGCTCGGGTCGGTGGTGCTCTTGTTCGTGCCGGGCCCACGCTTGGGAACCGACTTCGTGGGTGGTACCGAAATCGAAGTGGCCTTCAAGGGTGCGGTGAGCGCACAAGAGATCAGAGAAGTCGTCACCTCGGCAGACTTCCACAGTCCCGATGTGATCAAGGTGCAGGACGAGAACAATCCGCATCGCTATCTGATCCGCGTACAAGACGTCAGCACCATCGACGAAGCGCAGCAGGCGGCCATCGAGCGGGCGCTCTGTTTTGGTGACCAGCTGCCGGCGGCCGAATGCCCCAGCGAGCGACAAGCTACCGAGGTGAAGTTCAGCCCGGGCGGAGGAAAAATCAGCGTCAGGTTCCAGGGTTCTCCCGACCTGGCTTGGGTCAAGCAGCAAATGGCCAAGGTGTCGGGCGTGTCGCTGCGTGCGGGGGAGAACAACCCGACGATTCAGAACGAGCGCGCCAACAAGGTGGACATCTACCTGATGAGCAAGGGCGACCAGTTGATGGAGGTGCTCCAGCAAAGGCTCGGAGAACGAGCGCCGGAGGCAGCCTTGCGTGTCGAGTGGATCGGGCCCAAGGCGGGGGCCCAGCTGAGAGACGCGGCGATCAAGAGCGTCATCATCTCGCTCGTCTTCATCATGCTCTACGTCGCTTTCCGGTTCGATCTCCGGTTTGCGCCTGGAGGCGTGTTTGCGCTCGCCCACGACGCGCTCGTGACCATCGGCGCGCTCATCCTTTTGGGCAAGGAGCTCAACCTGACGACCGTGGCGGCGATTTTGACCATTATCGGATATTCGGTGAACGACACCGTCGTCGTTTACGACCGCGTACGAGAGAACCTGGGCAAGCACCGCGGCGTGAGCTTCGAGTACCTGGTCGACCTGAGCACGTCGGAAATGCTCAGCCGAACCATTCTCACCAGCCTCACGACCATCGGCAGCTTGCTGGCATTTTTCGTCTGGGGCACGGGCGCTCTCAAAGATTTCGCGCTCACCCTGATCATCGGCATGGTGCTCGGTGTGTTCTCCTCCGTCTACGTGGCGCTGCCGGTCACCGAATGGCTCGACCGCAAGTTCTTCGCCAAGGTGGCAGCCAAGAAGGGGCGTAAGAAGAGCCGGCGCAAAGCGCTGAAACGAGCCGCCGCAACGCCTTAGAAGGTCGCGAGGTCAGTTGCGTCCAGGTGGTACGGAGTTGGCAGCTCTGCTGCGCCCGCCGTTAACGTCGGCTGGGTGAAGCGCATCTGTTGACGCCATGGGTAGGGGTAGGTTCCGGTGTAGGACGGCTGGCGGCTGGATGCCATGTCGCGCGAAGGCTTCGTGCACTCGCACGTGCACGTCCGTCTCGAAGTCCTTTTCGTAGCGCGTATCGAGGACGTAAGGGTGAGCCTTGATCGAAAAGGCCACGTAGTTTTCGATGATGATCTGCTTGGCGGTCACGTTCACCGGGCGTGCCAGAAACACGTAGCGGCTCGTCAAGCACGCCTCGCGTACCAGCTCGCAGGCGGCACGAATGTCCTGGTCCACACCCACGAAAAACTCCATGACCATCTGCATCTCGAGCGCCCCGTAGTTGGCGCACGCGGTCACGTCGGTCAGGACCTTGTTGTTCGGAATGGTGACCACATTGTGATCCAGCGTGTTCATTCGCACGCTGCGCAGCCCAATCTCGACGATGTCTCCGTATTGCCCGGCGTACTGAACCCGATCGCCGACCTGAAAAGGACGATCGAACATGATCGTGATGCCGGCAATGAACGCGGCGACCAAATCGCGCATGGCAAAACCCACGGCAAAGGCGAGCGCACCGCCAATCACCGCGAGCGCCGTGGGATCCAAGCGAACGCTGAGGCTCAGGCACAGCGCGCCGGTGAGCATGTACACACCGAACC
>CBFGRJ010000329.1:0-8335 GCA_965651135.1 uncultured Myxococcales bacterium
CACCTGGGGCACGGCCTTTTTCTTGATTGCCTGGTTCATGCTGTGGACCACGCGCCGGCTCTTGCGTTCCGTGCGCAAGGGCGGCGCGCTGCCCAAGCCTCCTGTCTTGCTGGAGGAGGTGGAGGCGGCGCGCCAGCTGCGTGAGCTCCGCCAACGCTTCGATGGCGCATGGCCAGCGACGCGGTCGCTGATGGGAGTCGGGCAAGAGCATGAAGCCCACTGGCCTGAGCTGCGGCAACGGGTGGAGACAACGCATCGCCTGCGCGAGGAGCTCGACAGGCTGGCTCGCTGCCCCGGAATCGGTGGCACCGCCGCGCGCCAAGCAGTGCTGAGTTGGATAGAGGAGGGCGCCTTGCAAAGCAGCCACGAAGCTCGCCGGTTCCAACAGGCCTTCGAGGCATTCCGCGCTGCACTCGAACCATTGGTCCAGCTCGCCGAGATCGACGAGGAGACGGCATGGTCGGCCGAGCAAGCGTCACCACAGCGCGTGGCCGAGGTGATGCGCCGCTACCAGTCAGGCGCGCCCCGGCTTCGAGATTGGTGTCAGTACCAGGCCAAACGGCACGCGCTGAAGGATCGGCCGGAGTTCGCGCTGGTGGCTGCCTGCGAGCGGGGAGAGCTCGAGCTAGGTCAGCTTCTGGAGGCCTTCGAGCGAGCCTACGTGCAAGCCTGGGTGTCCATCGAGTACACTGGTGACCCGGTGTTGACCGCGTTCGATGCCGGCGCCCACGACGCGATGGTCGAGCGCTTTCGAACGTGTGATGCCACGCTCGGAGCAAGCGCGGCACAGAAGGCGCATGCCGTGCTGGCCGCACAGACGCCCCAGGGGGCTGACGGAGAGATGGCGGTGCTTCGCCGCGAGCTCCAGAAGAAGGCGCGCCACAAGCCCATCCGCCGGCTGTTCCAGGAAATCCCCAACGTCCGGCGCAGGCTCAAACCCTGCCTGCTGATGAGCCCGCTTTCGGTGGCACAATACCTCGACCCGAAGGAGCGCTTCGACATCGTGGTGTTCGACGAGGCATCGCAGTTGCCCACCGCCGACACCATCGGGGCGATTGCTCGCGGACGGCAGCTGATCGTCGTGGGTGACTCGAAGCAATTGCCACCTACCAGCTTCTTCAGCCGCAGCCCCGACGAGGAGAACGCCACCGACGAAGTCGGTGACGAGCTCGAAAGCATTTTGAATGAATGCCTCGCCTCCGGGATGCAGGAGCTGCAATTACGCTGGCATTACCGCAGCCAGCACGAGCACCTGATCACCTTCAGCAACAGCCTCTACTACGACAAGAAGCTATTCACGTTCGCCTCGTCCGACGATGCCGGAAAGCGCATCGGCGTCGAGCTCGTTCCGGTTCCCAACGGCTGCTACGCCAAAGGCAAGTCGCGCACCAACCGGGCCGAGGCGGAGGCGCTCGTGGCAGAAGTGGTGCGCCGCCTGCGCGATCCCGGCGAGCGGCAGCGCTCGCTCGGCATCGTGACCTTCTCGATGGCCCAGCAGCGGCTGGTGGAGGACCTGCTCGACGCCGAGTGCGCCAAGCACCCAACGATCGAACAGTACTTCAAGGACGACGCCGTAATCGAACCGGTGTTCGTCAAGAATCTCGAGAACGTGCAGGGCGACGAGCGCGACGTGATCCTCTTCAGCATCTGCTACGGACCCGACGAGCATGGTCGCGTCTCCATGAACTTCGGCCCCCTGAATCAGGCGGGCGGCGAACGCCGGCTCAATGTAGCCGTCACGCGAGCGCGCCAGCAGCTGGTGGTGTTCAGCACACTGCGCGCGGACCAGATTGACTTGCGCCGTAGCAACGCGCAAGGCGTCCACGACCTGCGGAGTTTTCTCAGATACGCAGAGCATGGACCGCGAGCCATCGCCGAAGCGGTCGACGTCAGCGACGAAGTCACGTTCGACTCTTACTTCGAGGAGGATGTGTACGAGGAGCTCACCAGGCGCGGATACGAAGTAGAGACTCAGGTGGGCTGCTCCGGTTATCGCATCGATCTGGCCATCGTCGATCCGGAAAACCCGGGTCGCTTTCTGCTCGGCATCGAATGCGACGGCGCCGCTTACCACAGCGCCAAGACCGCCCGCGATCGCGACCGCCTGCGCGAAGCCGTGCTGCGCTCGCTCGGCTGGCGACTATTTCGCATCTGGTCCACGGACTGGTGGACCGCCCGTGACCGCGCACTCGAAAAGCTGGAGGCGGCGATTGCTGCGGCCCGCGCACAAGGTGCAACCCGCACGATCGAAGGTGCGAACACCTACGCCCCCGCCCGAGCGGAACCAGAGCTCGAGCTGGCGAGACCCACCCATGGCGATATCACGCCACCACCACCAGCTGTCGAGTGCGCGGGGGAGCCCTACCAGCTGGCGCGCCTCTCCGCTCAAATGTCGGCGCTTGCGTTCGACGACTGGCAAGCCCGCGCTGAACTCGTGACCGACCTCGAGGCTGTGCTAGCAGCCGAGTGCCCCGTTCACCTGCGGGTGGTAGGCGCCCGCCTCGCTGCCCGTTGGGGCATCACCAAAGTCACCGCCAAGACGCGTCGCCATCTCGCGCAGCTGGTACAAGAAGAAGACCTGGGCATTGTCATCGACGAGTTCGTCTGGACGCCAGGTGCCGACCCCGCCAGCTACGACAAGCCCCGTACCCCAACCAACGGCGCTGCCGCCCGAAAGATCGAAGACATCCCCATCGAGGAGCTGATGGCCGGCGTCCGCCGCATCCTCCAGCACAACCACGCCATCGAGCGCGACGAGCTGGTCCGCGCTACCGCCAAGCTCTTCGGCATCGCGAGGGCGGGCAGCCGAGTGACGGAATGCATCCAGGGGGCAATCGAGCGGGTAGTGCAGGCTGGGGCGGCGGTTACAGCGGGCACGCGTCTGATCGCGCCGGGACATTCGCCCGAGTAGATCAAGTCGCTGAAGCCGCGAGCTCGCGGATCTTCTTGTCGCGGTCAGACTGCGCGACGATGGTCAGGGTATCGCGCAGTTGTGGCGTCTGGCTGGCCCAGCGCAGTGCAGTGCGAACCGCGGCTAAGCGCACAGTGCGTTCCGGCTCATGGGTCAAACAGTTTATGAGGGCGTAGACGAGGACCGCGGAAGCGCCGCGGTAGGCAATCGACTCTGCTGCTTTTTGGCGGACATTCGGTGCCGCATCCTTGCCAAGCGCTTTGGCAAGGTACTGGTCGGCTACCCCTCCTGGTATTCGACGCAAAGCATCCACTGCCGCTGCGCGCACACTCGAGTTCTCATGAGCGAGGTACTTTGCAATGGCATCCAGCGATGCTGGGTCGGCTGCGTTGCCGAGGGCTTTCAGGTAGTCGATGAGGGTGACAAGGCTCGAGGCTTGGGCAAGCTCTTCCTCGAGAAGCTCGACGAGCGCCTGTGACCTCGCATCGCCTCGTGCCCGCAGGTGATACGCGGCGGTACCGAGACCGAACTTTGCTTGTCGTCCGAGCTTTTCGTCCGTCTGCAACTCCTGGAGTAGCTCTGTGGTCTCAGCCGTCGGGTACTCGCCCATCGCCAGCGCCAGAACTACTTGGTGTTTGGTTTCGACTGACTGGTTTGCATCGTTGACCAGGGTTCTGAGGGCGGCCTGCGCCTCTGGCGTCCCAGCATTGCCGAGGGCGTCGATCAGCGTGCCCGCGAGCTTGTCGCCCGCTTGAATTCTGGTCAATGCGTCGCTTACGTTGTCCGGCTGGTGGCGCAATTGAGCCACGAACTGACTGTATGCGCGTGCGCGAGATCCGGTGATCGACGATGGCTCGGCGTTTGTTTGGAGCTCATCGAGCAGATCGCCGTAGCTGGTTCCCGCAAGCCTTGCCTGACTCACGATGGCTTTGCTGTCGAGTGAACGGTCATCGATCTTGGCCAGCTTCACCGAGGAGGTCGCCCGTTGGAGCGTTGCCAACGTGTCATCGCTGGCGACATGCTTTCTTGTCAACTCTAGACGGATCTGAGTCCTCGCCGACATCTGAGGCAAAAGCGTGCCGCCTGTCACCTGCTGCCCTTCGTCGCATGACAATTGGCGTAGTCCCGCCAGCGTGAAGTTTCCGGGCTCGAGTTGGAGAACGGACTTCGATTCAGTGACTTCCAGCTTCGCGCCAGTACCCACCGGCGTGCTAGGCTGCTCGTACCGCAGTTTCCGCTTTTCGACCCTGCTATCGCCCTGGCGCTCGTACGAAGCCAGGTAGACGCCCGACATGTCGCGCTCCTTTGCGGTCCATGTCGCTTCATGCGGCGAGCCGGGCTTGGCCATCTGAAGGGAGGCGGCGATCGCACGAAGCACGCCGCGAGCAAGGGTCTGGACAGGGCTGGCACTTTCACCGCTCGAGAATCCAATCGCCGACACCAGTCCTCGTTCCGAAATGTCCACAATAGTGTGCTCCTCCAGCGCCGACCTGAGTTCCGTTTCGGACTCGGGGCTCGATTTCAGTGAAAGCACCTGTGGTTTCAGCTCGAGTACCAGCCTGGTCGAGTTTCCAGAAATCGCGGTTGACGGAACGCGTGTCGCGCGCAGGCCTCCTTGGAGACTCAAGTCGACGAGTGTCTCTTCCCCCGCCTTGGCGAGGCTAGATTGGTCGAGGGTGAACTGTCGTACTTGTCCGATAGCCCAGCCTGCGTCGGCCAAGCCGTTGATACCATCTGGGGATTGGTTCGGCGTGGGCGCTGGATTCGTCGATCCACCATCGCTATTTGTCTTCGAGCGCTCGACGATGCCGAGGCTAGCCGCCAGCAAAGCCCCTAGCAGCGTTCCGCCCGCCAGAATCAGACGAACGCGCGACAGTGGTCCGCCTTGTCGTTTCATTCCACCAGAGCTCTCAAGTCATCCGGTTCGGGCCTACCACCGTTGATCGGCGGCCAACAAAGCACCTGGCCGTCGGGTTGAATGCCACATGCATTTCGCTCTCCAACCGACACTTCAATGAAAGCGCCTTCCGGAACCGCGTCGACGATGTCATCCATGCCCCAACACTGCACTGAATTGTCCGCACGAATGCCGCACGCAGCCGTGTTTCCCGCCGCAACCTGACGAAAGACACCATCCGGCGCTATGACCTGCCCGTCTGTCTGGCCATTCTGGCCCCAGCAGGACGCGGTGCCACTGAGTGAGAGCGCACAGCCGTGGAACGTACCAAACGCGATTTGAGTAAACGTGCCCGCAGGCGGGTTGGTCTCGCCCCCAGCTAAGTCCTCTCCCCAGCAATGGATAGCACCCGAGAAATCAAGTCCGCACACGCTGGCGAGGCCAGAATCGATGGCGCTTAGTGGTATGCTGGGCGCGCCCGAAGGAGTCGGGTCATCCATTGCCGTCGCGAAGCAAACCACCATGTCGGAGCCATCCAATCCGCAGAAGTAGCTATTCCCGACACTGAAATCAGAGAAAGTCCCGGTAGGGCTGCCATCCAAGATAAAGCCCCAGCAAATCACGGAGCCATCGGTTCTTCGTGCACACGATGCGTCCGCTTTCGACGCAATAGCGTCAAAGGTATTGTCCGACTCGGGCGGCGGGTCGCTACCCGTTCCGGATCCCCAGCACACCACTTGCCTTTGATCCGAGATGACGCACACCCGGTTGTCATCGACGGCGATCCTCCGCTTCCGGCCCAAAGGATCAACGACCGGGCTGCCACCCGAGCCGCCTTCGCCGCCGCTGGTCGAGGAACTACTAACGTTCGCGCTACTTGCTGCGCCGTTGGTTGAACCGGTCATGCCGCCGGCAGAGGTGATTCCCAGCGGCGCGCCGGTGGTGCTGGTGCCTGCGTCTGAGCTCGCCCCTCCATTGGCCGTTGGATTGGGCGAATTCTCTTCGGACGAGCCACAAGCCAACAGCGTGACCGAGCAAGAGAGTACCCAGTAGTTCATGGTGCTCTGGCATCTCATGGCGTGGCTATAGCATGTTACTTGATTTCTTCACATGGCCCGATGCGAGGCGGCCCGCCACAGGCAACTGGATCTGCTTCTGGTGGTCCTTCTCGAAGCAGCGCGGCGGCCAGCGCATCCGGATCGATGTAGTCGATTTCCTCGAACGACCAACCCGGGTTCGAAAAGCCGTCGCTGGGGACTACGAGCACCCGCCCGTTCTCGTCCGCGCTGAGCAGCTGCCCAACCAGCGGGTAGTCCTTCGAAAAGCCTTCCCAGTCTGCAAGAATCTTCTTGAACGTTTTGCTGTAGAACAGCATCCGCACGCGCGCCTGAAGGTTGATGTTGCCGTCCAGGAACTTGGCGCGCAGCGCGGCTCCGAAATTCCAATCGGTGCCCCAGCTGGACCAGCTAGGGCTGAAGGTCGGGAAGCTTGGAATTCCAGCGATCGGCTGCTCGAACGCGTAGGGGAGCTCCGGGAACGGGCGAGGTCGAGTATCGCCCTCCGGCGGGGTGGTCTGGCTAATGACGGCCCCGGCTGTCATCGGCAATTGCAGCTCCGAAAGCAGCAGATCGCCACCGACCCCGACGCTCACCGGCCCGATGCCGACGCCCGCGAAAACGACTGCGGTGATTCCAAAGGTTGGCGCCAGCGTCGCGAGGGTCTGAACCTGCAAGGGCTGAATGCCAAACCTGTTCTCCATGACACCGTGCACGCCCCAGTATCCCGCCAGCTCGAGCTCGATCGTGATCAGGACCGGGCCGAGCGGGTAGTAGATCACCTGCCTGTAGGCCGTGAAGTTCTGCTCCCGATCCAAAAAGGGCGTCTCGATGGTCGGCAGACCGGAGATGAAGTCGAGCTGAAGGTCGTTAAGCTCCGCTATGTCACTGGCCACTCGGTTTCGATGTGCCTTGTACAGCTCGACCCACTTTCCGGGGATCGCCTGCCAATCCGCGGGAGTGTCGCAGCTCGTGGGTGGATCGAAGCCCTCTACCTGGTTTGCGAAGTTCTGTAGAGGTAGGAGAGAGTCTTCGCAGAAGTTCTGGTGAAACGCTCCATTCACACCGGTGCCGTCCCCGACGGGTCCCAGACACTCCGTGTGTTCCTTCGCGTCGATCGCGCGAATCATCATATCCCGCAGGGTGGTGACCCGTGCACCACGAACGAGCGCGATGGTCTCGCATATTGGATTGCTAGTTGCGGGCAGCGGGTCCTCGAAGCCCGGATCGATGTCGAAGCCAAAGAGTTTTAGCTCACGCGTGATCTCGCCCCCGCAGGTTTCAAAGCGGGCCAACCCGCCAGCGCGGAACACGGAGACATCGTGTCCCCAGAGCCGCACGCTGAGATCCACGAAGGCCCTGCCAAGAGCGTCTACGGTCGCTTGCCCCCCGAGTGGAAGGGGCCGCGAGCTGGCATTGAATTCGATGTCCGCATTCCCGAAGAACCCCCATTTGTCATTGCCGACCCCGACTTCCCGTTCGTCAGGCTCCGGCTGCAGGTCTGTCATAATTTGCCCTGGCGCATCCCTACAGTAGGCGTCCTCTAAGGCGAGGTATTCTGCAGGGCGATTATCGGGCCCTTCGAAGGACGGCGGTGTTTCAACCGGCGGATCGTCAAGGTTGCTTGGGGGGACATCACTGAGCTCGTGATCGTTCGGGTCCGAGCTTCCTGATGCATCCGGATCAGGGCATTCCGTGCGCGTCTCGCACTGATGCTCGGTCGGTGTGGCTTCACAATTCGTGAACGGCGCCGCGCAACGGTGCTGCACGATGTTGCAGGTCGGGTCGATGCAGTCGGGGCTTCCCGTGCAGCCGGGTTGCAGGCACACCTTAGCGCATACCTTTCCGAACAGCAGACAGTCCGCATCGGACTGGCACAGGCCGAACTCGTCGTCCCAAACGACGGACTCAGGATCGACGCCACACGGGAAGCTCTCTGGAGCGCCTTCGCACACCGCGTCCGGAGCCGGTACCCCGTTCAGCTCGGCGAGGCCCACCGCATGCGCGCTACTGAGTTGGCCGTCGGGACCGCACTCCAAGTATTCGTCGATACATCCGACCTCACTCTCTTCCAGCGTGCGGAAATCGAGCTCGGTTTCAGCCTGGATACCGTCGAGCGTGTACTCGAGGATCAATCCCGGATCGCACTCGTGAATCGGATCGCCCACGGGTGTCTGACCGACGATGGTTTCTTTCGGACGCTCCTCGAAGGGATCCAAGCCCAGCGAGGTGGGAAAGAACTTCTCGAGAGGTAGAGGCACGTGCTCTAAGGTTGCAGCGGCATCAAAGACAACGCGGTTCGCGAAGATTGTACCGGCGTGCGACTGGCCGTGGGGTTCCCTCAGTTGCACCGTCGCGTTCGGGGCAAAGAGAAAGCTCCTGAACGGCGATTCCAGGCTGATGAGACTGCTCCCGAGCGCCACCATGAAAAGCTCGGGCATAGCAGAACCGTTCAGATCTACGATGGCGCCA